>NZ_JAYKZZ010000011.1:0-323008 GCF_035818675.1 Parapedobacter flavus
CACTACTGCCGCCAGCCCGGCTGCGGCGAATACCCACCATTGGATGTCGATGCGGTAGGCGAAGTCGGCCAGCCACTGGTTCATCGCCCACCAAGCAATGGGTGAGGCGATGGCCACCGCAATCAATACCAGTTTTAAAAAATCTTTCGAGAGCATGGCCGACAGCTGCGTAACGGTGGCACCGAGCACCTTGCGGATGCCGATTTCTTTCGTACGTTGCTCGGCCGTAAATTTTGCAAGGCCAAATAAGCCCAGGCAGGCAATAAAAATGGTGAGCATTGCAAAAATACCCAGTATCGTCCCGATCTTTTGCTCCGCTTTGTATGTATTATTGTAGCGCTCATCTAAAAAGGAATAATCCATCGGGTCTTCTGCGCCATACGCTGCAAATCGTTGTTGCAGTTTTGCCGTAAAGCCTGAAATATCGGCCGTGTTAATTTTTACCACGAGATTGCCCGGATCAGGAGCCAACACCATGATCAATGGCGAAATCCGTTCGTGTAACGACCGGAAATGAAAGTCTTTGACCACCCCGATTACGCGATATGTTTCTTTGCCATTGCTGCCGGTTCGGGAGATGGTTCGGTCCAGGGGGTCCCCTTTCCACCCCAACGCATTTACGGCCGCCTCATTCACGATGACAGCCGCTGAATCCATACCGTATTGCTGAGAAAAATTTCTGCCACTTTCCAATTGTATACCAAGCGTTGAAATGTAGTGTTCGTCTATTTCGTACCGCAATGCTTTTACAAGCCTATCGGGTTCCTGTTCGGTAGAAACAAAAAAATTGTTGTTATCACTGCTGCCGGCAGGCAAATACCTTGAAGCACTTACATGGGTCACCGCGGGATCGCTCTGCAGTTGCTGCTTGAAAACATCCATATTGTTTCCCAATGCCCATACATTGGAGATGACCATTACCTTGTCTTTGTCATACCCCACATCTTTATTGCGTATATAGGAAAGTTGTTTGTAAACAACGATGGTACTTACCATGAGCATGATGGAGATGAAAAACTGGAACACCACCAATGTGCTCCTGAAACTCACGCCATTTTTTACCGGGTTCCATTTTCCTTTCAACACCGCCACGGGTTTAAATGAAGAAAGGTAAAATGCGGGGTAGCTTCCGGCAAGCAACCCTGTGATGAGGACGGCACCCATCAAAGCAGGTATCATCCATGGTTTTTCGGTGAAGCTGAGCGTTAACTGCAATCCCGAAAGGTCGTTGAAAAACGGTAGTGCTCCTTTTATTAATAAAAGTGAAAGTACCAATGCAATCGCTGCGATGAGCATCGTTTCCATCAGGAATTGTTTTACCAATTCGCTTTTCAGCGAACCGAGCACTTTGCGTATGCCGACTTCACGTGTGCGTTTAGCAGCTTCGGCCGTAGAAAGGTTCATGAAATTGATACAGGCTATCAATAACATAAATAATGCAACAGCACTGAAAATATATACATAACGCACATCCCCCGGTGCGCTCAGGTCGTACTGAAAATCTGAATACAAGTGAATATCGGTAAGCCGCTGTAGCTGAAAAGTGAGGTTGCTTCCGCTTTTCCTGAATTCGGCTAGCGTTTGGCCGGTACCATCTTTCATCTGCGGGCCGATGTAGGTATCAACCAGCAGCGGCACTTTTGCGTTTAACTTTTCAAAATCCCTTTTATCTTTTAATAACACATAGGTGTAGTAGTTTGAATTCATCCAGTTTTGCTGCCTTGCATCATCAAGGCTATTCATTGACGTCAAAAGCCCAAATTGAAAGTGACTGTTCAGCGGGATATTTTCAATCACACCCGTTACCTTCATGGGCGCTTTATCCTCGGTTTTAAAATGGATGGTTTGCCCCAGGGCTTCTTCATCGCCGAAATATTTTTGGGCAATATCCTTGGTGAGCACAACCGTGTTGGGCGCTACCAGGGCAGTTTTAGGGTCTCCATTGATAAACGGAAGTGTGAAGACATCGAAAAAATTTGCATCCACATAGGCCAATGCATCCTGTTTGAACACATGGTCATTTACCATCAGTTGGGGCGCCCAACCATAGCTTCGGAGCCTGGTGGCATCCTCTACTTCGGGAAAATCTTTTTTCAGGGTTTCCGCTACGGGTGCCATCACCACCGTTTCTTTCATTTTTTCACCCTGCACGTTGCCCTCAAAATAAATACGCGCAATGCGGTCGGCTTTTTTATGAAAGCGGTCGTAACCCAACACATGGTTTACAAACAGCAAGATAATCAAGCAGGTAGCCAATCCGATAGCAAGTCCGAGAATGTTAATGCTTGATGACCATCTATTGCGGATTAGGTTCCGCCACGCGATTTTGAAGTTGTTCTTTATCATTATTGCTGTGAATTTGTGAGCAAGTGAACTTGCGATCCCTTGCCACACTCATTATTATTCATCTACTACTTCGTTTAATTTATTCGCTAATCAATTCACGGATTTGCCGACTCACAGGCTCACAAATTCACAGGCTCACTCACTCATCCCTCAAACTATCCACCGGATTGGCCACCGCCGCCCGGATGGCCTGCCAGCTTACCGTGAGCAATGAAATAAGAAGGGCGCTGATGCCAATGGCGGCGAAAACCCACCACTGGATGTCGGTGTGGTAGGTAAATTTATTTAGCCAGCTATCCATCACCCAATAAGCGATAGGAAAGGCCACCAGGCAGGCAATCGTAACCAGTATCAAAAACTCTTTGTTAAGCAGGTTGACCAAGGAGAGCGGTGATGCACCCAGCACCTTGCGGACTCCGATTTCCTTGATTCGGTTCTCGGCCATGTAGGCGGCGAGGCCAAAGAGGCCGAGGCTCGAAATAAAAATGGTGAGGAAGGTGAAGAGGCCCGCGATGCTGCCCAGCCGTTGAGTGTCCCTGAACTTGGCGGCATAATCCTGATCGACGAAATTGTAATTAAAGGGTTCATTGGGGTTGTATGTTTTCAGGATTTTCCGGGTTTTATCCACCGCTGCCTGTGTGGGCAAGTTGGGGTTGAATTTAATATGCATCACGGAAAACCAGCTGCTGGCACCATGCATCACGATGGGGCGGGTCTGTTCAAACGGAGAGCCCATGAGAACATCTTTCACCACACCTACGATGTGCCAATCCTGACCGAGGTCGCGAATGATCTTACCAATTGGCTCGTCGAAACCCATAGCGCGTTGGGCAGATTCAGTAATGAGCGTTGCATTGGAGTCGGTGGGAAATTTGGTGAGATCGAGATCCCGGCCCTGCACCAGTTCCATGCCGAAGGTCGTTACAGCTCCTTCGTCCACGTGGAGGCGGTCAAACGTCTGGCTATTATCGGGCATCTTTCCATCCCAATCAATCATGCCGTTGCTCATGATGCTCATAATGGGCGAAAGGCTGCGGGTAATCGATGTTGCTACGTTGTTGTTGAGCAGCGCATGCTTAATCAACGGAAAGTTTTTGGCGATATCGCCTGATAAGTAGACGTAGATGAGGTTGTCTTTGTCATACCCATTCTGGCGGTCTTGTGCATGTTGGATTTGCTGCCGGATGACTAGTGTTGCGACCATGAGGATGATGGCGATGGCAAATTGCAGTACGACCAAGGCCTTGCGGGGGTTGACTGCCCCATTGAAGCCCTTGAACGTCCCTTTGAGCACTTTCACTGGCTTGAAACCGGAGAGGAAGAATGCAGGATAACTTCCCGCGAGGATCCCTGTAAACAGGATGACCCCCAGGATGCCTGCCCAAAGGGTGACGCCGCTGAAGTCGATAGCTAACCGGACGCCTACCAGCTTGCCGAAAGCGGGCAAGCTCAGCAGTACCATCGCAACGGCTAGCACGCCGGCAACCGAGGCCAACAGGATGGATTCAGTGAGGAACTGGCCGATGAGTGCATACCGCCGTGCACCGACCACCTTCCGTACACCCACTTCTTTGGCGCGTTTTTCGGAGCGGGCAGTGGATAGGTTCATGAAATTGATGCAGGCAATGAGGAGGATAAATACAGCTATAGCCGTGAAGAGCTGCACCATTTCAATACGCCCACCGGCGAGATGGCCGTTTTCAAACTCGGAGTGCAGCCACCAATCGGGGAACGAATGGAGGAAGATTTCATTTTTGGTATCGCCGTTTTTGATGGAAACATCTTGGATGTTTTGGTTTGCCCTCGCCAATTGTGCCTGGGAGGCAAGTTCTACATAAGTAGTTACGGAGTTGTTGCCCCACAAGTCGTCCGACCGACCAAGGCGTTCCATATAAGTCCACGGCAGCAAGTAGTTAAACCGGAACCGGGTGTTGGTGGGTAAGTTTTTCAGTACGCCCGACACCGTGGCGTAGTCCGCGCTGTCGATGCGCACCTGTTGCCCTAGTACGTCCGTTTTACCGAACAGCCGCATGGCGAACGCTTCGGTGATGATGATATCATTGGCACGGGATAGTGCCGTGGTAGGGTTGCCGGCAACGAGGGGGAGATCAAACAGCGAGAGGAACGTGCTGTCCACAAACGCTCCCGCGGCATTCGCTTGGGTTTCTTCCACGGTAAATAGGAAGCCTGTGCGGGCATAGCGGGTGACCTGTGCGACCTCCGGATAGTCGGAAACAAGGGTAGGCCCCAAGGGTTTCGGGGTAGTAGGCCAGCAGTGGAGTTCATTGTTCAGCATACCGCGATTCATAGCTACATACAGGCGGTCGCCCTTGATGTGGAAGTTGTCTACACTCCGTTCGTGTTTTACCCACAGCATGATGAGCAGGGCACTGGCCAGGCCAAGGGCCAGTCCCGTGATGTTTAGGAAGGAAAACCCCTTGCGCTTGCTAAGGTTTCTCCATGCAATTTTAATATTGTTTGCTATCATTTTTTAGACATTAGATATGAGACAACAGACAATAGACCGTCATGTCCTTGTTCCTTGCTTTTCATCCTTATTCCATAAATCACTCATCCCTCAAACTATCCACCGGGTTCGCCACCGCCGCCCGTATGGCCTGCCAGCTTACGGTGAGCAGCGCAATGAGCACCGCGGCTACTCCCGCCGCCGCAAACATCCACCACTGGATATCGATGCGATAGGCGAAATCTTCCAACCACCGGTTCATCGCCCACCACGCAATGGGTGAGGCGATGACGATGGCCAAACACACTAACTTTACAAAATCTTTGGAGAGCAAGCCCACAATACCGGATACCGTTGCCCCCAGCACCTTGCGGATACCGATTTCTTTGGTGCGTTGGAACGCCGTGAGCGTGGCCAGGCCGAACAGGCCGAGGCAGCTCACCAGGATGGTCACGCCGGTGGCCAGTCCGATAAGTTTAGCCATCCGGTACTCGGATTCGTACAATCTCTTTATCCGCTCATCGTTAAACCGGTATTCGAAGGGCGCATGGGGATAGATGGCCTTCCATTCCTTCTCCATTGTCGCAATAGCTTTTTTCCATTGCGCACGGTCGGCCGGAAGCTTGATATTGAAGGTTTGTAGTGAGCCGCGATTGTCGGCGGCCCCCAATGCCAGCGGCTCGATTTCCACATGGAGGTCTTTCTGGTGGAAATCGGCAATAACCCCCACAATGGGATATTGTGTGTCGCCCATCATGGAAACCGTCTGGCCGATGGCGGCCTGCGGCGTTGTAAAGCCAAATGCCTTACGGGCAGCATCGTTGATGATGATATCCCGGAGGGTATCTGTCTGTTGGATGTTGGTGCCTGCCAGCAGCTTCAGCTGGTAGAGGCCGAGGTAGTCCGAATCGATGTATTTGCGGGGCATGTTGAGCTGTACCCGGCCGGTATCGGCGTTGTAGTAGAAGCCTGTACCCCAATGGTTGTTATTCAGCGGCTCATGGCCCAACGCTATCGCTGCGATTTCGGGATGCTGCGCCAGTGCGCGTTTGTAGATGAAGGGGTCGATCTCTCCGCCCTGGTCCGACCGGTAGGGCATCTGGATATTGACTACCGCATCATGGGTAAACCCAAGGTCCTTATCCAATGTGTAGTTGAGCTGTTGACCGATGATGAGTGCGCTGACGATGAACACCTGCGCGGTAACGAACTGGAAGACAATGAGGATTTTCCGGAGGTTGAGCCTCGCCCCCACGATCATTTTCTCGCCATACCCTTTCAGCACCTGTACCGTGCGCACTTTGGTGATAAGCCAGGCGGGATAGATGCCGGCCGCCAGGGTGATGACGACGAGCAGCGATGCGAGGAAGGCTATCAATCCCATAGGGTTCGCAAAGGCCTGCATACCTCCCGGGATAAATTCGGGGAACATGGCCATAAACAAGCCGGTTATGGGAATGGCCAGCAGCAAGGCTACCACGGTAATGGCCAGGGTCTCCACGAGGAAGCTGCCGATTAGTGCTCCGGGCGTGCCACCGAGCGTCTTGCGTACACCGATTTCTTTGGACCGCTGAGGTACCTGTGCCGTGCTGAGGTTGATGTAGTTGATGCAGGCCAGAATGAGAAGGAAAAATCCGATGCCCATGAGGCCGTACAATACATTCATGCTGGCCGCCCGCGAGCTGGTGGCATATTCGGTGGAAAAGTGTTTTTGGGTGAGCGGAATGGCATCGAACCATGCCTCGAAGCCGTATTCCCGCTGCGACTCGCCGGCAAATTGCAGTCGCGTTTTTGTTGCGAAATCCACAATGGGCTGGATGGATGAACTCGGGGTCACTTTTACGAAAACGATATGGGCCGAGTTTGACCCCAGCCAATTATCGGACGACCACTGTTCCGCCGGCACCGCTATAAACTCCTTTTCTTCAAAACTGCTGGGGTAGTCGAGGTCGGCGACTACGCCCGTTACGTTCCGCGCGACCGTATCGTACATGAGCGTCTTGCCGACAATGTTTTCCGGTTTCAGGCCGGGAAAGTATTTCGCGGCACGCGATTCGGTGAGTACTACCTTATCTGGAGCGTTGAGGGCGTCTTGTTTCGAGCCTGCCAGCCAACGGTGGGATACCATGTCGAAATAGGCGGGCAAGGTAGCTACCATTTGCGGGTCCTCCACTTTTCTCTCCGGCTGATTGCCCGTGGCGGGGATAGTGAGTGTTTCCACGTAGTTGTCGTATATCGGCACCACCAGCTCTACGCCGGAAATCCCCTCCGAAAGCAACGGCGCCAACGGTAACGGCACGCCACCGAACCCACTTTCTTGTCCATCTGCCTTGAACCGGCCTACGATTTGGTAGATATGCCCGGCATCGGGGTGCGACTTGTCAAAGTTCAATTCGTAATCCACGATACGGTACACCACCCAGCACGCGCTGATGCCGATGGCAAGGCCCAATACGCGTTTAGCGCCGTGAAAAGGCGGTTGCGCCACAGGTGGCGAAGGGTGGTTTTTATGGTAATTCTCATGTTATCCTGTCTGGCTTGTACCTATTGGCACGGGCCCCTATTTATTCCGAATTTATTACGAGAACGGAGCGCAGATTTAACGCCAAAAAACCAATGCGCTGATAATTAGGTTAATGTAAATATGCGCTGACGTCGAGGTGTTCGATATCGGACACTTGCTGTTCACTTACGGACAATCGGCTTGAGCCCTGACGATCCTGAAGCAGCTATACATTTCGCTTGTGTATAAAATTAAATATATTCACACATTAACCCGTAACGGCATGCGTACAAATATCGAATTAGATGACCAGTTGGTCAAACAGGCCCTGCAGTGAATTATCCGTGTGGTCTGTTCCTCGTTAATCGAATCCAATCATGGCCGAGAAAATCAAATGTGTACCTTTGGCGATGTAAATCACACTAATAAAAATAAGATGGTTATAAGTAATATAAAGAAAGCAATTTATGTGGCGGTAATGGTTGGGTTCTTCGCGATGCCCCCCGCTCAGGCGCAAAGCATCTTCGACAAGGTGAAGAAAGCCGTAAATGATAAGCAGAAGAGTGAGACCAGCGAGGATAACAAGAAAAGCAATGCGGACCTGACCGGTATATCCACGGGCGAAATGTCCGGTGCACTAAAAGAGGCTTTAAACATCGGCGTAAAAGAAGGAATACAGAAACTTGGCACCGAAGACGGTTTTTTTAAGAATGAGTTGGTAAAGGTGCTGCTGCCGGAGAAGCTGCGGAAGGTAGATGCCACGTTGCGCGGCATCGGGCTGGGCAGTTTAGCAGATCAAGGGTTGCTATTACTCAATCGGGCGGCGGAAGATGCCGTACAGGAAGGTGTGCCGATATTTGCCAATGCCATCACATCGATGTCGTTCGATGACGCGAAGAATATCTTGCTTGGCGACAGCGTGGCGGCCACGAATTACCTGAAGGGCAAGACGTCCGAACAGCTTTTTACGGCATTCAAGCCCAAGGTGGAGGGGTCGCTGGGGAAAGTAGGAGCGGACAAAATCTGGGAACAGATCATCAGTAAGTACAACGGGATAACCAAGCAATCCATCGAAACGGATCTAAACACTTACGTTACGCAGGAAACCGTCAGCGGCGTATTCAAAATGGTTGCAGAGAAAGAAAGTGCCATCCGCGACAACTCGGTATTCCGTACCACCTCCCTGTTGAAGAAGGTATTTGGCGCTATTGATTAATGGTGCGCGTAGCGGGACACTGGATTGTGAATATGCGATAACGCTATATATAAATACCTATAAATAGGTATTGCAGGCGTGGCTTGCGAGCAGCTATCTTGCGGGAAATTTGTCTATCTAAAAAAATGATCATGAATTATGTAATGATGAAGATCCGCCAGTGCCATATTATATCGGTTCTGGCGATGCTGGTAATTGGTTTTGCCGCGATGTCGTGTAGTAAAGATAACGATCCCGCCCCGGAAAATGACGAGGCTTTGAAGGCTGAAATGGGGAATGTTGTCGGCTTCGGGGCCGTCTCCGGCACACCGCAAGGCACCCCGTTCCGGCTTCCGGATGGCGTTGTTGTAGATGGAACGATTACTGGGGATGACTGTGCTGATGCAGTGAAACATATTGGAAGCGGGTATTATGTGACGTTGTGTGTGGCACTTCGGAACGACAAAGACCAAGCGATAACGATTACGCTTCCAGGTGGACTGATTATCGTGTCTGAAACAACCGAGTATCAGCACGGTGTGGTGCTGGAAACAACAACGATCGTCCTTCCGCCAAAGACCACCACCCGTTTCGCCCTGCATACCTACTGCGGAAACGCCAACAGGGATGCTGCCGACTCAGAGGCCGTTTATACCTTCGGACCATTAACGAATAGCAAACTATTGGAGCGGTTGGTGAATGATCTCAGCCGTAAAAAGATTGAGATTTCTGATTATTGGGTCGATGGTACAACCACCCAGGCCTATGATGAACTTGAAGATACGATTCAAACGTTGCTTTGGCTCATCACCGATACGGAGGAAAGTATGGATTGGGAGACGTTTGAAAACATGTATAATCAGCTGCTGAACGACCTGCCCAATAAATGACCGGGTAAGGATTATTCGGCGGCAAACAGATCATTCAGCGCTTCGGTCATGCTGGGGTGCGTGAAGATCATATTGGCCAATGTATCGTAAGTGACACCCGTATGGATGGCAAGCTGCACGGTATTGATCATTTCATGCGCCTCCGCGCAGCAAAGCGTGCAGCCTAGGATACGGTCGGTTTTTGCATCGATTACCGCTTTCAAAAGACCGCGCTTTTCGTTGAGGATGGCGGCTTTCGGGATGGCGCTCGCTGGAATTTTAAGGACCTTCACGTCGTATCCTCGTTCACGCGCTTCCTTTTCGCGTAGGCCAGCCTGGGCGAGGGGCGGGGAGACGAACACACAGGTCGGATAGGGTTTCCGGTCGTTCAGCGAATTATATTGGTCGTTGCCGGCAAGCTGGTTGCGGATGATGTGGAAGTCATCGAGCGAAATGTAGGTGAACTGCGGACCGCCGTTGCAATCGCCGATTGCCCAGATGTGTGGCACGCTCGTTTTCAGTTGGTCGTTGACTTGTATGTACCCCCTTTCGTCGGTCTGGATACCCGCGGCGGCGAGATTCAAACCGTCGGTATTGGGTTTCCGGCCGGTGGCCAGGAGTACGGCGTTGGCCTCCACGGATTTTCGTTGGCCGGCGTGTGTGAAATGAACGGTTACACTGTCGGCGCTTCCCTCTTCCAACTTTTCCACGTTGACGCCGTTGAGAATGCGAATCGTTTTATCGGTAAGGATCTTGAAAAGTTCGCCGGCGACATCCTCGTCTTCGTCGGGAAGGAACCGCGTACGCCTGTCCAGCACGGTAACTTCCGTGCCGAACTTTGCAAACATGTCGGCAAATTCGAGACCGATGAACCCGCCACCAACGATGACCAGCTTTTCGGGCCTACCCGCTTGGGCGATCAGCTCCGCACTGGTGAATACCTTTTCGGAGTCCATCCCTTCGATTGGCGGAATGGCAGGCTGTGAGCCGGTATTGATAAAGATGCGCTCCGCTTCGATCTGGGTTTCCCCGCCCGCTGCCAGTTGAATGGCTACCTCAGTTGGTGAGCGGAATGCCGCCTTTCCTGTTATGATTTCTACGTTTTCCAGCTTGGCCAGTTTTTCGAAATTCGTTTGCCGCAGTGTGGCGGTCAATAGGTCTTTAACCTCATGAGCATGCGGATAGTTGGTGCCCTTCTCTGCCTCCACGATGAGTGATTTCGTGGGTACGCAGGCGATATTGATGCAGGCACCCCCGTACATGTCGGCCGATTGTTCCACAAGTGCCACGGATTCGCCCCGTTTGGCGAGGAACGCGGCAAGGGTTTTTCCGCCCTTGCCGAAACCGATGATCAGATTCTTGACAGACTTCTTTGTTTCCATAGCGCTAACCTATTTGAGTGGATGGTCAGTTTATTTACCCCTGAGCTGTTGAATAGTTTTAATCGCTCAAAAATGTTTTGAAAGCTCGTCGGCGATTACCCGGTACCCTTTATCCGAAGGATGCAGCCCATCGTACGTCATGTTGATGGCTCCTTCTGGGTAAGGATAGTCGTCGGTCTCGGGGTTGAAGGGGATTTTTGTATACGCCGGATACCGGTATTTACGGTACTCATCCGTTCCCGGCGCTTTCAGCCACTTGAACTTCACCAGTTTATTGAGCTTGAACTTTGGGTGATGGTACAGGTCGACCACCTCGAACCCTGCTTCCTGACCGATCGCTCGGATGGTATCCGCAAATTGTTCCAGTGTCTGGCCGTTCTTATTCGGTTTGTAGGAGCCCCAGGCATTGTTTTTATAGTCGTTGATATACACAAAATCGCCGCGCTGCATGGGGGTGATGAAGATGATGGGTGCATCGGGGTTCAGCTGCTTGAGCTTGTCGGTGATGATGCGGAAGGCGCCACTGGTGGTGCCGGTACCCGTGTTGTTCCGGTAGTCGGCCGTTGAGCCGATAGGCAATCCCGCCCACCAGTCGTTCGTGCCCAGGAATACGGTATAATAATCGGCCTTTACCAGTCCGAGGTTGTTAATCTGTTCGGCAATACCTACCGCCGTCCATCCATTGTGCCCTTGGTTGATGTAGCTGAGGTGGGGATGTTTTTCGGTGACGAGCGTCATGTACCCTTTGGTGATGCGGTGATCTGTCTCGTCGGGATGCTCGTTCAGGTACGTGATGGAATCGCCGAGGGCGAGCCAGGTTTGCTGGGGCTGGCCGAAGGAGCAGCAAAGCAAAGCGGCAACTAAAAATAGAAGTAGATGTTTCATGGAATTATTCTTTTTCTTTCAACGTTAAGTGCCCGCAAAGTACGGTTAACAATTCACACGGTTCCATATCGATGGCTTTCCCGATAAGGTAGAGTTCATCGGCCCGCAGTTTGGCTGTCGGTGTCAATGTAAGTTCATTCATCCGCGCTTTGCTCAGCCCCGTACGCCGGGCAACCATCGATTTGTTGACCGATCGCTTCGCCAGAATTTCGCCTAATGGTGTCATATTCCTAATCGTTTGTTCATGTAAATATGCTATTTGTATAGAAAACACGAACAATTATTTGTTTTATTGAAACAATATCTTTACGTTTGTATGGAAAATCTATACGAAAATCAATTTATTATGAAAGAAATCATCAACCAACAACTCGTGGAGCGGCTAACTCAGCGCATAGATCTGCACCGTATTTTCTTGTTTTCTTATCCCTATCTGGAAGAAGAGCGGCCACATCTCCTATTGATCGTGAACCCGGTAAAAGGAATTGCACCGAAAACCATGGCCCCCATCGTATCATTATGCCTGTCGGACAGCGAGGAAATTCCATTTAATCTGGTGCTTACTGGCGAATGGCAGAACCAGTTGAAGCAGGGAAGTCTGTATTACACCTATGCGTCGTTGCCGCAGCACGAGCTGTACGCCGCATCCAAAAAAGGGAATCCGCTGTTTTCGCACAAAACCATCACCGGTCTGCTGGAACTCGCGGAGCTCAACTATGAAAAATGCCGTAAGGGGTCGGATGAATTCCGCGGAGGCGTTGACAATTTCGTTGCCAAGGGCGATTATGGGCAAGCGACGTTTATGTTGCATCAATTTCTGGAGCTGCGGTTGAAGGGCTTCCAGGCTACCGCCGGAATGAATGGCGGGAAATCGCATAATGTGGAGCATCTGATGAAAGGGTTACGGGGGGTGCTTCCGCAGTTGCAAGCCATTTTCCCATTTGACGGCCCATCGGTCGATTTGTTCCGGTTGTTGGACCAAAGCTATTTGCGGGCAAAGAAGGGGGAGTCGATTGATATCGAGCAAGATGAGTTCGGTATCTTGGTCGACAAGTGCGAACAAGCAAAGGCTGCCATGGATGGGATGGTGGCCTCGATGGTGGCGCGGGTTAATGCGTACCGGGAGCAATTGCCAAAGGAAGTGGAAAAGTCGGCCGAACCAGCCCCGGCAAAGCCAGCGAAAGAGCCGGTGGCGGCTCCGGTTCCGGCAACGCAACTTATCTGCGAGGATTTCAGCAATTTCCCACGGCCGGAGCAGTATAAGCAAGATGTGAATAAACTATTGGAGAAAATCCGCCAAAGCCATAACCCCGAACAGGTCATGATGCTGAACTACCATACGGGTGGTTTTTCGGGAAATCACCTGTTTCGGCCGGAGGAACGGGAAGACAGCGAGGGGGGATCGAAAGTGGAACTTTACCTCGTGGTGTTGATGAACAACAAAGGGCCGTTCCATTTCCGCACGATGCAGGTGGGGGTGGCCAGCGCCATAGTGGTATACCTCAATACGAAAACCCTGCAAAAGAACTTGGCGGAAGGCAACCGGTTTTTCCATACGCTATGGACCAAAGGACGGGTCTTACGTAGGAAATCAACGTTCGAACCTTCTTTTGACGTGTCAGGTGTAGATTGGAAGGCCGAGTATGAGCGGGTCGGGAAAACCTGGCAGAATGCGAAGGCATGCATGGGTAATTTGAATGGCTTGATCCAAAGCGCAGAGGTATTGAAACTGGATACCTGTTTCTTATTACTGCGGAACTTGTTGGAACTTGGTGTCAATACGTATTTGCGGTGCGCCGTGGGTTTTGTCCCTTATGGGGTGGACTTAGCGGAATTGATTGATTGGAGCGGCGTAACCGGCCGGAAACTGCTGGATTTTATATATCCAGCTAGTGATATGGAAACTGCACGTATGCAGTTGATATTAAGCCCCTACACGGTATGGTGGCAAAATATCGAGATCGGTCTGTCGAGTGTGTCGCAACCGTTTTATAAAGATCGGGCGAAGGAAATAGTCCGGTTTTTTGAGGGGATGTTGGATGAGGTGGTGAAGGAGCTGGAGGGGAAAATCGAATAAGGAATTGAATCTATAACATGTTAGATGTGGGTAAACACAGAATGAGATGAAAAATATATACCTGAAAGCAGGGAATGAATTCCGGCAACAACAGGAGTATCTGATGGAAGGAATAAGCGAAGCGTTGTATTATGACGACTACGAGTCTTTTGGAAAGAAACTTTGGGAATTGGCGGGCTGGGTTACGTCGCAATCGATTGAACTTCCGGATAGAGCCTTAGTTGACAAGGTTGTTGACCAAACGATAGCGATGGTAAAAGGGGCTCACTTTTTCTTGCACCATAAGGAACGGTTAGGTTTTGAAGACAGTGATATTGATCGAGTGTGGGTGCCAAATCCATACGCTATGCCTGAGAAACACAGACGCAGCTATGATCGCCGCTTAGATCACTATTTGGCCCATCGGGAAGAGAGGTTCCAATGGCTTGCTGAAGATGAAATACAGAATTTCACACTTGCCTTTAAGCGGTGTTTCTCAATACTTTCATTAAGCGATTGGTTGAGTTTGTTAGAGAGTTGGCGAATGTTTGCGTTAGACGGCGATCCTGTTTCAGTTGGGTCGGACTTTACTCCACTGAAGACGTATGAGCAATTAGCCAAATTGTCGGAAGCTTGCTTTGTGGCGTTGGCATGGGAGGATGGATGTTTTTCTACGCCAAACCAACATTTGTGTTTGATTTATTTAAATCATTATAATGATGATGGTTACGATGCAGCAAACCCATTACGAGATATCAATTGGTTGTTCTATGAATATGATATTCAAAGTCTAAAGAACGACGTATGTAGCTTATTCACGATTTGCAAACATGAACAAGTCATACTCTCCCGGACACTGGAAAACCTGAGATTCTGCCTTGTTTGTTCATTGTATAACGGGTGGCTATTGCTACAAACTGAAGCGTTTCCTGAGGAATGGGTTGACCCTGATAAATTTGATTTTATACATTATCCTATAATTGACAGCAAGTCTTTCGGAGGGCGGGGGAGTAGCCTCGATTACGAACAAACTAGAAACCCTGTTGAAGCTCTTTGGGGTTTATTCGGAAACGTTGATGTAAGAGATAAAAAGGACACCATTGAGTTTATGATCGCGAGATATTATGACCCGAAAGCATCGAGATGCTTGAAAGACGGCGCAATCGATACAAAACGATTCCTATTGAAATTGTTAGATATTCTCTTTTTGATCAACTTGGATTTGTGTAAAAATCGGACAATTAAGGAATACATAAAGTACCCCGAAAAACACGTTACGCAAGTGGAAGTGGATGATCCGAAGGGGCAAGCCTAAATAAATGTAATTAAAAACATGTCACGAAAATTAGCATCCATTGTAACCATCGAAAACCTATCTCCCATCCCAGAGGCTAACTTGATTGAAGTCGCCACTGTAAAAGGATGGAAAGTAGTGGTTAAGAAAAACGAATTTAAGGCGGGCGACCTAGCCATCTATTGTGAAATTGACTCCTTTCTGCCCGTCAGAGAAGGATTTGAATTTCTACGAAAATCATCGTTCCGTAAAATGCGGGATATCGAGGGCTTCCGGTTGAAGACGATAAAACTTCGTGGACAGGTTTCTCAGGGGCTACTTCTGCCGATGAGCCTATTGGATGGCTGTCCTTATCAACTCGGGGATGATGTAACCGAACAACTGGGCATTATCAAATACGAACCGCCCATTCCTGCGTCACTGGCTGGTGTTGCCAAAGGACCGTTTCCGTCGTTCATCCCGAAAACGGACGAGGAGCGGATTCAGAACTTGAGTGATCAGTTCGAGACGCTAAAGAAAAGTCGCTATTACGTCTCCGAAAAACTGGATGGGTCGTCGGTCACCTACTACTGGCACAAGGGGCAGTTCGGTGTTTGTTCCCGCAACTTGGAACTTATAGCGGCACCCGATAATACGCTTTGGAAGTTCGCCTATGAAAATGAAATTTCAGACAAGCTGGCTTCATTGGGGCGACATATAGCCCTACAAGGAGAGCTGATTGGTGAAGGAATACAGGGGAATCCGTATAAACTCGCGGGTCAGATGGTGCAATTTTTTTACGCGTTTGATATTGACAAACACCGCTACCTACCCATGGACAAATTTTTCCAACTGATGGAAAAGCTGGAACTTGAAACCGTCCCTATATTAGCTGGAAACTTCCGGTTACCGGACACCGTAGACGAAATTTTAGCTTTAGCGGATGGAAAAGCGGAATTAAGCCTGTTTAATAAGTCGGTAGCGCGGGAGGGGTTGGTTTTTCGCAACGCGGATCGTACAATTTCTTTTAAAGCGATTTCGAACCGATTTCTCTTGAATGAATAAAATTTGTTTCTCATGTGTTTGAAGTCCCTGTCGTAACCCCGCTCCATTTGGGGCGGGGTGCGTAGGGGCGTTAGTCGCAACAGCGTCTGAACACACGGCGCTCAAGCCGGTGTTGGGATTGATAGCAGCCGTCTTCGAACCGCAGCGGTTGTTTCTTATCAACCACCCCGCATTGCCCGAGTTGGATGTAGGAGCTTATCCCGAAATTCTGGTGGTAGACCGATCACAAATCACCCCAAAGAAGACAGCGAAAGGCATACTGGAGATGGCGTGTTTCCGACAACAGCACAGCGAACAGCCCGCCGCTCTCAAAAGAAGTGTGGAACAACTAAAGAAGGAATTGGCGGAAGTGTCGCTCAACAGCGATGGCTAAAAATTTGACAGTGGCGAAGCCAATGATTATGAATAGGGTTGCCGTGGACACCAATGCGCTAATGTATAGTATTAACTTTAAGGAATAAGGCTGCAGTGGAAAAAGACTTCAAGCCAACGGACTACAAATCCTGTAATGTCACAATCTTTATCTCTTGGATAATAGCCAGTCGATAATCATTTGTAAAAAAATAATCCGCTTGGTTTTCTAGAGCCGTAGCAACTTGTATCGCATCTGGCGTTTTCAAGTTGTATTTTGCCCTTAATCCGGCTGCACCTTCAGCAATATCATTAGACACTTCAGCTAAAAGAATACCTGATGCGTTCAAGAGAATTTCTTTGTATTGGTCTACCAGTTTGTGTTTTCGCTCTCTTAGGGGCTTAACCAATACTTCTAAAAGGGTAATCGAAGAAGTAATAAACGTAAAATCACCGTTATCGTTGGCGATAAAACACGCCATCAGCTTCTCCTGATATTCAGAATGACCCTCGATGAAATAGATAAGGGGTGCTGTATCTAAAAATACGGTCTTTTGATAGAAGTCAGTTATCACCACTGTCTTTCCTGCTCGATGTATTCATCAATATTGGTCTTACTCCAAAGCGAAGACCCGATACCAGAGATGGAACTGAGTTTGACTTTATTTCTCGCCGCATCAGATTTGCGAATTAGTAATGCCAATTTTCCCAACAGACTCAATTGGTCAGCTCTGTCAAGCTTTTTTGCCTGAGTTAGAATCGTGTTAATGTTTAAATCTGCATTCATATTACAAAAATAGTAAATATTATTCTAACTCGTTATCTATTAGATGTATTCAATTGCCTCCATCAACGTGATATAGATACCCGAAAAGTGGTTATCCAACCGTCCCGTCAGAAACTGGCGGAAGAAATCAAACCATTAGTCACCGGTATTTGCTGGGGGTAATTCCCTCCAGCCGTTTAAATTGCCGGATGAAGTAGTTGACATTGTTGAAACCGGTCTGGTAGCAGACTTCCGCGATGGTAATGTCCGGGTCGGTCAGCAATTGCTTGGCTCGCTGGACCCGCTCCTTTACAACAAACTCAATTGGAGTGATGCCGAAAAATGCTTTGAATGATCGGTAAAATAGCGTTTTGCTCATGCCCGCTACGCGCGCCAAGGCATCTACGGAGATTTTTGCCGCCAGATGGCTTTGGATGTAATCCAGTACGGGAGCAAAATGCAGCGTCCGCCCTTTGGTTCCTTCCCGCACCATGGCCAAGTGCTGCGTTTGAATAATGCGCAGCAGCAGGAACTTCAGCGAAAGATCGGCCAGTGCGTCTTTCGCCGCATCGTCTTCCATACTGATGCTGATGAGCCGGTTGATGCTACTGGCAAGCTCCCGATTGTTCTGGAAGTGGTACCGACTGAAATCCAAGCGCCACTCATAAGGGGGTGCCGTATTCGGATAATGTTCATTCAGAAAATCCAGGTTCTTATTTACCATGTCCCAGTCGAGCGCCAGCGTCGCACATTGTACAGGGCGCGACATATCCGCTTCGGGAAAGTCCACCTTCATGGATACGCCCTCAGGAAGGATGATGGTTTGCCCCGGCACGAATTCGAAAGATGCCGAATCCGCGAGCGACATGATTTTTTTACCCCGTATCATGCTCGACACTACCAATCCGTTGTACGATAAAGCAACATCTTTGGTTTGATGGTATGTTTCGAAAATGTTTAATTGGCAATCCTTCAGATCAAACACGCGACGATGCTCAACCAAGCTGTCCAGCGAGGTGACGTCGCTTAAATTGATGGGTGAGAGATGATGTACGGTATTATCCATAGTAAAGCATATCCGTTAGCGCTAAGGTAGCTAATTATTTGCACCCCGGCGAAAAAGGAGAGGGAGCGACAGGATTGTGCCATTAAAATGCAGGATAGTGCCACGCTACCGCGCCGCGTTCATCGTAATATTGCATAAATCAAAGAAAACGACTATGAGCATTACACTGAAACAGGCCGAAACGGCCATTGCGGCGGCCAAAGCCAAGGCGGAAGCGTTAAACACACTGATGAACATCGCCGTGGTAGACGCGGGGACTAATCTGGTTGCGTTTGCCCATATGGATAATGCATGGTTGGGCTCGATCGATATTTCGCAGAAGAAAGCTCGGACGGCACGATACTTCAATATGCCTACGGGCGAAATCGGTAAGCTGTCGCAGCCGGGCGGGTCGCTGTATAACATTGAGCACTCCAATGGCGGACTGATCACATTTCCGGGCGGCGTAACCATCAAAAATGCGGCAGGCGAGATCATCGGTGCCATTGGCGTTTCTGGCGATACGGTTGAAAATGACCACGCCGTAGCACAGGCCGGTGCAGATGCGGTGGCTTAGCCGAAAAGGTAAAGTTTGGTAAGCCCCATTTACGACGTTTACGGGGCTACCCTATGGCTAGTCAATCGCCTCGATTGACCGGATGGAAATGCCCGAAAAACAGTCATCCATGCAATTGTCGGGTACGAAGCCTGCGGAAGAAATCAGCCCATTGTTTTTCGCCTCGAAGGAGACCGCTGCATCAGGGCGCTTTTTGAGCCAAAAGGACCTAGCCCTTTCATAGATATCATCCAGCGTCTGCACGGCACTGGCTGGAGAGACTTCATGCAGTCCGAGTTCGCTTTCGTTTTCGGTCCACTGAAGCGATTCGAGAAGTGTATAGCCTTCGTGTTCTTCGAATTCCTCGTCGGTAAAGCCAAGACCGTCCAATAGATCAGCCATAGACGCCGATTCCCATCCGCTATCGGGCATGGGGTTGCTGTTGAACACCATGTACCTGAAGTCTCTTTGTACGATCTTACCCTCCCGAACGGTAATGGTGGTTAACCATGAAGACCCTGCCCATGTGGCACCCGAGACCTCGTAACGGTAGCTGTCCCCGCTGGTTGCTTTAAAGTCTAGCCAGGCCTGGTAACTTCGCTCAAAGCTGCCTTCGTGTTCGATGTCGCTTTTTTTGCAGGCGTTGAAGAGAAGGATGGTCAATAGGGTAAGGAGGGAATAGCTTGCTTTCATATATTGTTAGTTTGTAAGTTAAACGCAGTGTAACGGCCTTTCGCTACACATCGGAATCATTCTTATCTTTGCCACCATGAACGAAAACCTGATAGCCCGAAGCGGTGGCAAGTGCGAACTCTGTGGAAAAGACACGGATGTAGTGGTGTATAGCGTACCACCAGATGATCATCCAGATAACGAAGTGGTGGTATGCCAGTCGCTGCTTGCGCAGATCGAAGGCCGGGAGCTGGTAAATCCCGACGAGTGGCGCTTCCTGCCCGATGCCATGTGGAGCGAGGTGCCTGCAGTGCAGGTGTTAGCCTGGCGGATGCTGAACCGTCTGAAAGGCGAAAGCTGGGCTGCCGATGCGCTGGACATCCTCTACCTTGATGAGGATACCTTGGCATGGGCCGAAGCCGTTGCGGCACCCGAAGAGCCGGGAGAAGCGGTTGTGCACAAAGACGCGTTCGGCAACATGCTGCAACACGGAGACTCGGTGGTGCTAACCAAAACGCTGGATGTAAAAGGCAGTAGCATCAGTGCCAAGCTGGGTACGGTCGTGAGGAACATCCGTCTGGTTGAAGGTAACCCCGAACAAATTGAGGGCCGCGTGGAAGGGCAGTTGATCGTTATCTTAACCAAATACCTGCGTAAGCAGGGGTAGTTCGGTACGCAAAAGCTAAGGTAAACCGAATAGATTCGTAACTTTGGTTTCTAAACAAACGCTTAGCTATGGAAAAAGTCGTTACCCATCACCCTTTTCGTACCATTACGCTATCGTACGATCGCGACAGGCCGCAACCTGATTGGGAGAAAGACGCGCTCGATAACTATTTCCATGCGCATGATGAGGCATGGCGCTTGAAGAACATGCGCGAAGGCATTGAGCCACTGCTGGATAAAGCGATCGCCCAAACAGCGGGGTTGCGGGCAGAAATCTACCCGATCGACCAGGAGATCGACCTGTTGGAGCTGGCTACCGGTATCCGCGAGGATGACCCCATGCCAGGATTCGAAGGAACCCTTTCGCTCCAGCTAGATGGTTTCATCAAGGCGGCCAAAAAGCACAACGACGCCCTCCAGGAGCTGTATGAGATGGTTACGCAGTGTACGGCTGAATACAATGCATTCTTGAATGAGCACGAGACCTTCGAAGAATGGTTCGAGGAGTTCGCCAGTGGGCCTTTGCACCAATTGTATATGCGCTATGAGGAGCTGAATGTGGACACCGTGTCGCTAGACCACGACCACCAGGCATTTCTCGAACATTGGGCCCCGACCCTCCAAGCGGAGCGCGATTATTTCGAACGGGCGAGCGGCATGTTCGAAGCTTATGCGGAACTCGTGGATGTGTCAAATAAGCTTTACCGCCGAGCGGAGCTGGTGAACGAGGCGTTGGGTGATTTCGTAAAAAGAAATAAAAACGGCGGCTCTAGCGGATGGAAACGTTTTAAAGACTAAGGCGTGGCGCAGTACGCCAACACCAACTTACGAAACGCGGCATCGTCGGCATCGTCAAATGTCAAGTGAATAGGTATCATATAGATAGGCAGGTCGGCCAGTAAAACCGCAACCATAGGGTCTAGCAATCGCTGGGCATCTTTTTCCGTAGTGACAATCAGTTTGTTCGGATTCTTCATTTCGCCGAAACAACGAACAACCTTTTGGATGTCGGCAACGGTATAGTCGTGGTGGTCGGCATAACGGAGGTGCTCGATTTCGGCCACCTGCGGCGAAAGGTATTCATATAGGGGTACGGGGTTGGCAATACCCGTGAGGAGCAGCACGGAGACGTTACTGCCCAACATATCCGCATGATCATCAACTACCCATAGCGGCGTTAGTGATCCGTAACCGATGCTGGCGAACAGTACCGGTATATCGCGCGTAGTGGCCAATTGCTGGCGGATACGGTTTTTTTTGGCATTCGTGGTGCCAATAGGCGTTTTGGTGACCACCATCACGTCGGCACGGTGCCGCTCGCCAAAGGCATCGCGATAGTCGCCGGCAGGAAGTAACCACTTCGGCTTGCCCATCGCGTGGTAGTCGAAAAGCAGGATGGCCAGCCCCGGCCGCAATGCCCGATGTTGGTAGGCGTCGTCGAGCACGATGGTGTCGTGGCCACTGTCGATCAACCGAGATACGCCGTGTACACGGTCTTCGTCTACTGCCACCGTAATTTCGGGGAACTTCCGTTTGAACTGGAGGGGCTCGTCGCCGGTGCGCTGTGCGGTGTCATCAGGCATCACTTCCAGAAAACCGCGGGTTTTTCGGCCATAGCCGCGGCTGAGCGTAGCGACACGACTGCGGTTGGACAGCAGGCGGATGAGGTATTCCGTCATCGGGCTCTTCCCCGTGCCACCCACCGCGAGGTTGCCCACCACGATAACAGACTGGTCGAAAGCAGTCGACCGCAACCACCCCCAGTCGTATAGCCGATTGCGGAGCCAAATTGCCAACCCGTAAAGCAGCGAGAACGGTAATAGCAGCGCTCTTAGATAACCCATTGCTGGCAAAAGTAATTCATTTTGCCTACATTCGTGGTCAAAAGCAGATGGATGTATTAGTCATTGCCGCCACGGAAGCGGAAATCAAACCGTTCCTTAAACTGCCGGCACAGCAACGGCACGGCACGGATGTGCTGATTACCGGCGTGGGCATGGTGGCAACGGCACTAGCGCTCGGCGAACGGCTGGCCAAGTCCCGTTACGACCTGCTGCTCAACGTGGGCGTGGCGGGTACCTTCCGGCGGCCCATCGCATTGGGAGAGGTGGTTCGGGTGGTTGAAGACGTCTTTTCAGAGCTGGGCGTTGAAGATGGCGAGCGGTTTATCGATAGTGAAACTGCCGGACTGGCACCGGGTAGGTTCTATAGCGGATATTCCCATCCATCTGTCGAAAACCTGCGCTCATGCAAAGGCATTACCGTGAATACGGTACACGGTAATGACCCCGCCATCAAAGCGGTCGTCGAACGCTTATCGGTCGATATCGAAAGCATGGAGGGTGCCGCCGTATTCCAGGCGGCTCAGCATTTCGGCATACCGGCGCTTCAGGTCCGGGCCATTTCCAACTATGTGGAACGCCGCAACAAGGGCAATTGGCAACTCACACAAGCCATCGCTAACCTCAATAGCTGGTTGGTGGGGTTTGTGCGTTACAACGATAGCTCATATACCGTTTAAACACAAAAATTTGACAGTCACACGCTCAAAAATGTCGATTTTTTGTAGTAGGTTTGCATGCTATATTTTTTGACAACGATATACAGTCGACAACGATAAACAACCGATGAGAGAAATACAATTCAGAGAAGCGCTTCGTGAAGCGATGAACGAGGAGATGCGCAAAGACGAAAAGATTTTTTTGATGGGTGAAGAGGTGGCCGAATACAACGGTGCCTATAAGGTGAGCCAAGGGATGCTGGATGAGTTCGGCGCCAAACGCGTTATCGATACGCCCATCTCCGAGCTGGGATTTGCCGGTATCGGCATCGGTGCCGCCATGAACGGACTGAAACCTATTATAGAATTCATGACGTTCAACTTTTCGCTAGTAGCGATCGATCAGGTAATTAACTCGGCAGCCAAAATGAATTCCATGAGCGGTGGTCAATTCCCCATCTCCATCGTTTTCCGCGGCCCCACAGGAAATGCCGGACAGCTCGCTGCCCAGCATTCCCAGAACTTTGAAAACTGGTATGCCAATACCCCAGGGCTTAAAGTGGTGGTGCCCGCAAACCCATATGATGCAAAGGGCTTGCTGAAACAGTCTATCATCGACCCCGATCCGGTCATTTTCATGGAATCGGAAGTCATGTACGGCGATAAGGGCGAAGTGCCAGAGGAAACGTATTACCTCGAGCTCGGCAAAGCGCATACTGTGAAATCGGGCGAGGACGTAACCATCGTGACGTTCGGTAAAATGTTACCCCGGGTAGTGGAGCCAGCCGTTGAAGAGTTGACCAAAGAGGGTGTCGACGTCGACCTCATCAACCTGCGTACGGTACGCCCCATCGATTACGGGGCGATCATCGATTCGGTGAAGCGGACCAACCGCTTAGTGATTGTAGAAGAGGCGTGGCCACTGGCTTCGATATCGTCAGAGATAGCGTATAAGGTACAGCGCGATGCGTTTGATTACCTGGATGCACCCGTGGTGCGGATCGCGTCGGCCGATGTGCCCCTACCCTATGCCCCGACCTTGCTGCAGGCGGCCCTACCCAATGTGGAACGGGTGGTAAAAGCGGTAAAGGAGGTCATGTACATCAAGAAGTGACCGGCTAAATAACGGCCAACAAAATAAACGAACCCGCTTTCAAACAAAAAAGCGGGTTTTTTGTTGCCTAACGCGAAAGGAGACCTGTTATGAATGTCATCGAAAAAATCGAATATTGGGGCGATACCCACCATCCCCGCTGGCTAGATTTCCTCCGTATTGGCTTGGGGATAGTCATTTTCATGAAAGGCGGAATGTTTCTCGCCGATACCGAATCCCTGAGGCAGCTGATTGAAGATACCCATATCCAGGTCTACACCTGGGGTGCAGTGCATTATGTGGCTTTCGCACACCTCGTGGGTGGTATTCTTATCGCGTTGGGGCTCACCACCCGCTTGGCGGTCGCCTTCCAACTGCCGGTATTGTTCGTTGCCGTATTTTTCGTGAACATCACCCGTGGGCTTACGTTCCTCAATTCCGAACTGTGGGTTTCATTGATCGTTTTGGCACTGTTGCTCGTTTTTCTCGTTATTGGCTCGGGCCCGTACTCGCTAGATCATCAGCTGAAGACAAGGCGCGGCTGAAGAAACGGCGGGTGGGCCATTTGTAATTGCCCACGACTTTGGCTAAATTTGTCCGACTAATATTGAAAATGAACGAACAAACGAAGGCCATCCGCGAACAGGCCGACCGCTCTCCTTACCGGGAACATGCGGTACCGCTTTACCTTACATCTAGCTTTATTTTTGACGACGCCGAGCAGAGCAGAGCGATATTTGCTGAAGAAGAACAGGGAAATGTATACTCCCGGTATTCAAACCCGAATACCACCGAGTTTATCAATAAGGTTTGTGCCATGGAAGGTGCCGAAGCAGGGCTCGCGTTCTCATCGGGTATGGCGGCGGTGTTTGCATCGTTTGCGGCACTGCTGAAGAGCGGCGACCATATCGTGTCGTGCCGGGCGGTGTTCGGTTCTACCCATCAACTCTTCACGAAGCTTTTGCCACGGTGGGGCATCACCACCACCTATGTCGATGCGGCAAAGCCCGAAGCATGGGAGCAGGCTATCCAGTCCAATACGCGGATGATTTTCCTCGAAACCCCATCCAATCCTGGTTTGGAACTGGTGGATCTGGAATGGCTCGGCAAATTCAAGGAGAAATACCCCGATATCATCCTCAACGTAGACAATTGCTTTGCGACACCGTACCTCCAGAAGCCCATCCAGTATGGGTTTGACATGGTGAGCCACTCGGCCACTAAATATATGGATGGCCAGGGCCGTGTGCTTGGTGGCGTCGTTGTGGGCAAACAGGAATTGATTGATGAGCTGATGTTTTTCATCCGCCATACAGGCCCGTCGCTTGCGCCGTTCAACGCTTGGCTTTTATCTAAAAGTCTTGAAACGCTGGGCCTGCGGATGGACCGCCACTGCAGCAATGCGCTGGCCGTGGCCGAAGCGTTGGAAACGAACCCCGAAGTGGAAGTGGTACGCTATCCGTTCCTGCCGTCACACCCGCAATACGAGCTTGCCAAGAAGCAGATGAAAGCTGGTGGCGGCATCGTAACCTTCGTAATCAAAGGCGGATATGACCGGGCTAAGCGGTTCCTCGATGCCCTGCAGATGCTTTGCATCACGTCCAACCTGGGCGATTCGCGCAGCATCGCGACACATCCGGCATCCACCACCCACTCGAAACTGACCGAAGCTGAGCGATTGCAACTGGGTATCCAACCGGGCAGTATACGGATATCGGTGGGACTCGAAGATGTAGCTGATATCATTAGCGATCTTGAACAGGCACTAACAAATAGTAGATCATGAATATCAAGCTAAATAAAGTCAACGACGCCGTCCATTTTGAGGGCTCCAGTAACACTACTTCGGTAAAGGTGCATATCGATGGTTCGCCCGACATCGGAGGTGCGGGGTTGGGTGCACGGCCCATGGAGCTGGTGTTGATGGCACTGGGCTCATGCAGCGCATTGGACTTGGTGAGTATCCTCAAAAAGCAGCGCCAGCAGATAGACGGCATGCATATCAATGTGGAAGGCGCGCGGCGGGAAACCATACCTAACGTCTTTACGCGTATCCACATCTCGTTTGTCCTCAAGGGCATCATCGACTTGCCGAAAGCCGAAAGGGCTGCCGAACTGGCTGTGAAGAAGTACTGTTCCGTGCATGATATGCTTGCGGCTGGCGGTATCGATATCACCTACGATGTGCAGGTGGAAGAGGAGAACTTAACCTAGTTCAATGTCGGGAGAAAAAACGGGTCGTACCTTTGCGTCAAACAATTAAAAAAAAGATTATGGCAACAACATGGAAATTAGATCCTACCCACTCAGAGGTAGCATTCAAAGTGAAACACTTGGTTATCACTACCGTTACCGGTTATTTCCGCTCGTTTGACGGGACCGTCGTTACGGAAAATGAAGACGACTTCACCACTGGTAAAATTGATTTCACGATCGACACTACGAGTATCGACACCAACCAGTCACAACGGGACGAGCACCTCAAATCGGCCGATTTCTTTGACGCGGCTAGCCATCCGCAGATGAAGTTCACATCAACTTCCATTGAGGAAAAGGGCAGCGATGAGTTTGTGTTGCGGGGCGACCTCACCATTGGCGGTATCACGAAGTCTGTGAAGTTCGATGTGGAGTTTGGTGGTACCGTGACCGACCCGTATGGTAATTTCAAAGCGGGATTCGAAGTATCGGGCAAGATCAGTCGTAAGGAGTTTGGCCTCACCTGGAGCGCAGTCACCGAAGCCGGTGCCGTGGTGGTGAGCGACGACGTAAAAATCCAGGCAAGCGTTCAGTTTGTCAAGCAATAGATCGATTCGGTAAAGGGGATGCCGAATCCGCGCACCCTTATTTTATCTCCCTGCGCCATATCCGCTCGGCCCAGCGGCCGATGTACCAAAAAGACAAAGCCAGCAATAGGAAGAATATAGCCCGGTTGACATTATCCCACAGGTATTCAAAAAAGCGGGTATAGATGTTGATAATCAGAAAGACAATCCCGAATTCGCGGGCTACATTATCGTGATTTTTCAATCCATACCAAGCAAGGCCCAACGATACAGCCGACGATAATAAACCCCAGTAGAAGATGTGCCATTGCCGCACTTGCGACCAGAGATCCAGATCACTGTAATTGCCGAAAATAGACAATAACCATAAGGCGGTCATCAGGTAGGTCAGCCCTACAATATATGTGAGTTGCCGGAAGGGGCTGATGGCCTTTATCCGGTGCTGCCAGAACAGGGCAAATGCGGTGAGTATCGTGCCGAACAGCGTAAAACGCAAGGGATAGTTCATACCCCAAAAGCGAAATCCCCAGTTGCTATGGTAGGCCGTTTCGGTGGCAAACCAGATGCCAAAAGCAATCAAGGTGAAAACCCAGATTAGCCTTGAAGATAGCTTCACCGAGAGCACTCCATAAACCACTACCGAGGCGAGAAAGAGCAGTGAAAAATGGCCGGATCCTTTGTCGACGATTTTGCCGAGATAACCGATGAAGGCAGCGGTGGCAAATACGCCAACGGCCATCAGCGCTTCGTTACTAAATGTCTTGTCCGGATGCTTACGCTTGTTCCGGAATCCCCACGCATAGCATATAGCAGCCAAAACCAAACAAAAGATACAAATAACCACATCCGGCGTGTCGTACAGCCGCTCGATCCAACGGAGCACCAACTGGTCGGCAAATAACGAAAGGAAAGCCAATATGACGCACGAAAGTGCCACCCAAAAGGCATACTGGGCCAGCCTCTTCCAGTCGAATCCCTTCACCTCATACGATTTGCTCAACCGCTCGGCTGACGCGTCGTCAATTAACCCGGCTGCTCGCCAGTGGGTGATCGCTTCGTCTAACGTTTCCTTTTCCTGTTTACTAATCGTTAATTTCTTCACTTCTCACCTTTTCAGATGCTAAGGTAGGAATAATCGGCACATGCGCCCGCAGCGGTTTACAGGAGACTCATCAGCTTAACCTGTACGTCTACCAGCTCTTCACCGCGCCGGATGATGAGGCGCACACGCTTTTTGGCCGACATCAGTGCCTTTTTATATTGGGTGAAATCTTGATTGGCATTGTTGTCGATCGCGATAACGATATCGCCCTCCTTCAACCCGGCAACGGCGGCCGGAGAGCCTTGAACAATGGAGCCCACCGTAATGTTGCCATCGATGTAGTATAGCTCCATGCCCGAGTAGGAGTATTCGAACGGCTCGCGGTACAACGTGTTCGGCTTGACGTGGATTTCGCGACGCTGGTAGTTGACGATGAGGTTGAAGCGTTTTAAGATCTGGTTGCCGATGATGCCGCCAAGATAGGGATAGGATGTCACGTTGAACTCATCTTCAAACACCATGGTGGGCACGTTGCGGAAACGGTAAGGCCCCAACCGGAAGTCCTTTACCAGTGTCATCTCCATAGCTAGTTTCCCGCCCACGCCATGCGCTTCTATAGGGAAGCGTTTGCGTTTCTTGCGTATCGCTGAGCTATCCGTTTCGAAATCCTTTGATAAGACCAACGATAGTCCGGCCCCGATATCGAGGAGGAATCTGGAGCGGATTTTACGATGATCTTTTAGTTGGGCGCTGTGCACGGGGAGGGTGCGGATGAATGGCCGCAGCAGGTGGCCCCCACGGGGATATTTGATTGTGCCTTGTGAACAAATGGTTATTTCCTGGTCGTCATAGTCGATTTTCAGGATGTATCGGCTCAACAGCGAATACCCGATTACACCGTCAACGCGTACACCATAAACATACGACAGAAATTCATAATCGTTGATATGGAAGTTGAGGCTGTCTACGATGAGGTCATTCAACTGGAGCTGCTTGGCGTATAGGAATTTGGCTTTCCGTATTCCCGCGATACCACGGATGTTGATGTCCGACTGCTGGGGTACCAGATGTAAGGCGCTGGCAGTGGTCGAATCCAATGAAATGCCACTACTGCCCGTGTCGAGGATAAAATTAAGCGTATCCGGATTGCCTACCAGTACACCCTTAATGAGGACAACACTTTCGGCTGCCAATGAAAAGGGTATGGTAGTGAGCGTTTGCGATAGTGATGGGATAAACTCTTCTTGTGCATGCGCCCCCTGCCCTCCAAAGGTGCCAGCAGCTAATAAGGGGATTATAATCGGTAAGGCTTTCATAGCGATGCCTTCGTTTTTTTCAAAGATACATTATTTATCCATTATCCATCCGCCCAACGATCGGTAACAGGGCGCATTTCAATGCAACTACAACGTTTTCGTAAAAAAATAATGCGTAAACGATTGCGCAACGAAGGCAAGTTTTATATATTTGTGATAACTAATGAAACGAAATAAATTATGATAAAAGAAATTAGCGGCTATATGACAAACGAGCCACCTAATTGGATCACACATAATTTCTAAAAAAAACAGACGCTACGAGCGGGATAACGGCTGATATCCTGCGAATTTTGCACCAATTTTTTGTTCTGGTAACATATCTAATACAATAGATAATGGAAACGTTTGCCTTTTTTCCGCCTTGACACCAACCAAGTGATATCGCTTGGCATGCATCACATGTTGTGTTTTAAAAAATCAAATTATGAGAAAAACCGATTACGAAAAAATGTATTACTGTTGTGGTTTGCTTAAAAAGTGCCTGTTGCCGTCTGTGCTATTGCTGGTATTCACCTGCATGACAGCAGGAGTGATGGCGGGCGAAATCCAGAAGGTAATCAAGGGTATCGTTAAAGATTCAAATGGCGCACCCTTAGCCGGCGTGACCGTTGCGGTAGGCAATAGCGATAACACCACCACCACAGACGACAACGGGGCCTTTACGCTGGACGGGGTCAGCGTGGGCAATGTATTGACTTTGACATCCGTAGGCTACAAACGAGCACAGGTAACTGTGGGCAACAACGACTTTATCGAGATGACGCTGGAAGAAGACCAGGAAATGCTCGGCGAAGTGGTTGTTGTAGGTTACGGACAGCAGAAAAAAGAAAGTGTCATCGGGTCTATTGTACAGGCTACCGATAAAGAATTGAAACGGCAGGGAAACCAGCCCGACCTCGCACAGGCACTCACCGGCCAACTACCGGGTGTGTCTACCCTCACCTCCTCGGGCGAGCCAGGAGGGGTCACTACCGGAGAAAGCGCAACCAGCATCTTTATCCGGGGCAAGAATACGTGGAACGGCGGTCAGCCCCTCATCTTGGTGGATGGCGTTGAGCGGTCGATGAACAACATCGACGTCAACGAAGTGGCCAGCATTTCAGTATTGAAAGATGCCTCTGCAACAGCGGTATTCGGCGTGAAGGGTGCCAACGGGGTTATCCTGATTACCACCAAAAGGGGGATGGAAGGGAAGACCCAGCTTAACTTCAATTATACAGCCATGGGGATGGCCGTATCCAAGTTGCCTGAAAAGCTGGACTCCTACGCGGCGATGATGGCTAAGAATGAAATCATCGAGCGGGAAGGCGTACTCAATGAGCCGTCGTGGAACAGCTATGTTCCCTATGAGATTGTCCAACGTTACCAGCTGCCACAAACTGCTGAATATGCTGAGATTTATCCCAATGTGGATTGGCAAAAGGCGATGTTCAAGGATGTTGGCTTTTCGCATAAGGCCGCATTGAATGCCCGCGGGGGAAGTAAGATGGTCCAGTATTTTGGATCATTGGCCTACCTGCACGAAGGAGACATGTTCCAAAACATGGATAATGGCAAAGGATACGAGCCAAATTACAACTTTGATCGGTTCAATTTCCGCAGCAACATTGATGTTGCATTCACCGAGCGGACCAAAATGAAGATTAACCTAGCGGGTTTCTACGGCCAAAAGAACACCAATTTCAACAACGAGGGCAGTACAAGTCGTGCCGACTCATGGATGTGGCGCTCCGTTTACGGCCTTGCCCCCAACCTCTTCCTTCCGATGTATTCGGACGGTCGCTGGGGGGCCTACCAAGAGGGCGGAAACAACACGGTCAATCCATTGGCGGTAGCTTATAACATCGGTATCCGGCAGGCCCGATATACCGAACTGAACTCGGATTTTCACTTAGAGCAGGACCTTGGGTTCATTACCGAGGGGTTAAAGGCGGTCGGGTCGTTTTTCTATGATAACAACGTGCGATCCGAAGGCGGGATTTGGGATGCAACCAATCACGTTAGACCCGGCGAAGCATCGACCAACGTGCCTTACAAACAGATCTATCCGATGCTTTATGAAGGCCCCAACCAAGACCCCAGCGAATATACAATGTACCTGCCCATCAGCGATGAGGAGTACGATTGGATTATCCGCCCGTGGACCATTCGGCAGGAAGAAATTGCAAATTCCAACTGGATCGGTTACATCCCGATTACGCGCCGCATGAGTTACCGCGCTCAGGTGCAATATGCCCGGGATTTTGCCGACCATCACATCACGGCCATGGGGTTGTTCCAGCGGGAAGAATCGGCCAGGGGCAGTGCGTTTAAAACCTATCGGGAAGATTGGGTGTTCCGGGCAACGTATGATTACAAGACGCGTTACCTCTTTGAAGCCAACGGCGCCTATAATGGTTCTGAGAAATTCGGACCGGGCTATCGGTTTGATTTCTTTCCTTCGCTCGGTTTGGGTTGGTACCTATCCAATGAGCCGTTTTTCAACGTCGATTGGGTAGATGCGCTCAAATTCCGCTATAGCATCGGTGTGGTAGGGGACGATAGTGGCGGCGGGCGCTGGCTCTATTCGTCGCAGTACGCCTTTGGTGGCGCCGCAAGGCTCAACAACGCCTCCAACGGAACAAGCCCGTATACCTTCTATCGGGAGTCGTCTATCGGTAATCCCGATGTGCATTGGGAAACGGCGACGAAGCAGAACCTCGGCTTGGACCTGAATCTATTCAACAACGTGGTCACGATTGTTGCCGATGTGTTCAATGAAAACCGTACCAACATCCTTATTGCCGGTGGGAGCCGCAATATCCCACCGTTCTTTGGAGCTACACCGCCAGCCGCCAATTTAGGTCACGTGAAATCCAAAGGGTATGAGCTGGAAGTGGGCGTTAACAAACGGTTCACCCCCTCGACAACCCTTTGGGCTAAGATCGCGATTACGCACAATGAAAATGAAGTGATATTTCGCGACGACCCCCCATTACAATACGACCACATTAAGTCTGCAGGATACCCTATAGACCAACGAAAGACGTTGATAAACGCCGGTTTTTATAATAACTGGGATGAGGTGTACGCCAGCGTGCCCACCGAAACCAATGATATGCAGAAACTGCCTGGGTATTACAATCTGCTGGATTTTAACGCCGACGGAATCATCAAGTCCAGTGAAGACGCCGCGCCGGTAGGCTATTCTGGTACTCCGCAGAATACCGCGGCATTTACCATCGGGTTAGATTATAAAGGGTTCAATTTCATGGCGCGGCTCTACGGCGTAACGAACGCAACACGCTACATCGGATTCAACAACTTCAACTACGATACCGATATCGTGTTTGGGCACGTAGCCGACTACTGGTCTAAGAATAACCCCAACGCAAGTTCATTCCTGCCCCGCTGGAAGACACAGGCGGAGAACGTTGGTGACTACTACGTCTATGACGCTTCGTTTCTGCGTCTCCAGAACGTAGAGGTCGGCTATTCCTTCGGCAATAGCGAATGGCTCAAGCGGATGGGCTTGGACAACCTCCGGTTGTTCGTGAATGGAACGAACTTGTTTTTCTGGTCGGACCTGCCGGACGACCGGGAAGGGTCATACAGTGGAGGAAACGACACGCAAGGATCGTATCCTACCATGCGGAGGTTCAATGCGGGCATAGATGTTTCCTTTTAATGCTTTGAAGCGATGACATCTGTCCGATCAACACCTAAAGACGTGGTGATGAAAACAGATTGGAAACGCGGTTAAAGAAAAATTAATTTCGAATGAAAACAGCAGCAATACGAAACAGCGCACGCTTCCTACGGGGGTTTTGGGTACTCATCGCCTTGATGGTTACCTCGTGCGAGAATTATTTGGATAAAGCCCCGGAAGCCGATCTTTCCGAAAAAGATGTCTTCGGGAATTTTATCAGCTTCCAGGGGTTTGTAGAGGAGTTGTATAATTGCATTATGGACCCTAATAAGGGAGGAGCGTGGAATCAGTACCTGTTCGCCGATGAAACCTTGAACAACAGCCCCTATGCTTTCGATAACGGGAACTACTGGGGGAACCATGGCTATTTCTATGGACAATCCGTAAATACTCGCGACAACAATTCACGTACCAAGCGGATATGGGAATATGCGTGGTACGGGATCAGGAAAGCCAATTTGGCGCTCGCTAAGCTAGACCAGGAAGGGCTTTTCCAAGGCTCTCAGGAAGAACGGGATCACCTGCGCGGACAAGCACTGTTCTTCAGGGGGTGGTTCTATTTCGAATTGGCGCGGTATTGGGGTGGTATGCCCTACGTTAACCGGGCGCTGGGCGCGTCAGAGGAACTGACCACGGAAGAATTCAGGCGGCTCAATTTCCAGGAGTGTGCCCTCCTGATGGCGGCGGATTTCCGCGAAGCCGCCAATATATTACCTACCCACTGGGATCAATCGGGCCCAGGCCAGCGAACGTTGGGGCACAACCGCGACCGCATCAACAAGTTCCATGCACTCGGTTACCTCGGCAAGGCGCTGCTTTATGCCGCCAGCCCAATGATCAATGAAGAAGCGACGGGGAACGACAGTTTCAACGCCGAGTTGGCTAAGCAGGCCGCCGAGGCATTCGGCGAGCTGTTGCAGTTGGCCGATGAAACCGGCATTTACAAAATGCAGAGCTGGGATTCGTGGACCGATAATTTCTGGCGCTGGAATAACGAACGCCCGGGCGGCGACGAGTGCATCATGGTTCCGATTATATACGACCGGGGCCGCGTACGCTGGTCGACGCTCGGCGCCACCGTGCCGTCTTCGCTGGGCCTCAACAGCGGTAGTAATGCCGATGTCCCTACGCACAACAACACCGAGAATTACGCCATGGCCAATGGCCTGCCCATCGGAGATCCCGACTCGGGATATGATCCGAATGACCCTTGGACAGGGCGCGAACCCCGGTTTTATAAAGATATCTTGAAAGATGGCGACCAAATTATCAATGAGTCGGGCCCCGATCGGTTCGCCGAACTTTATACTGGCGGTCGGCATCGTTCCCAAATCAACCCCCCCAGTGTAACCGGGTACTATGCCAAGCGCTTTTCGCCTATGGGCAGCGAACTGACGATGTCGCGAGCGGGGGGGCTCCAAGCCTATGTGCCGTACCTCCGGCTAGCGGACATCTACCTCATGTATGCAGAGGCTGTGCTTTTCAGCCCGGGCGGAACACCACAAGCATCGGCAAGCAACTACAGCATGACAGCAGAGGCGGCCATGAATGTGGTGCGGAACCGTGCCCAGATTCCGAACATTGCCGGTAAATACACGGCAACAAACGATGCGTTCTTTGAAGAGATTGTGCGTGAGCGGGCAGTAGAATTGAACTTTGAAGGCGCACGTTTCTGTGACCTCCGCCGGTGGAACCGCAATGACGACCCCAGGTACCTCGATAAAACAGCGATTGATTTTGCACGCGGGAGCGACGGCAAGCCGATCAATATCCGGGAGCGGGTGGTGGTAAGGCGGACTGCGGAGAAGAAGCATAATTGGTTACCGATACAGGTGCGTTTTACCACGCAATATGAAGGTTTTCCGCAAAACCCCGGATGGTAAGCGGACTGATGTAGTAAATCTAAATTTGAAGATTGATGAACCAAAAATACAATATTCGATGGAGGCGGGCAATCACCTGGATGGCACTTGTGGTTATCGGGTCGCCGGCCATTGCACAGGAAAACGATACAACCGCAACCCAAAATGACATCCATATCGCCTTCCGGCGGGCAAAACCCGGGCAGGTGGTAGGTGCTGTGACCGTTGTGGATGCCGTTGATGTCAACAAGAAAGACAACACGATCTGGACCAACAACGTACTTAACGGGCGAACGCTGGGGATGCTCGGCTCGACCAATATCCGTGGGCTTGGTGTTAATATCAATATTTCTGACCTAACCGGAACCGGAACCCAGTCGGGCAACGCACTCTTCATCGTCGATGGGTTGCCACGGGATGTGGAAAACATACGCCTTTCGGAAATCGAAAGCATTTCCGTGTTGAAAGACGTCAACGCGGCAGTACTGTACGGAAGTGCCGCTATCAATGGCGTGGTGCTGATGACCACGAAACGCGGCAAGGCAGACGGCAGGCAACATGCCAATTTTGCCATCAACTACGGGATGTCAACGCCGCTAGAGCTCCCCCAATACCTAAACGCCGCTGATTACATGACCTATTACAATCAGGCACGGCTAAATGATGGTTTGGAGGAACAATTCGACGCGGCAACCATCAATAATTTCCGTAACGGCAACCGTTACCGGTATCCGGATAATGATTATTATTCTGCCGACTACCTGAACGGTACCAAACCCTATTTCGATTTCTTAGGTGAATTTTCGGGAGGAAATGAAGACGCGCATTACTATGCCAACATGGGTTGGAATTCGGTGGGGAGCCTAGTCGATTTCGGCGACTGGAGCAAGGCACGGTACAATACGTTCAACGTGCGGGGCAACGTGGACCTCAAAGTCACGGAGTGGGTGTCTACTCAAGTAGACGCAGCGGCGTATTTTGCCAGCGACCGCGGGCAACGGGGCAACTTCTGGAGCAGTGCCGCAAACGAGCGTCCGCATGAATATGCACCGCTTCTTCCTATTGATCTGATTAACCCCGATGATCAGCTGCTACTAGGCCGTAAAAATGACATCGACGGACTTTACCTGTTGGGGGGTACGTCGAACTTCTTGAATACCCCTGTCGGATACGGCTACTCGGGTGGGCGAAACGAACGTGTAGATCGTAAATTCCTTTTCAATAACCGGATTAATTTCGATTTGGATGGCATCACAGAAGGGCTCTCCCTCCACACCAATATTAGCTTTGATTACTACCTATTGTATAACCAAGCTGTCAATAACGAGTTTTCGGTGTATGAACCGGTGTGGGCCGAAGACGAAGATCGAATCGTGTCGTTGCGCCAACATGGTACTGATGCCCGGCCGGGTTCACTGAATATCGGTACCCGTACGTTCAAACGGCGTTTCGGTTTTTACGGTATGCTGGCGTACGATCGGCTGTTTAATCAGGATCATCGTGTATCCGCTAACTTAATCGGCTTCGGTAGCAGTTTTAAAGAGCCGGGCAATCTTCGGACAAGCTTTCAGGGGGTGAAACAAGCGCATCTTGGTTTGCAGACTACCTATAGCTTTAAGGAAAAATACCTCGTAGATTTCAGCGGCGCTTATACCAATTCCGTAAAATTGCCTGAGGGTAACCGGCTTGGACTGTCACCAACGCTCGGTCTGGGCTGGGTGGTAAGCAAAGAAGATTTCATGGCCTCAGTAGATTGGGTAGACTGGCTAAAAGTAAGGTTGACCGGCGGTTACATCAATTCTGATATTCCTGTTGGCGATTTCTATTACTACGACAGCCGCTATACGACTTCGGGAAGCTATAATTGGTATGAGGGGACACGTAGCCGGAGTGGCGTCATATCCAGCTGGCCCAGTAACGCCAATCTTGGCTTCGCCCGGCGTAAAGAAGTCAACCTAGGGTTAGAAGGCCGGTTTTTTGCCAATCTTTTAGGCGTTGAGGCCAACTTATTCTACGATCGGTATACCGATTTAATCGTCAGGCCATCAACACGGTACCCAAGTTTTTACACGAATTTTATACCGTACGAGAATTTTGGTGAAGATGAGTACAAGGGAGCTGAGTTGGGTATCAATCTGCAGCGGTCATTTGGCGACTGGAACCTCTACGCTGGGATAAACGCGCTCTATGTAACGTCGGAACGCTTGGTGGTTGATGAAGTTTACGACGATGCTTATCAATACCGCGCCGGCCATCCCGTGGATGCAACTTTCGGCCTTGAAGCTACTGGCTTCTTCCAGGACCAGGCAGACATCGATAACAGTCCGGCGCAATCTTTCGGAACCCCTCATCCGGGCGACATCAAATACAAAGACCAAAATAACGATGGTATTGTGGATGTGAACGACGAGGTTTACCTGCGCCGGTGGCAAGCACCACTCTCCGGCGGACTGCAATTGCAGGTCGGTTATAAAAATGTCGGGCTCTACATCCTGGGCTCAGGGCAATGGGGCGCGAAGAATTTCCGCGAAGGAAATTATTTCTGGATTGACGGAAACAACAAGTATTCGGAGGCGGTAATAGGTAGCTGGACCCCGGAGAGCGCGGCAACGGCAACATACCCGCGGTTGAGCACGCAGACCAATAATAACAATTTCCGCCGATCGAGCTTCTGGCTGTATAGCAATGACTTTTTCCAGATACGTAAGGTACAGTTCACGTATCGTTTTCCGGAAGTGTTCACAAGAAGACTGCTCATGGAAGGACTGAACTTATTCGTGGATGCTAACGACGTCTATCAATTTGCCAAAAACCGCAAGATCCGGGAAACGCGGACCGGCAACGAACCGTATTACCGTACTTTCTCGATCGGAGTAAAGGCACAATTTTAAAAGGACAAAAAAATGGAACGTAAATTATATATCTTTTTGTCTCGGGTCATGATAGCAGTCCTGTTCCTGCAATCGTGTAACCTCTTGGAACCCGAAAATGACAACCACAACACCCTCAATAGGGTATACGAAGATCCTGCTTTTGCAGAGGGCCTGCTGGTAACGGCCTACACGCTGATACCCACGAATGACTACCGGTTTGATGATGTAGCCACCGATGATGCTGTTACCAACGATCGGTTCAATAGTTATCTCCGGATGGCCACCGGTGAATGGTCGGCCAGCTATAATCCGCAAAACTTGTGGGATGATTGTAACCGGGCAATTCTTTATATCAATCAGTTTCTGGGTGTTGTAGACAGCGTTCCCTGGAAATGGACGAATCCTGATATTGCTGCGCTTTATATCCGCAAGTTCAAGGGCGAGTCGTACGCCTTACGTGGGCTATTTAAATATTTCCTCCTACGGAACCATGGCGGGCCCGCCGGAGGGCAGCTACTGGGTACCCCCGTTTATGACGAGTTCCTCACGTCGCAAGAACAATTTGCGACGCCGAGAGCAGAATTTGAAGCCTTTGTGAATAGCGCCAATGCAGACTTTGAAAAAGCGCTGACGTTTCTGCCAACGGATTACGGGAACGTAGGTGCCGTGCCTCCGGGCTTTGACGGCATAGACGTAGACGTGTACAACGAGGTGTTCGGCGACTTCGCCTTGCAACGGATGAGCGGTCGGCATGTGTTGGCCATGCGGGCACGTCTCGCCTTGTTGGCGGCCAGCCCTGCCTTCAATCCGGATAACGATGTTGCTGCCTGGGAAAATGCGGCCAACGCGTTCGCCGGCTTACTGGATGACATCGGTGGCGTCGATGGGCTCGACCCGAATGGCCATCACTTTTTCCTGAAAGCACAGGTAGACGATGCAGATGTCACGACGGGTAACCGACTAGACTTGCAGGAAATCCTTTGGCGCCGACCGATCTATAACAACAACGCGCGCGAGGCCGATAATTTTCCACCCTCCCTTTACGGACGCGGCCGAATTAACCCGACGCAGAATCTAGTGGACGCATTCCCGATGGCTAACGGGTTCCCTATCGAAGACCCCAATGGCGCATACGATGAGGAAAATCCATATGAAAACCGAGATCCCCGCCTCTCCCTGTACATCGTTTATAATGGCAGCCAATTCAAAGGGAAAACCATCAATACCAGCAGTAGTTCAGACGGCGAAGATGGATTGGATCAACAGCAAACGTCTACACGTACCGGTTATTACCTGAAAAAGCTGTTGCGCGAGGATGTGAACGTGGACCCCGCTTCACCTTCCAATCAAAAGCACTTCAATACACATATCCGCTATACGGAATTATTTCTTTCTTTTGCGGAGGCCGCCAATGAGGCTTGGGGCCCCGATGGAAGTGCCGCAGGATTCAGTGCCCGGAATGTGGTTGCTGCGATTCGGGAACGGGCAGGCATAGAACAGCCCGACGCGTACTTAGCCTCCATAGCCGACAAAGAGGGGATGCGCACACTGATTCGCAACGAACGGCGGCTGGAACTGTGTTTCGAAGGGTTCCGGTTTTGGGACCTGCGTCGCTGGATGGCCGACCTGACGGAGCCTGCCAGAGGCGTGCGTATCGAAGGGGATAGTTATTCCTATTTCACCGTCGAAGCACGGAGCTATGACAACGATTACATGCACTATGGCCCCATTCCGCAACGGGAAGTGGTTAAATTTGGATTTGAACAAAACAACGGATGGTAATGAAACGGTTTATTCTATTTATCTGTACCATAATAGCAGTCGCTGGCTGTAAGAATAGCGATACTACATTCCCGGATTTCGAATATACGTCGGGGTATTTCCCCTATCAGTTTCCGGTACGGACACTTGTGCTGGGCGACGATATCTACGATAATACCAATGACAATGCCCATCGTTTCGTCATCTCGGTGGCCATGGGCGGCGTGTACGAAAATAACAAAAATCGCGTGTTTGAGTTTGAGGTCGACGAATCCCTGTGTGATCAGGTGGTCTTTGCGGGAACCGAAGATCCGATACGTGCTTTGCCAAGGGCGTACTATACACTCAGTTCAGAAAGCCAGATTACAATCCCCAAAGGCGAAATGAACGGTGGTATTACCGTCCAGCTTACGGATGCATTTTTTGAGGATGCGAATGCGATTGGCCTGAATTACGTTGTTCCCATCCGCCTGACCGGCGCTAACGATGTGGATACCATACTCAATGGACGTTCCTCGCGCCCCGATGCGGACATCCGATTTGCCGGCGACTGGGATGAGGCCCCCAAGAATTTCACGATGTTTGGCATCAAATACATCAATGAATTCCATGGAACCTATTTCCACTATGGCGATTGCACCGTGAAAGACGGTTCAGGCGCGACAGTTGAACAGCACACGTATAGCGCCGATTACGTAGAGCAGAACGCTACCGCGAAATTGGTTACCACAGGAAGGTACCAGACGTCCGTAAGTGTTCCCTTCCAATCTGAGTTGATGGAAGGTACGCTGAATCTAATGCTTGATTTCGAAGGCAGCACTTGTACGGTGTCGGCGCCTGAAGGCTCCGCCTTTACGGTCAGTGGAACGGGCGAGTTTAAAAAAGATGCCTATTCGTGGGGAAATAAGACCCGCCACGGCATAGAAGTAACCTATACGGTGTCGGATGGTACGCATACCTACGAAGCGAACGACACGTTTGTAGTGCGCGATCGCGGCGTGGTGATGGAAGTCTTCACACCGCAAGCCTTGTAAGTTTTAACCGGTGATTGTCTTGCCAATCCCACAAAAAACGTAATGAATAAAGTATGATATACGGAAACACGATAAAAAAAATGGCCAGCCTCGGGTTGGCCATCGTTATGACCGCATCGCTGAATGCCCAACAGGGCAGACTGGGTTTAACGGATGCATTTGTAGACAAGAACATAAACGATGCGGTCGCGCAATACAGGACCCTAATCGAAAGGGTGCCGGCGGGTGTACTGCCCCGTTCCCTCAACAAAACCGACGGTACACTGGTTACCGCGAAAAGCAACTCCTGGATTTCTGGCTTCTACCCCGGTACGTTGTTATATCTTTATGAATACAGCCGACAACCGGACCTCTTAGCGGAAGCCGAACAGCGGCTTCAGCTGCTGGAAAAAGAAAAGAACAATAAAGGGACACACGACCTTGGTTTTATGCTGTATTGCAGCTTCGGTAACGCGCTGCGGCTTACCGGAAACACACACTACCAAGACATCCTTCTCACGGGAGCGGAATCATTGGCATCCCGCTTTAACCCTACGGTGGGTTGTATACGCTCTTGGGACCATAATGGCGATAAATGGGAATTCCCAGTGATTATCGACAATATGATGAACCTCGAGTTCCTGAACTGGGCTTCGCGCATTTCCGGGGATTCCAAATATATAGACATATCCGAGACACACGCTAATACCACGCTGAAACATCATTTCCGGGCCGACAACAGCTCCTATCATGTTGTCGACTATGACCCCGAAACCGGGGCCGTGCGCAACAAACACACCCATCAAGGCGCCCATCACGAATCGGCCTGGGCACGTGGGCAAGCTTGGGGTCTTTACGGGTACACCATGATGTACCGGGATACCCAAGATAAAGACTACCTGAAGCAAGCCCGCAAGATTGCAACATTTATACTGGGCCACCCCAATCTCCCCGAAGATGGAATCCCTTATTGGGATTACAGCGTTTCCGATCCGGAGGCACCGCGCGATGCATCGGCGGCAGCCATTACAGCATCGGCCCTGCTTGAACTATCGGGTATGGTCAAAGGCAAGGAGAGCAAACGATACCTCCAAGCCGCCGAACATATCCTCACCAGCCTTTCATCGCCGGCATATAAGGCAGCCATCGGCACAAACGGAGGGTTCCTCCTAATGCATTCCACCGGACATTTCCCGGGCAATAGCGAAATCGATGTGCCGCTGTCGTACGCCGATTACTATTATGTTGAGGCATTGATTCGATACAAACACTTGTTAGCTCACTAAATAGCAAAAGCCATGAATGCTAAAACACAACGCGCTGTTAGTCGGCTGTTAATTTTCTTGTTGTCTTTCGCATCCGCAACCGTTACGGTGAATGCACAGACAGATAATGGAGACGGCCCGAAACTACAAAACCCCATCAATGTAGCTTATGTAAAAAAGAACCTGCGGAAAGCACAGCCCCGACTGGTGTTTAACCGGGACATTGAGAAACGGTTGCGACAGCAACTGAAAACCGATTCGGTGATACAGAATATGTATAAAGCGATCCAACGGGATGCCGCGGCCATTCCAAGCGAACCCTTGCTGGAGCGTAAAAAAATCGGCCGGCGACTGCTTTCTGTTTCCAGGGAAATGCTGCGCCGGGTAAATATGCTCGGTATGGTATACCGTATTGAAAAGGACCCCGCTGTACTACAGCGGATCAATGACGAGGTGCTAGCGGTTTGCCGGTTTTCCGACTGGAACCCCTCGCATTACCTGGATGTCGGCGAAATGGCCTTAGCGGTTGCCCTCGCGCTTGATTGGACGGCGGGAGACCTGCCGAAGACCACCATTGAAGAAGCCGAGAAAGCACTCATCGAAAAAGGCATTAAGCCCAGTTGGCCGGCCAACGGTGAAAACCCATGGTGGGCCTACGGCAACAATAACTGGAACCAGGTTTGTAACGGCGGAATGATTGCTGCATCCATTGCGATCGCCGAGCGTGACCCTGAATTAGCGGCAAAAACGCTGCACCGGGCACTCGATGGGTTGCCCAACGCGCTCCACGAATACATGCCAAGCGGGGTTTATCCAGAGGGGTCTACCTATTGGGATTATGGTACCGGCTTCTCCGTGATAACCATCGCCATGCTCGAAAGTGCCTTTGGTACCGACTTCGGATATGGGGATTTTCCCGGATTTCTGGAAAGTGCGACATTCAGGGTGCTCACCAAGGCACCCTCGGGAATGTATTACAATTTTGCAGATTGCGGCGACCGCCGCGGGCAGAATGGCGACATCGTACTGGCATGGTTCGCCAAACGCACAGGGAACGCCGCTTATTTTGAGCAGGATCGATTTCTACAGCCGGTGGATGACATGGGCCGCCTGTCACGGCTGGGGGGAGCGGGGCTGGTATGGCTCGCCCAGTTTGAAAAAGAAGCTGCGGGAAGTACGCCGACCGCTTGGCAAGGTGGTGGTTCCAACCCAGTGGTCTTTTTCACCGGTGGTGCCGATGATCCCCATCAATACTATTTCGGCGGAAAGGGCGGCCGTGGCACCGTCAATCACGGCAATATGGACGGGGGCTCGTTCGTGTTTGAACTGAATGGCGTCCGCTGGGTAATTGATCCGGGGAATCAGAGCTACGAAGCGCTTGAGAAAACGGGTTTCGAGTTGTGGGGAAAAAGCCAGAATAGCCAACGTTGGACATTGCTCACCAAAAATAACTTCGGCCATAGTACCCTCACCGTAAACGGTCAAATGCATCGGGTAGATGGTATGGCCGCTGTTACTGATTTCAAAGACGGTGCCGCACCGGAGGCGACCATAGACCTTTCGGCGGCTTTTGGCGATCTGTTGGGCTCGGCGCAGCGCAGGTTTGTGAAAGACGGTACTACGTCATTGTTGATAGAAGATAAAATATCACCGTCCGAAAAAACGGAAGAAGTGACTTGGCAGCTGATGACGACAGCAGACGTGGTTATCCAGCCCGATGGAGCGCTGTTGACGAAGGATGGTAAATCCCTGCGTATTGAAAACCTATCGCACCCCGGCCTCCGGTTTTCCGTTGTCTCGCTCGACCCGGCGCCGCTGGCTTTAGATCGGCAGATTAAGGGGCTGAAGCGGATAGAATTGCGCATTCCACGTTGGACAATGAAGCATGCCAGTGAAACGATCCGCATCCGGTTGGTGGGAGAATAGGTAGCCTAATTCGGCGCCCTGTTTCCGAGTGTCGGCCGCAATCCGTATCTTCACCCCCAAATTAATTGCGCGCCAAATGACCGAGCACAATGCGTTCCCGGATGGCCTCCAGCGACCTGGAGAGAACCATCCTATTACATCATTGATCCTGCTGCTGGCCCTTGTTTTTGCAGGAGCAATCGTATTCGGTATGCTCTCGGTGTTCATCGGGCTGGCGGTGACGAATGGATCGGCAGGTCTCGGCAACCTCCAAGAGCTTCTGATGGGCAACAGTTCCAACGCCAACTTCCTGAAAATCGTCCAAGCCGGTTCCAGCATTGGTATGTTCGTGTTCCCGGCATTGCTGATGGGCGTTATCGAAAAGCGTCGCTACCGTTACCTCAACTTCGATGCACCCGTCAATCCGCAATTGTGGTTTATCATCATCGGCATTATGTTTTTCTCGGCTCCTATTTTCGAGCAGGCCATCAAGCTCAATGAGCGATTGGTGCTGCCCGAAGCACTGTCGGGGGTGGAAAACTGGATGAAGGCGAAAGAAGCCGAACTTGAGCAGCTGACCCGGATATTCCTGTCGGATACAACATATTGGGGGCTTCTCATCAACCTCCTTGTGATTGCTGTCATCGCCGCCATTGGCGAAGAATTTCTCTTCCGTGGGTGCGTGCAGGGCATTCTCATGCGGTGGTTCCGGAATCCGCATGCTGCGGTTTGGGTCACCGCCGTGGTATTCAGCGCCATACACCTGCAGTTTTACGGGTTTTTACCGCGCATGCTGCTCGGGGCGTTATTTGGCTATTTGCTGCTGTGGGGGAAGAATATTTGGCTGCCGGTACTCGCACATTTTGTAAACAACGCCACCGCGGTGATATCGGCGTTTTATCTACAACGGCAGGGAAGGTCGCTCGACGACATGAACTTCGGCGAAGAAATCCCCTCTTATCTTTATTTTATTAGTTTCATACTTACGGGGGTACTGCTTTATCAATACCGTAAAACGGCCACCGAAAAAATCACAAGACGCCATGGAAAAAAATTGGGTTAAACTCTTCAGTACGACCAACCCCGTTCAAGCGGAGATTACCAAGCAAATGCTTGAGGAGCATGGCGTGTCGGCAGTGGCCATGAACAAGCAAGACTCGTCTTACCGATTTGGGCAAGTGGAGCTGTATGTCCACGAATCGGAGGAGGCATTAGCAAAGGGCCTGATTGCCGAAATGGAGGGTGAAGACAGCGAGCAATAACCAATAATGAGAACACGCGCTATTACAGCCCTCTTTTTCGTCATTGTTATGGTGGCCTCCATGCTGTTGGGGAGTTATGTCTTTACCGTTTTTTTTATCCTGCTGAGTACCTACTGCGTTGCTGAATTTTATCGGATTATCGGCGATGATAAAGGGCAGCCAAACCGGCCGATGGGGTTGTTACTGGGCATCATGGGGTTTGGGTTGTTCGCTGGTTACCGTTTACTCGGTTTCGATGCCCGCTACCTTTTGGTGCTGGCTCCGTTTGTTGCGGCCGTTTTTATTATACCGCTTTACCAGAAACACGGGCGGCCCTTCGGCGGAATCGCCTATACGCTACTGGGAGTGGTCTATGTAGTTCTGCCGTTTATCGCTTTTTTCTCGCTGGGTTTTGTTACGGGAGCATTTGACTACCGCTTACCACTGGGCTTTATGCTGATTCTTTGGGGAAACGATACCGGGGCATACCTTGCGGGAAAGTTTTTGGGCAAACGTAGGCTGTTTGAACGCATATCGCCCAATAAAACCTGGGAGGGGTTTGTGGGGGGAGTGTTGCTGGCGCTGGTAACTGCCTTGGTAATAGGTCACTATTTTGCGATATTGGTGAGCTGGCAATGGGCAGGGATGGCGTTGGTCATTTCGCTATTTGGCACCTTCGGCGATCTCGTCGAATCGATGCTCAAACGCAGTCAGCAGGTGAAAGACTCCGGAGCGGTTTTACCGGGTCACGGCGGCTTGCTCGATCGTTTCGACGGCCTGCTGTTTGCCGCCCCGGCCGCCCTCGTATTTCTTGAATTGGTGTACTGACTATAAAAAACACATCGCATTATGCAATCCAATATACATGCCGACACGTTTGACTTCCTTACGGCCATTAAAAAGAACAACGATAGGGAATGGTTTCAGGAACATCGGGCCTCGTATGAGCATGCTTGGCAGAACATGAAAGATTTTACCGCTGGGCTGATTGAAGGCCTCGCCCAGTGGGACCGTTACATTTCTCCGGATATCCCGGTGTCGAAGTGCGTTTTCCGCATTTACCGCGACACCCGTTTCAGCAAGGATAAAACGCCCTACAAAACCTGGCTAGGTGCAGGGATTTCTACGGCCGGCCGTAAACTGAACGGCCCCGAGTATTACATACACATCCAACCGGGCAACAGCTTCGCCGCAGCGGGATACTGGCGCCCCGAGAAAGAACACCTTGCAGCCATCCGACAGGAGATAGACTACAACGGCGCCGGTCTTCAAGCAATAGTAAATGAACCCGCATTTAAAAAACACGGCCAGCTCGACATGCAGGATACGCTTAAGCGCCCGCCTGCGGGGTTCAGTGAAGATCATCCCTATATCGAATGGCTTAAACTCAAAAGTTTCACGGCGGTCGAGTCTTTTACGGATAATGAGCTGAAAGATGCGGATGGCGTTGACCGGGTTTTAAAGGCCTACCGCCGGATGTATGATTTCAAACTATTCCTCCATGAGGCCCTTGGCCACGAGTAAGCTACTCGGGAAAGCTGATTTTCCCCATGCATACTGCCGGCGAGTCCAGTATCGCGCTTGCGCTGGCGGCCGTTCCGGCTACGGTTTCGTTGGCCAATAGTGCAAAAAGGGCTGCCTCTTTGGCATCGGGGAGAAGTCCCAATTCATCAAAAGAAGAGACTGGTATCCCCTCAAGGGCACCGGCTATACGATCCACAAGCAAGGGATTGTGTAAGCCTCCGCCGCTGATATAGACGTGCGGGTTGCCACACGCTTGCACCGCATGCCGGATGGCTGCCGCGATGGCTGTAGCAGAGAAGGCAACTAGCGTAGCCATGACGTCCCGTGCGTGGAGGATTTCGGTGCCGCTGGCTCGCTGAGCCTCGGTGAGGTACCGCAGGTTAAATAGTTCCGGACCTGTGGTTTTAGGAAAAGGAAGCGCAAAAAAGTCATGGCGGAGCAACGTTTCCAGCAGTTGCTCATTTACTACACCTGTTAACGCTAAGCGGGCATCGCGGTCCATCTCTTCACCCAGATATGCCAGCATGTATTGGTTCATCAGCGTGTTGCCCGGGCCCACATCCGTAGCAAAGCAGGGATTGCCATTGCCGTTGGTGGCGGGAAGAATCGTGAAGTTGGCGATACCGCCGATGTTGAGCAGTACGCGCGTTTCTTGGCGGTCGGTAAATAAGAGGTAGTCGCCATAGGCAGCCAACGGTGCACCCTCACCGCCTGCAGCGATATGCTTCTGCCTGAAGTCGGAGATGGTGATGATACCCGTGGCAACGGCCAGATGATCACCGTCGCCCAGTTGCAAGGTGCTGTTCGGGTAGTCTACCGTGCCCGTGAGCGACTGCGGTGCATGGAATACGGTCTGCCCATGGCTTGCCAACAGGTCAACATCGTTGGCGGGTATTCCCCATTCATGCAAAGCTTCGTTTACGAGCTTGCCGTGGGTCTGCCCGATGAGTGCATGGAGGCCGCTGAGCACTTGCTGATCAATCGTACGTTTAGCAAAAACCTGGCGTATCCGGTCGCGGAAATCGCCGGTATACGCTTTCGTGTCAAACCGGAGGAGCTCAAGTGCAGTATCGGTGCCGCTGCCGGCGATTCGGCACAGCGCAATATCAAGCCCGTCTAAGGAGGTGCCCGACATCAGTCCGATGATCAATCGGTGGGACTGCTTGGCTTTGGTATACAGTTTCTCGACATGTACGTTCATGATGCCTTAAAGATATGTATTTTGTGTTTCATGTCATCATCCTATTCCATTATAACCAGTGGGATAAAATTGCTTTTATATTGTGTATAAAAGCAATTTTATCTAAGTTTGGAAGGTGTTTTAACCGGCAGTGGCACCGTTACGGTAAGGTTCAGTGCCAATGCATGCATGAATTTAGTTAATAAATCGTATTCAAATGACTTTTCCTAAAGATTTAAAGTACACGAAAGATCACGAATGGGTCCGTGTATCGGGTGAAGAAGCTGTCATCGGGATTACCGATTTTGCCCAGCGCGAGCTTGGCGATATCGTATTCATCGATGTCAATACCGTGGGCGATGACGTGGCACAAGACGAGGTGTTTGGCACTATAGAAGCCGTCAAAACCGTGTCGGATCTGTTTATGCCTGTTGCGGCCACTGTATTGGAGGTCAACGATAAGATCGATAGCTCGCCGGAGCTGGTCAACCAAGATCCCTATGGAGACGGCTGGCTCGTACGAGTAAAGCTGGACAACACTGCCGACGTGGAAGGGCTGCTTTCCGCCGCGGAATATGAAGCACAGGTAGGTGTGTAACGCGTTGCTGGGTGCTAAGGATGACATCTGCCGCTGAGGCGGATGTCATTTCTTTTTTGGCATTATAATGGCTCGATGGCTGACAAAAAGAGAAACATGAAGCATTATATATGGGCGGTATTGTGGGCAGGCGTGGTGCTGGTGTTATGCGGCTTGCCATCGGCAGCCACAGATGAAGTGCCGAAGTTTCCGGGAATAGATAAGCTGGTACATACGGGCTTTTTCTTTGTTTTTACGGTGTTGCTGTATTACGGGGCCATCAGGCAGGCAGCAACCATCGGACCCTCCTGGCGCATCTCCATCAGGGTGGTCATTTTCTCTTGCTTATTTGCATTGTTGACGGAATACCTCCAGTGGAAGGTCTTTACCTATCGTTCTGCGGAGGCATGGGATCTTTTTGCGGACGCCGTGGGAACAGGTATGGGCGTATTTGCCTACCTGCTGCTGCACAATGTTTACCGTGCTGAAGCGGATTTGGGTAACGTCGCCCATACCAAGAATGAAAGTTATGAAGTGTAATGCAACCGTCCGACTCGCGCTCGCCGCCATAGCGGTGACCTTCTTCTCATCATGCGGCATTTTCCGCAAGGGATGCAAGTGCCCGCCGGTACATCGCCACTCGGTAGCGCCAACGACGCAATCCACACTCCCTTCACAAGGCTTTGGCAATGGTAACCGCGCTCACCTTGGCCGCCCCGTTTTCCAGCAGGCTACTGGCGCAAGCTTCGAGCGTGGCACCGGTCGTCAACACATCATCAACCAATAATACGTGTCGGTCCGCAATCGCACCGACATCGTTTGCTACAAACGTTTCCAGCATATTTTCATACCGTTCGTATCGGTTCCTACGGGTTTGGCTTTCCGTGGCACGGCGCCGTACGATGCCATGTTCGGCCACCGGTAAATGCATGGAGTGGGCAAGCCCGTTTGCGAAAAACGTGCTTTGGTTGTACCCTCGTGCACGGAGTTTTTTCGGATGCAACGGTACCGGGACGATGATATCGGCTTGATTGAAGGGAGCGGTGTCTACCAATACGGCGCCGTACCGCTGTCCGATGACGGTGCCGATCTCAGGGCGATTGCGGTATTTGAGGTGATGGATGATCCGTTTCACACGAGAGGCCTCGCGGAAATACCAATAAGACGCAACCGATTCGATACAAACCCTACCCCAAAGTTGCCGGGCACTGCTGTTCTGTTCGTCTTCATGGGCACGGGTATCGGGCAGGCGATACCAGCAGGTCGTACAAATGTGCTTTTCGCCGTTTACCAAGGGCGCATCGCACCCAGCACAGGTCTGTGCGAAAAAGAGGGCGGTGAAATCGCTGAAGTATCGTGTGATGCCCATAAGCAATCAGACTGTCGGGGCGGTGGTTTCTTTAATGGCCAATTGACCGCATGCAGCATCAATGTCTTTGCCCCGGCTGCGACGAACATTGGTGGTTATGCCCCGCTGGCGGAGGTAATCCGCGAACCGGTCGATTTTGTCTGCCGCAGCATTCTCGAAATCCGCAAAGACAATGGGGTTGTATTCGATGATGTTTACTTTGCATGGCAGGTGTTTGCAGAATGCGGCTAGCTCCTGCGCATCGGTAAGGTCGTCATTTACGCCATTGAAAACGATGTATTCATACGTAACCGGATTTTTGGTTTTGGCGTAGTAATATTTTAATGCCTCTGCGAGGGCATGCAGCGAATTTTGCTCGTTGATGGGCATGATTTCGTTGCGTTTGGCATCGTTGGCAGCATGCAATGACAAGGCCAAATTGAAACGCACGTGGTCGTCGCCCAATTTTTTGATCATCTTGGCGATTCCGGCCGTTGAGACGGTAATGCGTTTTGCCGCCATGTTTAGTCCATCGGGTGCCGTGATGCGTTCGATGGACTTTAACACATTGCTGTAGTTGAGCAGTGGTTCGCCCATGCCCATATAAACGATGTTGGTAAGGGGCTGCCCATAATAATCCTGCGCTTGCCTGCTGATGAGCACCACTTGATCATATATTTCATCGGCGTTAAGGTTGCGCTTACGGTCCATGTAGCCCGTGGCGCAAAACTTGCAGGTGAGGCTACAGCCCACTTGGGAACTCACACAGGCTGTCATGCGGTCGGGCGCCGGGATGAGTACGCCTTCGATGATGTTGTTGTCATGCAGCGCGAAGCTGCTTTTAACGGTGCGGTCGTTACTGCGTTGCTCGTTCCGAACCGTTACGGCATTAATGGCGAAGGCCTCTTGCAGCATGTCGCGCAGCGACTTGCTCAGGTTGCTCATCCCGTCGAAATCCACACACGATCGCTGCCAAAGCCACGAGTAGATCTGTTTTGCACGAAACGCTTTTTCACCCATCGACACCATATGGTGTTGTAGCTGCTCCAGCGTTAGGCTGCGTATATCGATTTTCGATTTGACCGCGCTCACGGTGCAAAGGTACGGCTTTTTTTGCAGGTATTTTTTTCAGTTGTTTGGTTGAACACGAAAAAAAACACATATTTGCATAAGCGTATTCGTCAAATTAAGCCTAGCCTGAATGACACGAGCGATATTTAACCACCAACCAACGATTAAACCATGAAACTATGAATACCTTTCTCTCAGCGACATATGTGCTACCGGTTGCCGGACGAGCCATCAAGGACGGCATTGTCGAAGTCGCAGACGACGGTACCATTCATGGGGTTTATCCATCAAACAGCGACGTCGTATCCGGAAAGCCCATCCGCCATCACGTGGGTATCATCACACCGGGCTTCGTGAATACACATTGCCACCTCGAACTTTCACATATGAAAGGGATCATACCGAAACGCACCGGGCTGGTGCCGTTTCTGCAACAGGTGATGGCACAGCGGGCTGTTGGTGAGGCCGAGATTGTACGTGCAATGAAGGCGGCCGACAAACAGCTCTATGACAACGGTGTCGTCGCGGTGGGCGATCATGCGAATACCGGCGTTTCTGCGAAGGTAAAAAAAAGCAGTAGGCTGTATTATCACACTTTTGTAGAAGTGATTGGTTTCGAGCCGGAAACGGCCGCTAATAAACTGGCTGACGCCTCCGCTGTCGCTAGTCAGTTTGATAAGTCAGCCACATCCATTACAGCACATGCCCCGTATTCGGTATCCAAAGAGCTATTTAAACGGATAGACGATGAAGCCCGTAAGCGGGGAATGCCCTTGAGTATACATAACCAGGAAAGTGAAGCCGAAAACAGGCTGTTCCGATATAAAGAGGGGCCATTTTTGGACTTTTACAACGACTTGGGCAAGGATATTACCAGTTTCAAAGCACAGGCACGCAATTCGTTGCACACGGTTATGCCGTACTTGTCGGCCGATACCCCGGTCTTGCTGGTCCACAACACCTTTACAGCGGCAAAGGATATTTTTTTCATTGAACGGCAAGGAAGAAATGTCACTTGGTGTTTCTGCCCCAATGCGAACCTGTACATCGAGGGGCGGCTGCCGGGGGTTCAGCATTTTGTTCAATATGGGCACCCCATCACGGTGGGCACAGATAGCCTGGCGTCCAACGACCGCCTATGCGTGTTAACAGAGTTGAAGACCATCCACCAGCATTTTCCGAGGTTCCCCCTTACCGAAACCATCCAATGGGCTACCATCAATGGCGCACGTTTCCTCGGTATTGCTGATTGGGCTGGGTCATTGGAAAGGGGCAAGACGCCTGGAATTAACCTGCTAACCCATACCCGTGGACTAGCCCTTACGCCAGACACGGAAGTGGTGCGGCTGGTTTAATGCAACACCCAAAAGGCAATGCCCAACAGCGTGCCTAACACCATCCCAACTACCACCTCCTGCCATATGTGGCGGCCCAAGTGTATCCGTGACCAGGCCAGCGGTAGCGCAAACAGTAGAACACACCCGCCAGCCAGCCAGTTGAACGAGAGGATGATAAACCCTAAGAATGCGTGGAAGGCTAAATGCATGGACGCCTTTATCCGCACGTTAACCAGTTGTGCGATCACCAGCAGCACCAACGCACAGGACAGTGCGAGCCGGAGTGTCCACTCTTGATTGCTAACCCAGACGATGATGGTAACGATCAATAGGAGGAAAGTGGTGGCAATGAACCATTTTTGACGTTGTGCTTGATCGGATACATCCAGGTTGGTATACGTTCCTTTCTTTACTCCCCATATGGTCTTCAGCCCAACGGGCAAAAAGATACCGCCGACAATCAATAGCGAGAGATAAGTGGCGCGTTGAGTCGATTCAATACTGAAAATTAGGAAAATAGCAAATAACGGAACGGTCAAAAAAGGGTGACCTACGGTGGATATGACTTTGGCTATCGTTGTCTTCAAATGTGTATATCCTTGAATCGCGGATACTGGGAATACGCCGGGATACCAAGCCACAGCGAAACGCCAGCACTATGGTGCGAAGATAGCCAAACTTTTGGAGGTAGGCAACGGGTAGCGCCGCTGAATTACTTTTCGCCAAACAGTACGTAACCGGTGAAGTAGATGCCGCGGCTCGACTCCTCGTGCGGTGCAAGGAAGTCGCCATTCACTTGGTCCAGCAGCAAGGTGATCACAAAATGGGTGTTTTCCCGTTGGATTTCCATTTTTTCAGCAGGATATAAAAACCCGGTTCCGTCATTTTCATGCGGCGTAAGGTTCCCTCCTTTATGGGCTTGGTAGATTTCGTCAACCAAAGGCACCAAATCGAACACGATGGCCGTGTCGTTTTCCATTTCTACCTTAACAGCAAACGTGCTGTCGCGTTTCACGGAAATACGCACGTTGTTTTTTCCAATGGCTACCATCGTGGAGTCAGACCCATAGGAATCAACCCGATAAACATAGTCATATCCCTGTACCGGTATGATTCGCTCACCCGCTCGGTGAATCGTGAGGTACCGCCCATCGGCCATGGCACTTGGCGGCACACCCAAAAGAGCGAAGATGGTGTCGCGTTTCAGCCACGTGATGCGGTATGGGGGCAATTCAGCGTTCGTCGCCGTAATTTCCCGACCCAGGCTATCCAGATCCGTTTCGGTAAACGCCTGCATCGATTGCAGGCCATGTGCTTCCAACAGGTAGGTAACGACACTTTGGCGCTCGTCCGTGCCTTCAACAGGCGCGTTGAGCAGCTGTGCCAGCCTACGCTGTTGCGAATGGAGTGAGATGTTGGTGGCGCTCTGGGGCCCAAACGTGCTTAGTAAGGCCAAAGCGGCGAGGCTAACCGGGATCAGCCGGATGTCGTCTTTTCGAGAAGAAAGGAAATAGGCAGTGATGGCGGTCAGCCAAATGGTCAACGCCATGAGGATGTGGCGCTCTTCCGTAAATCCGTAATGAGACACACGCTGGTAAACCGCCAGCGCCAACAATACGATAAGCGGCAGCATCGTGAGGTAAAACGACTTTGAAAAAAGCCTTACCCAACGGCTCCCCTCGTCATTTCTTATGGGCCATACCAGCAATAACGAAAGCATACCGAACACCGCGTAACCCAATATGAGGGTAGCAACGATACCCTTTGGCATTTCCCACTCCACCAATATCTTGATCTCGTATACCAGCAAAATGGCCAGATAAATGGTCATCAGCGGTATGAGCACGTACTGCGTAAATATCTTGAGCCCTTTTGGGTATGGTTCCGCTGTCGGCGTGGTTTCAAATACCGTGGGTATGCCCGCTAGGAAAAACAACGTATTGAAGCCAACAGCTACCAAGACGAAAAGTTGGCCGTAGATTTCTGATGGCAAGTCGAGGTTAAAAAGTTCTTCGATACCGAATATGGCTACCGCGAGCCCGGCATATAACGATACCGAGTAGAGCACGGCAGTGAGGAAACGCAGGAATAACACCTTGTTGAAATGCCAGAAGTCGCTGTTGCTGCCACGCTTGATGAAGGGGGCGAAGGCCACCAGGTGGTGGAAGGCAAAGATAAATAGGCCCAACCGCACCACATCGGTTTGGTACAGGACGGGGTTGAGCACAGCGTACAGCAGGCCGCACAAGATGAAAACCGCTACGCGGAGGCCCCATTTACGCAGGCCCGTGTACGTCCGCGACTCCGCAAAAAGATCGGCGGCAAGGCCTAGGGTAAGCAGCAGATCACAGGTAGCCAATAATCGCCAAAGCTTATGCTCCAACCCGGCGCCGATTGGCGGCTCACCCATCAGGAAACAAGCCAATACCGTGGCGGAAGCCACAACGATAAACAGTGTAGGGAAGCGTTTGAAAACAGCAACTGCGTTCCTTGAAAGGCTGGCAAGGGAAGGGAATTTCATGGTGTGCGGATCTACTTACCGATTACAGGAGATAAAAATAAACATAAACCCGCAATTATTTTTACCTTAATGGGAATTTGTCGTGCAACATTTGTGGGCAATCCGCGACTTAACAATGAATCACATAAGGAAGATCACTTGCAGCCTACGGATAAAAAGGATGAAATCGAATTAGTTGCCCTCTGCCATCAAGGGCACGATACCGGTTTTACGGCGCTATACAATCGGTATGCCCGGCCCGTCTATAACTCCATCTGCCGTATCGTGTCACATACGGCCGAAGCGGAAGATATCTTGCAGGAATCGTTCTATCATGCGTTTTCCGATATCCACCGACTGCAGAACGCCACCAGTTTCGGCTCTTGGGTCCATCGGATCGCCTTGAACCGCTCGATTACCCATCTACGGAAAAGAAAAATCGTTTTTTCCGATAACGGCGAGCTAGATGTCGCCGACGAAGAAAGGTACGATATGGAGGCAGACCAATTGTTTGATTGCCGGGTGGAGGATGTGAAGCTGGCCATCGAACAACTGCCGCAAGGGTACAAAACCGTATTGAATCTGTATCTCTTTGAAGATATCCCACAAGAAGAAATCGCCGGGATGCTGGGTATTTCACACAGTACGGTGCGTACACAGTACCACCGCGCCAAGAAAAAAGTAATACAGTCACTGAAAGATAGGACATGATCATGAATGACCCGCTAAAGAAATTCGTACAAGAGCACCGCGCAGCCTTTGACCGGGAAGAGCCGCCCGAGGGTGTGCTGCAGCGGTTGCAAGCACAGCTTAAACCGGAGCCAACCGTGTCGACCCCTATCCCGCAGCATCCGGTTTCCGGGCGGTACCGTCGTGCAACCTGGCTGGTTGCCGCGTCGCTGTTGATCGGGCTGGTCTGCGCATACCTGTTTTTTGATAGCGGTTGGACGCAGCGCCCCGACGCACCCCAGATCGTGCATCAGCCGGTTGAGCAAGCACCGATTACCGCGGAGCCTCCCGTTACAGCGCAAGTAGGGATGCCGGCCGAGTCTCCTGAGCCTCCCGTGGCAGAACTAAGGCAGAAAGAACCGCGTAACACAACGAGCCGACGTGAGCCGGCACAGGCACCACTCGCCGTCCGGCTGGCCGACAGCAGCTCGGCAAGCACACGGCTGGCCGCCATCCTGGAAATCGAGCAGGCGGGGCGAATGGATGAGCAGCTCGTAGCGATGCTTTCGGAAACCATGAATCGCGACGGGAATACGAACGTACGCCTGGCGGCCCTCGATGTGCTCAGCAGCCACCTCGAAGACCCGCAGGTGGCCGACTTGTTGGCCACCGCGCTCACCCACCAAGACGACCCGTTGGTGCAACTGGGTATCGTACGGATTGCGGCGCAGATCGATCACGTCGGAATTGAAGAAGCGTTGTTTGCGGTAGCACGCAGCCCGTATACCTTCGAGGCGGTGAAAGACGAAGCCTACGCCGTGCTGTTATATCAGGAGAAACTTTAAGCATACATAAAACATAAAAACGAATACAATGAAAAAGCAGACAATCATCATGGCACTCCTCTTGGCCCTTTGCTTGCCGGCATGGGCCCAGAAGGAATATCGAATCGACAAACCTTCGGGCAAACTTTACCTCAACCTCAACGGAGCCCGTATTGAAGGCTACACCGGAAACGAGATCGTTTTCAGCAACCAAGGCGTTCCCGAAGAGGAAGACGAACGGGCTAAAGGGCTGCAAGCCCTGAGCAGCTCGGGTTTCATCGATAATACCGGCCTCGGCATTAGCGTGACCAAAAAAGGAAACGATATTGAAGTAAATCCGGTAGGAAACAACAGTCGCGGCGATGTCTTGTATGTCAGGGTGCCCAAAACCGTCGACATCGTTTTCAATAATAATAAATCCGTCTTTGCCGATACCTTGTTGATTAAGAACATGAAGGGCGAAATCGAGGTCTCGTCGTCTTATAATGATATCGTTTTGGAAAACAACAGCGGCCCCATGAACATCAAGAACGTGTACAAAAATATCGAGGTCACTTTTGCCCATGATATCAAAGGCCCCATATCCATTATCTCGGTATACGGACATGTGGATGTAGCCATGCCGGCATCGACCAAGACCAACCTGACCATGAGCACAAGCTACGGCAAACTTTATGCTGCCGGCGACTTCAATGTGGCCATTACGCCCCAGGCGATGGAGAAACGCCACGTTGTTAGCGTGGCGGAAGTAGATAGCCTCCGTACCGACGTGGATGAAGAGCTGGCAGCTGCGTTGGATTCCATGCCCGATATGGTGATTGTATCGCCACCGTCATCGGGAACTGGCGTATCCATCGCAACGATGTTCCGCGACGGAATAGGAGAGAATATCAAAGGTACCATCAATGGTGGCGGTATCGACCTCATCCTCAAATCCACTTATAAGAATGTATACCTGCGTACCAACTAGCTGGTTTCACAATAGTCAGGTGCAGCGCCCCGTATATTTAATGTAGGGGCGTTGTCATATTTGCGTAGATGTCTGTTTACCTTACCGAAAAAACCGGATATCCACCCACATTAACGACACGTTTAACCAAAGACATAGCCCAACAGATAGTAAAGGATAATAAAGACGATAATGGTGCCGAAGCAACCGAAACCCAGTTTCTTCGCACCCCATCCCGCAATCAGTGCCCTGAATAATTTGTTCATAGTTGTTGTTTAGTTAGGTCTATAACAACGAACTTTGAAGAAAGTTCTAGATGCAAAGGATCTTGTGGACATGGTTTCAGGGCGAGAGCCGATTGATAGGGGTTAACAATACGGTACGGAATTCGACCTCGGCCCCTTCCGCTTGCAGGGCGATTCGGCCTTCACTTGCGGTGCACTCAAAACCATCGTTTACCAAATCGCCGTTCACCCATACGCGTATGCGGCGATCCAACACTTCAATCGTCATGTTGTTCCAATCGCCGAGCGGGACTTCCGAACTGTCGGTAAGGTTTTTGATGCGACGCGCTTTTCCTTCGGACGTACCCCAATCGGCCTCCGGCCCCCGCCGGGCTTCCATATCAGGCACACGGATATCCTCACGGATGCACCAGAAATCACCTGCATTTTCATGCATCATCTGTACTTCGATAGACTGGGGGAACATTTCGTAGAGGATGCGGGGTGTAGACGCGTGCACCAATACACCACAGTTACCCGGTTGCCCGGCGAAACGATACTCGACCTCCAACCGGTAGTTCGAATAGGAGCGGTCGGTGATGAGATGACCATTCGGATTACCCATGCTTACCAATAGCCCATCCCGCACAAGGAATGGGCTAGCCACATCTGCCCTGTTATCCATGTCCGGTACGTCGACGTGCCAGCCGGTCAAATCCGCGCCATTGAATAGGTCAATAGATTGTGAAAATCCAGGAGTCGTGTAGGCAAAGACAACCATTGCAAAGCAGGCAAACACTATTTTTTTACGCATAACTCTAAAGGTTTCATCTGTTAGAAAGCCACGTCATAAAACTAGTAAGAAATTTACATTATGGCAATAGTTACGGATAACCGGTGGTTTGTTGATTTCCGGGTTAATCTTATATTAGCGGTCGCGGATAACACAAAACCATGGACAATCATTTTGACGAATACATAGACCGTACAGGGACCGATAGCATCAAATGGGACGCTGCCGCATCGGATGTGCTTCCCATGTGGATTGCCGACATGGATTTCAAAGCCGCCCCGGCTATCCAGGCGGCTCTGCAGAAGCGGGTGGCCCATGGCGTCTTCGGCTATACCCTAACCCCCGACCGCTTTTTTGATGCCATTATCGGATGGTGGCAAAAACGGCACGGCTATGCGTTGCAGAAGGAATGGATCCGGCCGGTTACGGGGGTGATACCGGCCTTGTCTGCGATCGTTCGGGCGCTTACGGCCCCCGGCGATAAAGTGCTGGTGCAACCACCGGTTTATAACCATTTTTATGTCGCCATTGCCCATACCGACCGGCAGGTGATCGAAAACAAGTTGCTATTTAAAGAAGGGGCCTTCCATATCGATTTTGCGGATTTGGAAGAGAAGGCGGCAGACCCTAGCGTAAAGCTCCTGATGCTATGCAACCCCCACAATCCGGCAGGCCGAGTATGGACTGCCAAGGAGCTTCTCCAAATCGGAGAAATATGTGCCCGACACGGCGTAGTGGTCCTATCGGATGAAATCCACTCCGATTTGGTTTATCATGGGCATACGCATATCCCATTCGCCTCGCTGGCGAATACGAAAGGACTCCGGTCGGTAACGGTTTGCTCGCCCAGCAAAACATTCAACCTTGCCGGGTTGCAGGTTGGGTACCTTTTTTCCGAGAATCCCGACCTCATGAAGCGGATTGAACAGGTGCTAATGGCGCAAGAAATGGAGCTGTTGAGCCCATTTGCCATCGAAGCACTGATTGCAGCCTACGAACATGGCGAGGATTGGCTCGAATCACTCATAGTGTACCTGAAGGGTAATTTTGATTACGTAACCGATTTTTGCTCAAAACACCTGCCCCAAATCAACGTTGTGCCATTGGAAGCCACCTATTTGGTTTGGCTAGACTGCCGGGCCATCCTTACCTCGTCGGCAGATTTTGCAGCAAAACTGGTTCGCCAGGAGAAGGTGTGGCTCAACCCGGGTACGCTATATGGCGATGCGGGCGAGGGTTTCCTGCGCATGAATATTGCATGCCCCCGGTCGTTGCTTGAAGAAGGATTGGCGCGCTTCGCTAAGGGGATAGCGGCCGGTTGACGAAGTCCCGATCTACAACAGATCAAACCCGATATCCCGGCGGAAATTTTTACCTTCGAAGTAGATACGCCCCGCATCGGCGGTGGCCTGCTGCAACGCATCAAATAACGTGTCTTCCAATGCGGTGACCGCGATTACACGTCCCCCGGCAGTTTTAATTACACCATTTTCCGCTTTGGTTCCCGCGTGGAAAACGAGGGATTCCTTTACGCTTTCGATATTGCTGATGGGGGTGCCGGATTCGTAGGGGCCGGGATATCCACCCGATACCAATACAACAGTGGCAGCGGTTTTAGACGAGAGGGTAAACGAGCGGTCCGCCAGATTTCCTTCGGCTACCCCTTGCAGGAGGTCTACCAAATCACTTTCGAGGCGTGGCAATACGCTTTCCGTTTCGGGGTCGCCCATACGCACATTGTATTCGATCACGTACGGGTCGCCGTCTACGTTCATTAGGCCGATGAAAATAAATCCTTTGTACGGAATGCCGTCTTTTTTCAATCCTTCGATGGTAGGGACGATGACGCGTTCCTCCACTTTATCGAGAAATTCATTATCAGCAAAAGGGACAGGCGACACCGAGCCCATGCCACCGGTGTTGAGGCCGGTGTCGCCCTCGCCGATGCGTTTATAGTCTTTAGCAGGGGGCAATACTTTGTACGTATCGCCATCTGTGAGCACGAAAACGGACAGTTCGATACCCGAAAGGAACTCCTCGATAACCACGGTACTACTGGCCGCACCGAATTTGGCATCGGCAAGCATGGCCGTCAGCTCCGTCCGGGCCTCTTCCAACGTAGCGCAGATGAGGACGCCCTTTCCTGCTGCCAGCCCGTCGGCCTTCAGTACGATGGGTAGCTTTTGCGTCTCGAGGTAGGCGAGGCCCTCCGGCAATGTATCGCGGGTGAACGACCGCGACGCCGCGGTGGGTATGCCGTGCCGTACCATGAAACGTTTGGAAAAATCCTTGCTTCCTTCCAACTGGGCCCCTTGTTGTTGCGGGCCAATAACCGGAACATGCCGTAGGTCGGCCCGATCGAGGAAATAATCGTGGATACCTTTTACCAAGGGTTCTTCGGGGCCTACAACCACCATGTCAACGGCATGTTCGAGCACGAAATCCGCAATTCCGTCGAAATCGGTCACCTTGAGGGAAACGTTTTGGCCGTAGCTGCTCGTGCCGGCATTACCCGGGGCAATGTACAATTGGGTGATTTGGGGGCTTTGGGCGATCTTCCAAGCAAATGCACTTTCCCGGCCGCCTGCGCCAACAATAAGGATATTCATCTTGCAAAGATATTTTTTTTACCTATATTTACCGTATTGCGGCCATGCCAAAATAAACTATCGATATATCAAGTTATGAAATAATGAGTTTACACCGTTTTGTTTCCGTATGGATGGCCTGTTGCCTTGCCGTACCTATAGCCCTTGCGCAGGATACCCGCGTAATTGAAAAAGTATTAACCAAGCTGGAAAGCCATGCAAACCAATACCCTCAGGAAAAAGTATACTTACACTTGGATAAGCCCTATTATACCGTGGGCGACGATATCTGGTTTAAAGGATACGTCACCCTCGGTGCCTATAACCAACTTTCGGGCCTGAGCAAAATCCTATATGTCGACCTTATTGGCCCTGAAGATCGCACGGTACAATCCATCCGGCTGCCGCTCATTGCCGGGGTAACCATGGGCGATTTTCAACTGGCAGATTCTCTGGATGAAGGCAACTATCGGATTCGCGCGTATACCAATTGGATGCGCAATTTTGAACCGGATGCCTTCTACGACCGGACGTTGCCCATCGGCAATGCCCGTACCGATAATATCGTTGCCCATAGCACCTTTTCGTATGAAAACTCCCCGGAACACCGTGTCCATGCTGAAATCGCATTCACCGATTTGGATGGCGGGCCCTTTGCCGATATGGACGCCAGCTATGAGGTGGTTATGGAGGGGCGGAATATTGACCGCGGACGGGCGACCACCGATGACGAAGGGCGTATCGCTTTTGACTTTGTCAATAAGCAGCCCTTCAATCTCCAATCGGGTGAAATACTACTTGCCCTGACTATGGCTGATAAGCGGACCGTCAATAAACGGATACCGTTGAAGACCACCTCGAACACCAATAGCATCCAGTTTTTTCCGGAAAGTGGCCACCTTCTCGCGGGCAACCTCACCAAAGTCGCGTTTAAGGCGCTGGCACCCGAAGGGATAGGGGTGGCGGTATCGGGTTACCTCCAGGATGGAGCAGGTACCCGGGTAGCCGAATTTGAGTCGGCCCACGCCGGTATGGGGAGTTTCAGCTTCATACCGCAAGCCGGCGCCACCTATACGGCAAAAGTTACCTATGATGATGCCAGCGAGGCCGAAGTAGATTTTCCAGCGGTGGGAACTTCCGGTTATGCATTGGCAGTGAACAACCAACAAGATAAGCAGATCTTTGTGCAGGCCTTCGCATCGGATGATTTGGTCAACGGACAGGAGATCTCACTATTGCTTCAGCAGAATGGCACCGTTTTCTATGCATCAAAGAGCAAGCAGACAAAGAACGACGCCGTTTTTTCGATTCCACGCGAAAATGTGCCCATAGGGGTAGTTCAAGTTGCCTTGTTTACTGCCGACCAAATACCGGTGGCCGAACGGACCATTTTTAATTACAATGATGCTTCACTGTTGCCGTTGGTGGCAGAGACAGATCGGAAAACATATGGGAAAAAGGCGAAGGTTACCGTGCAGCTTACGGCTGGGAATGCGGCGGATACCAACCGCGTTGCGACACTCTCCGCCGCGGTGGTGGATATGGGCAAAGTGCCTATTGATAGCGGGACCCGGGAAGGAAATATATACGCAAGCCTATTGCTCAGTTCGGATATCAAAGGCTATGTCGAGGCCCCGGCTTATTACTTCGAAGGGAAGGACATGGTTCGGCTACGCCACCTGGACGACCTCATGCTCACCCAGGGCTGGAGCCGCATCAACTGGCAAGACTTGCAGGGCGACAGGAGTCCGGTTATAACCTATCGTCCCGAACAGGACCTGCGCATCAGTGGCGTGGTAACCAAGCGAAATGGAAAAGTACCGGTGCCCAACGCCACGGTAACCGTATTGTCTACAGGCAATGCCCTGGCTGTGTTGGATACCCTGACCGACGCGGAGGGCCGTTTCAGTTTTGACCGACTTTTATTTTACGATGACACCGAATTCGTTGTGCAGGCACGAGATGAAAAGGGACGGAAACATGTCGATATCATACTGGATAAAGTGCCCCAACAACAAGTTACGCGTAATAAAAATACACCCGATGCCACAGTAAACGTAAACCAATCTATCCAAACCTATCTCAAGAATACAAAAGCACAATTTGATGAGATGGAACGATACGGGCTGAAGGAAAAAACCATCCTGCTGGAGGAGGTGGATGTTACCCGGCGGACCGGCAGGAAGAAGGTGGAGCACTCGAGCAACCTGAATGGCCCTGGCAATGCCGACCAGGTGATTACCGCCGAAGAGATGGCTATGGGGTGCACCTCGCTGATTATATGCTTGCAGGCCAGACTACACGGCGTGATTTTCCGGAATAACGTGCCATATTCGACACGGTCACCCAATCAGCCCATGCAGGTTGTATTGGACGGTATGTACATGGAGGCCGACGCGCTGGCGATGATCAATGTGTTTGATATCGAAACCATCGAGGTATTGCGGGGCATTACCAATACGGCTGTGTATGGAAGTATGGGCAGTGGCGGGGTAATCATCATCACCACCAAGCGGGGTGACGGCGGTAGCTTCGGCCGGGATAGTTATACCCCTGGCGTTGTGACCCATAGCCCGCAGGGATATTATGCCATACGCGAATTTTATGTGCCCGACTACAGTGCCCCGGTAGACTCATTGGCGGGGATGAAAGATTTACGTACCACCATCCATTGGGCACCTAATATGGTTACCGATGAGGTAGGCGCAGCATCGTTTGAGTTTTATACCGCCGAGACGCCGGGCGCATACCGTATTGTGGTAGAAGGGCTGGATATATATGGCCGGTTGACGCGGGCCGTACATTACATAACCATTGAATAATAAAATGGATTTCATTAAAATAGCCGTTGAGGACAGGATATCGCACATCTATCTCGATCGGGATCGGTCGAACGCCATCCACCAACAGATGCTTGAAGAGCTTGGGACAGCCGTGGCTGACGCGCAAAGTAACCCCGCAGTGGAAGGGGTGATCTTGCACGGCAAGGAAGGGTTTTACAGCGCGGGACTAGATCTCATTGCATTATATGAATATAACGAGGAAGAAGTACGTCGGTTTTGGCATACATTCATGGATGTGATCCGTGCACTAGTGGCATTTGACAAGCCAGCCGTAGCTGCTATTAGTGGCCACAGTCCGGCAGCAGGATGCGTGTTGGCGAGCTGCTGTGACTACCGCGTGATGGCCGATGGCGATTTCATTATCGGTCTTAATGAGGTGCCCGTCGGGCTCATTGTGCCCGAAAGTATCTTCCAATTGTATGGGTTTTGGCTTGGCCCAGCACGGGCATATCGTTATTTGCTGGAAGGGAAGTTATTCAAACCACAGGAAGCGCTCGAGGCAGGCCTGGTGGATGAGGTGGTCGATCCAAGACGTATCCGTTCGGCTGCTGAGCGTCAACTCCGCAACTACACGCAATACGAACGCAATACGTGGCGGCAAAGCAAACGTAATATGCGGCGATCGTTGGTTGCCGCGTTTGACGCTAACCAAGAAGAAACCATCGAGGCGATACTGAAGCAATGGTGGTCGCCCGCCACCCGATCCATTGTAAAAACCATCATCGACAACTTAGTGAAACGATCTCATTGATACCTATGAAACAAATACGCATCAATAACTTGAAAGGAGGCAAATAATGGCAGTGACAGGCGCATTGCGCGAGGATGCGCTTCAAGGTAAAACCATCGTGGTAACCGGTGGCGGTACCGGACTGGGCAGGGCTATGGCAACCTATTTTTTGCAACTGGGCGCCCAGGTGGTTATCGCTAGCCGCAAACTAGATGTGCTGGAAGCAGCTGCCAGGGAGATGGCGGCAGGCACCGGCGGAGCGGTATTGCCCGTGGCGTGCGATATCCGGGAAAACGCCCAGGTGGAACAGTTGCTGGCACAATCGCTCGAACGGTTCGGTCAGGTGGATGCGTTGCTTAACAATGCTGCGGGCAACTTCATTTCGCCTACCGAGCGGCTTTCTGCAAACGCGTTTGCTACCATCATTGACATTGTGCTCAAAGGAACTGCCAATTGTACGCTGGCATTTGGCAAGCACTGGATCAAAAACCAACAACCGGCGAGCATATTGAACATCGTTACCACTTATGCATTTACCGGCTCGGCCTACGTGGTGCCTTCGGCCGCAGCCAAAGGGGGCGTATTGGCACTCACGCGGTCATTGGCCGTAGAGTGGGGCAAGTACGGTATCCGTAATAACGCCATCGCGCCGGGCCCATTCCCTACAAAGGGGGCGTGGGAACGGTTGCTGCCGGGCGACCTCGCCCAGCAGTTCGATTTCAAAAAACGCGTGCCGCTCAAGCGCGTGGGCGACCATCAGGAGCTAGCCAACCTAGCGGCTTTCCTGCTTTCCGATTTTGCCGGGTACATCAACGGCGAGATTGTTACCATCGACGGTGGTGAATGGCTGCAAGGGGCAGGCCAATTCAGCGGGCTGGAAGCGGTGCCCGACGAGCTGTGGGATGAGCTGGAAAAAATGACACGGCAAGCGAAAAGTTAAGGATGTCGGATAAGCTTCTCGGTGGGTAGCCCGTCTTCCACACCAGTGAAAAAGCTTACGAATCCAAACTTTTCCAGGAGCCTTCGTGAAGCGGTGTTTTCCGGATCGATGATGCCAATCACTTGCTTGCGGGGGTCAACGGCCGATGCTAACGACAACATCGCCTCACAGATCAGTGTTCCGTAGCCTTTACTCCAAAGTTGCTCCTTAAGTAAGTATCCGATTTCAAAAACCGATTCGTCTTTCGGGTAATTGACGAGTTTGCATTCGCCGATATGGGCCCCTGTCTGCGGGTCGCTAGCCTTGAAATAGCCGAGGCGGGAATCGAGTGGGTTGGTTTTCAGAAAGCGATCAAAGGTGGTCCTGGCCGCTGCTTCAGGTAGCCCTTTGCCCGTAATGTACCGCATCACTCGGTCGGATTTAACTAAGTTGTAGTAGTCCTCGAAATCGTCCGGACGATACTTTTCATACACGATGCGGTCTTTCATACGGCTCAAACCTATCGAAAATCGACGAGAATCCAAATATCGCTGTTACTCAATTAAACCCATTCTAAATAGTTTTTTCTTTTCGGTGTTCGGGCGGTAGATTGCTATATTTACCATATAAACTGAACACTATGACATATCGAATGATCGCTGCCGTGGTGGCCGTGTTCGCGGGTATTTTTGCATTGAGCTCATTTGCGCCCGAAACCCAGCCGCAGCCCCAGGAATGGAAAGCAACCAATTTAAAAGTACTTCCTAAAAACATCACCCAGGAAGAAATTAAACAGGTGATGGATGAGTTCAAGGTGGCCTTAGGTGTGAAATGTGGTTTTTGCCACGCGCAGAGTGCGACCGACCCAAAGAAGTTGGATTTCGCAAGCGACGATAACCATCATAAGGAAACTGCCCGTTGGATGATGAAAATGACCCAGCGGATCAATAAAAAACATTTCAAGCGGCGCGATGAGAAAACCGGAGAACTCACGCAGATTACATGCATCACGTGCCATAACGGCAAGGAACATCCCGCTACGGTAACGCGATAATTATTCCTTGTATGTAACTGGGTTTTTGCATAAGTTTGGCGCAACAGAGTAAAATTCTCACCGCATGACAACACCGCATTTAGACCCAGCGATAAAGACGAGCGCCGAAGTATGGCTAAGGGGCCCATATGATGACGAGACCATCCGTTCCGTCAAACAGCTTTTTGATACCGAGCAGCATACCGAACTGACCGACAGCTTCTATAAGGACTTGGAGTTCGGTACCGGTGGGCTGCGTGGCATCATGGGCGTTGGCACCAACCGGATGAACAAATACACCATCGGGAGGGCCACGCAAGGGCTGGCCAACTACCTGCTCAAAACCTACCCGGGGAAGCAAGTCAAAGTGGCCATCTCGTACGATAGCCGTAACAACTCGCAGGCATTTGCACGTTTGGTGGCCAATGTGTTTTCCGCAAATGGCATCAAAGTCTATCTATTTGCCGAGTTACGCCCCACGCCGCACCTTTCCTTCGCCGTGCGCCACCTCGAATGCCAAGCGGGCGTGATGCTAACGGCTTCGCATAACCCAAAGGAGTATAACGGCTATAAAGCGTATTGGAATGATGGTGGACAATTGGTGCCGCCGCACGATAAAAATGTCATCAAGGAGGTATATGCCATCCAGGACCCAGATAAAATCCATTTCGGACCGGTGGAAGAGAACATCACGCTGCTGGGTAAGGAACTCGATGACGCCTACCTCGATGCGGTTTCGAAACTGGTTATCCGGCCCGAAGTTGTAGCACGGCAGCACGATCTGAAGATCGTATTTTCTCCCATCCACGGTACGGGAATCACGTTGGTGCCGCCCACGTTGGCCCGCTGGGGGTTTACCAACGTCCATGTGGTCGAAGAACAGGCTACACCTGATGGCAACTTTCCAACGGTGGTTTATCCCAATCCGGAGGAAGAAGACGCCATGTCCCTGGCCGTTAAGACCGGCCAACGCATCGATGCCGACGTCATCTTCGCTACCGATCCCGATGCGGATCGCGTGGGGGCAGCGGCCAAGAATGCCAGTGGAGAATACCAACTGTTGAACGGCAACCAGATTGGCAGCCTGCTCGTCGATTATGTGCTTTCATCGAAGAAGGAACAGGGCGATCTGCGGCCGGACGACTACGTGGTGAAGACCATCGTAACGACCAGCCTAATTGCCGATATCGCCAACCGCTACGGCGTTACCTATTACGATACGCTGACTGGATTCAAGTATATCGGCGAGCTCATCACTGGCAAAAACGGCAACGGCAGGTTTCTTGTCGGCGGCGAAGAAAGCTATGGCTATCTCGTCGGCGAGCTGGTGCGCGATAAGGATGCGGTGGTTTCTGCCGTATTCATTGCCGAGATGACGGCGTACTATAAAGACCAGGGCAAAACACTTTTCGATGCACTGATTGACCTCTATGTGCAGCATGGTTATTATAAGGAGAAACTGATCTCGTTGACCAAACAGGGCAAAGCCGGAGCTGAGGAAATCAAAGCCATGATGGAGCGGCTGCGGAGCAACCCGCCGCAAACACTGGGTGGCATCGATGTGGCTGAAATCAAGGACTATGCAACAAGCGAGTCATACAACCTGAAAACGGGCAAACGGGCGGTCATCAACCTACCCAAGTCGGATGTACTGCAATTCATTACGGTAGATGGCGATGTGATTTCGGCGAGGCCGTCGGGTACGGAGCCCAAGATAAAATTCTATTGCAGCGTGAAACAGCCACTGGCTGATCGGGCGGATTTTGAACGCGTGAGCCGCGAACTGGAAGACCGTGTGGACCGCATCATGAAAGATATCGCCTGAATGCAGTGGGAAACCCTATCGTCCGAGTACCTTGTGCGGGCGCCCTGGGCGGTGTTGCGCAAAGACGTATGCCGCATGCCCAATGGGCATGTCGTGCCTGAATATTATGTGTTGGAGTACCCCGATTGGGTAAATATGGTGGCGCTTACAGCCGATAATCAGTTTATCTTGGTGCGGCAATATCGCCACGGCGTAAAGCAGAATGTGCTTGAAATCCCGGGTGGCGTCATCGACCCCGGCGAGGACGCCCTTACTGCTGCCCCGCGCGAATTGCTGGAAGAGACAGGCTACCGATTCGATACCATCGAAGAAATATCGACCTTGTTCCCCAACCCGGCTACCAGCACCAATAAAACAACCACCTACCTACTCACGGGCGGTGTGAAAGTGCAGGAGCAAGACCTCGACGACCAGGAAGAGATCGAGGTCGTACTGGCATCGCCCGCTGAACTGAAACAGCTGCTGCTGGATAACCAATTCGGCCAGGCATTGCACACTGCTGCACTTTTCTATGCGTTGGTGAAGCTGGGCTTACTTTCGTGACGCATCGGATTCGCTGCGGGAAGAATAACGGACTCCTAGCAGACTGGCTCGGGCTCTTCAGCTGCGGCCATGATGTCTGTCACTTGCTGTTCGAGGGGTGGTGTTGCTTCAAGGGCCTCCGGAACCACCACCATGTGGGCGTTGCGCTTTTGATGAAGAATGAAAGCCAGCGCAAACAATGCGCCGCCCCCTGCCATGGCCGCGCCCACCCATTCAGGCGAGCTATAACCATAACCCATAGCGATAGGCAAGCCGCCCAAAAAGGCGCCTAGCGCGTTGCCGATGTTGAAACTCGCCTGGCTCACCGAAGCAGCCAGCATTTCTGAGCCCTTGGCGGTGTTGATCATCAGCATCTGTATGGGAGCGCCCAATGCGAAAGTAATACCACCCAGAAGGAACGTCATTACCAGCGACGGGATGGGGTAAACGGCTACATAGTGCAACGTAATCAATGCAACCACCATCGCGGTAAGCAGCATGATGGCCGCTTTGGCAGGCGACACCAAATCGGCCAACCGGCCACCCACCAGATTACCGAAAAACATACCCAGGCCGGCCAACATCAGGATGTAGGTCATCGACGACTCGGAGAATCCGGCTACCTTGGTCATCAGCGGCGAAATGTAGCTGTACCACGAGAAAAGACCGCCGGTACCGATCGCAATCATGCCCACAATGAGCCACGCCTCGCGGCGCTTGAAAAAGCGCAGTTGCGTCTTCACACTGGCTGCTTGCTTTGCGGGCATATCCGGCATCCAGAACTTCAAGGCGAGTAACGTGATGATGCCTACCAGTACCACGATAGCAAACGAATAGCGCCACATGAAGTTGTGACCGATATAGGTGCCTAAAGGTACGCCAATCAGGTTGGCAATGGTGAGGCCGGCAAACATGACAGAAATAGCCTGCGCTTCTTTGCCCGGTCGAACCAACCGGCTGGCGACTACCGAGCCCACCCCGAAAAAGGCGCCGTGCGGCAAACCAGCAAGTACCCGCGAAAACAAAAGTGATGCGTAGCTCGGTGCAAAGGCCGTAAATGCATTGAAGAGCGTAAATAGTAGCATCAATCCGATGAGGATACGTTTAGGCGGATACTTCCCGGCGATGACGACAAGTAGGGGCGCCCCGATGACCACACCAACGGCGTACGCGGCGATCAAATGCCCCGCCGTGGGGATGTCGATCGCCAAATCATAGGCAATCTCTTCCAGCAAACCCATCATCACGAACTCGGTGATGCCGATGCCCAAACCACCAAATAAAAGCGCAAGTAAACTCTTCTTCAACTGCATATTCCTGTTGTTTTACAGCCTTAGTGTAAAACGGACACAAAGGTACGTCATTTTCCGATGTATTTCATGCCAACCCTTAAAACAACAGAAATATGATATAAAATTGATATTGGTATATTGACCTGCAATAATCATGTGTTCGATATCGAACATTCAGCTGTTCGGAAACGGACACTTTAGGGCCTTCGTTTTTGTGTAGTCTGTTGTGCATTAGCTTGTTATAATAATGGATGGATTTTGGCATAGGCCTACGCGATAATTAATATATTTGAGCATGGCCAGTTGACAATCAAAGGGGCTAACTACTAACTACTGAGTACTTAGTACTAATTACTAATAAATGATTCAATTAGCTAACATATTCAAATGGTACAACGTGGGTGGAATGCGCTCGTTCGTACTGAAGGACATCAGCCTCCATATCAATGAGGGCGAATTTGTATCCATCATGGGCCCTTCAGGGTCGGGGAAATCCACCCTGCTCCACGTCCTTGGTTTGTTGGATGAGCCCGACGAGGGCGAGTACCTGCTCATGGACAACAGCGTGTTACGGCTGAAGGAAAAACAGCGCTCCGCTTTGTACAAGCAGTACATCGGTTTCGTTTTCCAGGCATACCATCTCATCGATGAGCTCACCGTTTACGAAAACATCGAGACCCCGCTCATCTACAAGAACCTCAAGAGCAGCGAGCGGAAGGCCATTGTGGCCGACCTGCTCGACCGTTTCGGTATCGTGGGTAAAAAAGACCTGTTTCCCACCCAACTTTCTGGTGGGCAACAACAGCTGGTGGGCATCGCCCGAGCATTGGCTACCACGCCCAAATTGTTACTCGCCGATGAGCCGACAGGAAACCTCAACTCTAAACAGGGAGAAGAAATCATGAACCTGTTCAAGCAGCTCAACGAAGAAGAAGGTGTCACCATTGTGCAAGTAACACATTCGGAAAAGAATGCCGAATACGGCAACCGGATTGTTCAATTGCTCGACGGGCAGATCGTGAAGTAATCGACAGGCTGAACTATTTGCCGTTTAGGGCAAGCATTGCTTGGGCGAGCACTTCATCGGAACGGTTCTTCACTTTGAAAAATGCTTCGCTGCCAAAATAATACCGGCCTAACAAGGCTTCGATATCCGAGCGTACCATTGATCTCGCGGCATCGGCTTCACTCGCGCTGTATCCCATACCGCGCTCACGGATGTATTGCAAGAAACGCTCGTATTCCGTCTCGGGCAGGAAGTAGCCCTTGAGGTAATTCTCAACGGAATATGTCGGTACCGATGTCGTCAGTCTGTCGTACACATAGTTCTCGATCAGGCTGGCCCGCCGAATCTTACGATATAATGTGCTGGCCCGGCTGCTGTCTGCCGGCACGATGACATCGGGCGATATGCCCCCGCCGCCATATACCAGTTTGCCCGAGGTGGTGGTGTAAGCAGCGGTATCGAGGTTGCCCAATAAGGGAAGCTGGCCGGTATGGCAGAGGCTGTCTGCCGTAACGGTATACGACTTTTGGATGCACCGCCCCAGCGGCGTGAAGTACCTGGCCACGGTGAGATTCAATGCTGAGCCATCGCCAAAGCCGAATTGCTCCTGCACCAACGCTTTGCCGTACGATCGGCGGCCCACGATAACCCCACGGTCGAGGTCTTGGATGGCACCCGCAACGATTTCGCTGGCGGAAGCGGAGCTTTCATCAATCAGCACTGCTAAGTCGCCGTCGCCAAATAGGCCGTCGGCGCTTGAATAATAGTCGACGCGAGGCTCATGGGCTCCTTCAGTATAGACAATCAGCTGTTTGTCGTTGAAAAAATGACTGGCCAAGGCTGTCGCCGCATTGAAATAACCGCCACCGTTTTCACGCAGGTCCAATATGAGCTGCTGCGCGCCTCGCTTCTTAAGGTTACGCAGCGATTGTTCGAAGTCCTCGGCCGTCCGTGCCCCAAACCGGCTGATCTTGATGTATGCCGTCACACTATCCACCAGGTAGGCCGCGTCGATACTACTCACCTCCACCCGGTCACGCATCACCTTCAGCGGCAACGGCAGGTCAATGCCGTTGCGGTGTATGGCAATCTCGATGGCGGTACCGCGGCGGCCGCGGATTTTCTTTTCCAGCATTCTTTCCGAGATGGGGTTCCCCGCGATGGTGTCGCCGTTGATGGCCAGTAGTTTGTCCCCTACCCGCATGCCCGCCTGTTGAGCCGGGCCGCCGGGGATCAGCCCCACGGTCATCAGCGTATCGTTCAGGATATAGTATTCGATGCCGATCCCTTCAAAGCTGCCCTCCAGTGTTTCGTGCTGCTTAAACGCTTGGTTTGGTCGAAGATATTCCGAATGGGGATCCAGGTGGGCAACAATTTCATCAATGGCCAAGTCCTGCAACTCGTCGGTTCCAATGCTATCTACATAATTGTCGGCAATAAGGTCAATCAGGCGTTGTACCTTGCCCGAGTTGTCGATAAAGCGCAAAGGCAATAACGTGTTGCGGCCCGTATGGGAGTTCTCGTCGGTGAAATTCTGCCCCAGCAATAACCCCAAAAATAGGACAGCAGCATACGTGGCCGCCACCAACAGATTTCTTTTCGTCTCCTTGCGCATACCCTAAGATAACAGACGCTAAATTAAACAGTTTTCCTCGTTTTTCCCGCCTAGCACATAAAATTTACAATATTTCCAATCCGTTTCGACTTATTATTGTATAAGTTATCAGATAGTATTCCGACTTTTGGAGAAATTAATGAGCGCGATGCACGAGATAGAGCCATATTACCGCTGGAGGGATGATTACATCGCTGCCGAAGATGAACAGTCCCCGTTCTACGGCGTGGAGTACAATGAATTTGAATTCGATAAACAGGTCTATAATTTCCTGTTGCACCCCCAATGGGACAGTTTCGGTTCCAGCACGTTGTACTTGAAGGTGCTGTATGCCGATTATTCCCGGAACTATGCCATCATCGAGCTGATCGGAGAATGGAATGACGCCATTTATAACGACATCATGCTGCTCAAGCGCGAAGTGATAGACGTGATGGTGAATGCGGGTATCCATAAATTTATCGTCATTGGTGAAAATGTGCTGAATTTTCATGCCTCAGACGATTGTTACTACGAAGAATGGTTTCAGGATATCGAAGATGGATGGATTGCAGGGATCAACTTCCGCGACCACGTGATCGATGAATTCAAGTCGAGCAATGTTGATTATTTCATCAACTTTGGCGGTATACTCGACAACCTGGACTGGCGTGTACAGAAGCCGCTGCAGGTATATAAAACGGTAGAAGAACAGCTGGTGAAAAGGCTGAATTGACTACCACTCAAACACCCGTTGGTAAATCAACTTAAACCATGCGGTATAGGTATCAGGGTGGGTACGGATGTCGTGTTCGATATCCGACTGGCCCAACCAACGGTAGTTGGCGACTTCCGCCGGGTTGGGGTAAGGTATATGGCTGCTATGGCCTATAAATACGTGGTCGAATTCGTGCTCCGTTAAGCCATTGTCAAACACTGCCCGGTATTGAAACGCAAAGGCAAAGGTGAGGTCAGCTTCCATACCCATCTCTTCATGCAGCCGACGGTGGGCGGCGTCCATTACGCTTTCGCCGGGTCGGGGATGGCTACAGCATGTATTGGTCCATAAGCTGGCGCTGTGATATTTATGCGCGGCACGCTGGTGAACCAGCAATCGCCCTTGGTTATCAAAGATAAAAACGCTGATGGCGCGGTGCAACAATCCTTCACGGTGAGCCGCCAGCTTTTCCATCGTGCCTATTGCACGATCTTGTTCATCCACCAATATAACCTGTTCTTCCATGCTAATCGCTCACACGTTCACCACTCACAAACTCACACCGTCTTCACGTGCCGTTCGTCATAGTCCTCGATGTCGATAATATACCTATTTTTTACCAAGAAGTCAAATAATGGACGTGCCTCGGGCGATACCGGCATATTCGATGTCGTGATGATTTGGCTCTGCTGTTTTTGAAGATACGGATAAGCGTATAGTTTAACATTCTTGCTAAACAGTCCGCTGACGTAAGACAGGAGCTCGTCCGTATAATTACCCTTCGTATATTGCTTCGAGTTAAAAACGTTACGCAGGTTCGAGATGTTTGTGGAGATACCCACATTTCGCGGCTTAAATTGCGCCAGGTATTCCGCGAGATAATGGTTGCGTGTAAAGTTAGATACCAGGATATGGTTTCCCGTACTGCATAGGTATTCGGCCCGCTCGGCGAAATACTGCAGATCGTCCGAGGTGAACTGGGGTGCGTGGTCGAGCACGTTGCTCATCAACACTTCGATCAAAACCACCAAGTTGTCATCCTTAATACCCAGGTTGCGCTTGAACTGGTCGACGGCCAAATTGAAGAGGTCGAAGTTTGGGTTGGACCGTTGCCGGTACTTGGTACGCAAAATCATGACGTCCTTCTTGTATAGGAAATCTTTGCTTTGGTATGCGGAACCTTCGGGGTTGAAAATGGCTGCTTTTGAAAAGCCCTTGGCAATGAGGTACAGGTTGATGAGTCGTTCGTTCACCCCCTCGAAAACCGGCCCGTTTACTTTCACAAGGTCAATTTCAACCGATCCCGGTGATAGGTTGTCGGCCAGTGACTCGATCATCGTCTGAACATCACGGGTATAGTAGTACGCAGCAAAAACGAGACTGACGCCCAAAATGCCCAATACTTTCTGCTGCAGCAAATTATCGCTATCCAACAAACGTATGTGAAAAATAATCTCGTTGGGTGCGCTATCCACCTCATGCTGGAAACGGAGGCCGACCCAGCCATGGGCTTCGTTCGTTTTGTTGAAATTGAGCGCTGACACGGTGTTGGCAAAGGCAAACAGCCGTTTGTTTTGGTATTTTTCGCCTACCAGCCGCTCGGTGAGTAGTTCGTATTCATGCTCCAGCATTTTCCGAAGGCGCGAGCGGCTCACATACCGCCCCGAGTCTTCAGCGCCGTAGATTGCATCGCTGAAGGCCATGTCATAGGCAGATATGGTTTTGGCAATGGTTCCCGAAGCAGCCCCAGCATTGAAAAAATTCCGTGCGACCTCCTGGCCGGCCCCGATTTCGGCAAACGTACCGTATATTTTCTCGTTGAGATTGATTTTTAATGCCTTCCGCTTCGTCTCGTAGATTTCCCTTGCCATGCCGCAAAGATAGGCATTGCCAGCGATTTTGAATTGGCGATTTAATTTTCGACTTTTGACCCAGCACACAAACGAATGCCCATATTATGTACAAAACCCTCCAACCTGCATTGCAGCAAGAACTCCAAGCCATTAAAGATGCCGGCTTATACAAAGAAGAACGGGTGATTGTAACGCCCCAGGGCGCCGACATCCGAATCGAAAACGGCGAAGAGGTGATCAACTTCTGCGCGAATAACTATTTGGGACTCTCCTCACACCCGAAGGTCATCGAGGCTGCCAAGCGTACCATCGATAGCCATGGCTATGGGATGTCATCGGTACGTTTCATCTGCGGCACGCAGGATATCCACAAGACACTGGAGGCCAAAATCTCCAAATTTCTGGGTACAGAAGACACCATCCTTTATGCTGCGGCATTCGATGCCAATGGCGGCGTGTTTGAACCCTTGTTCGGTGCTGAGGATGCCATTATCTCCGATGAGCTCAACCATGCATCGATCATCGATGGCGTACGGCTTTGCAAAGCCCAGCGGTTCCGCTACAAGAACTGCGACATGGCCGACTTGGAAGCACAGCTTAAAGCGGCAAAGGATGCCCGGCACCGTATCATCGTGACCGACGGCGCTTTCTCAATGGACGGTAGTGTGGCACCACTGGATAAAATCTGCGACCTGGCCGATCAGTATGAGGCACTGGTGATGATCGACGAATCGCATTGTACGGGATTCATCGGTAAAAACGGTCGTGGCACACACGAACTGCACGGTGTGATGGGGCGCGTGGATCTGATTACAGGTACCCTCGGTAAGGCACTCGGCGGCGCCTCCGGTGGTTTTACGTCGGGGAGAAAAGAGATCATCGACATGTTACGCCAGCGCTCCCGGCCATATTTGTTTTCGAACACCCTGGCGCCAGCCATCGCGGGGGCATCCATTGCCGTGCTCGACATGCTCAGCGAAACGACCGAGTTGCGTGATAAACTGGAATACAATACGAAGTATTTCCGCGATCGGATGACCCAAGCCGGGTTCGATATCAAACCGGGGGTACACCCCATTGTGCCGGTGATGCTGTACGACGCGCCGCTGGCCCAGGAGTTCGCCACCCGGATGCTGACCCAAGGGATTTACGTCATTGGCTTTTACTATCCCGTGGTACCGAAAGGGAAAGCCCGGATACGCGTACAGCTATCGGCGGCCCACGAGCAGCATCACCTTGATCGCGCCATTGCGGCCTTTACCAAAGTGGGCAAGGAACTGGGCGTTATAACCGCAGGATAGACTCCCGCCGGCTGGTCTCCTTGTTGGCAATCGGGCCTTAGCTCGACAAAAAATAACAAAGGCAGTAGATTCCCGCAGATTTTCCATACCTTTGCACCCTCAATTTTAAAATACCCGCACGGGATGCAGAAAATCAGAAATATCGCCATTATCGCCCACGTCGACCATGGTAAGACGACTTTGGTCGACAAAATTCTCCACTTCACCAACCTCTTCCGGGAGAATGAACAAGCCGGTGAACTCATATTAGACAATAATGACCTCGAACGTGAACGCGGCATCACCATCGTTTCCAAAAACGTGGCCGTGCAATACAAAGACGTCAAAATAAATATCATCGATACACCTGGCCACGCCGACTTCGGCGGCGAGGTGGAGCGGGTATTGAAAATGGCCGATGGCGTTATCCTGCTGGTCGATGCCTTTGAAGGGCCCATGCCTCAGACCCGTTTCGTAACCCAAAAAGCACTCGCCCTAGGCCTTAAGCCCATTGTTGTAGTTAATAAGGTCGACAAGGAAAACTGCCGCCCCGACGAAGTATATGAGGCGGTGTTCGAATTGTTCTTCAACTTGGACGCTACCGAAGAGCAGCTCGATTTCCCGGTGCTGTACGGCTCCTCCAAACAAGGGTGGATGGCTACCGACTGGAAGCAGCCGGCTGAAGATTTCACCGCATTGTTAGATGCGATATTAGAACATATTCCTGCGGCTCCCTATCAAGAAGGGACGTTACAGATGCAGGTAACCTCGTTAGACTATTCTTCCTTTGTAGGCCGGATTGCTATTGGCCGTGTGGCTCGCGGTGTCATTCGCGAAAACCAACCGGTTTCACTTGTTAAGCGCGATGGCAAGACTGTGAAGGCACGTGTAAAGGAACTCCATACCTTCGAAGGTCTTGGCCGGGTGAAGGTACAGGAAGTAAAGGCCGGTGATATCTGCGCCGTGGTTGGAATCGAGGGGTTCGACATCGGCGACACCATAGCCGACTTTGAAAACCCCGAACAATTGGAGGTCATCCATATCGATGAGCCGACCATGAACATGCTCTTTACCATCAACAACTCACCCTTTTTCGGTAAAGAGGGCAAGTTCGTCACATCGCGCCACCTCCAGGAACGGTTGTACAAGGAAACGGAGAAGAACTTAGCGCTTAAGGTCGTACAGACCGATTCGCCGGACTCCTACCTGGTTTATGGCAGGGGTATCCTCCACCTGTCTGTACTGATTGAAACCATGCGCCGCGAAGGGTATGAACTTCAGGTAGGCCAGCCGCAGGTCATCATTAAAGAGATCGATGGCGTGAAATGCGAGCCGATCGAGTCGCTCGTGGTCGATGTTCCTGCAGAAGTGTCTGGTAAGGTAATCGAACTGGTGACCCAACGCAAAGGGGAACTGCTGGTGATGGAGACCAAGGGCGATATGCAGCACCTCGAATTCGATATCCCAGCGCGTGGCATTATCGGCCTCCGTAATAACGTGCTCACCGCGACAGCGGGAGAGGCCGTAATGGCACACCGTTTCAAAGCCTACGAACCTTGGAAAGGAACCATTCCCGGGCGATTGGCCGGCGTATTGGTTTCGATGGAAAAGGGGCAGACAACGGCGTATTCGATCGATAAGCTGCAAGACCGCGGCCGTTTCTTCGTCGACCCGGGCGTAGATGTCTACGAAGGGCAGATTGTGGGCGAACATATCCGCGACAACGATCTGGTCGTTAACTTGGTGAAAGGTAAACAGCTGACGAACATGCGGGCCTCGGGTAGCGATGACAACGTGCGTATCGCCCCAGCTATCAAGTTCTCGCTCGAAGAGTCGATGGAGTACATCCAGGCAGACGAATACATCGAAGTAACCCCGAAGAGCATTCGTCTCCGCAAAATTTACCTCACGGAAAACGAACGGAAGGTGAATGCGAAGAAATTCCAGTAAATGGCGACAGACCCCGGCTAATAACCGGGGTTTTGTGTTAATGTTGGGTTGGTTCGCAGCTCACTCGCCGGAATCGGCATGAGCAGGTAGTGGGGCTCGAAGCTGATCTGCCCATCGCCTTCCTCGGACCTCTCCAAAAAATCATTCATGATTTCTGTAGCCTTTTCGGCGCCCTGGCGTACAATATCGTACCAGCGCAAGGCTTCGCCGGCAAATTCCAGCCGCCTTTCTCTGAACACCGCTTCACGGAAGGCTCCCTGGTTGGGGGCGGCCGATGATGTAAGGCTGTCTAGTCCTGCCCGTTGACGCACGACATTGAGCAGCGCGAACGCCTCACCATCGGCAACGTAGCCCAGTTCATTCAGCACTTCGGCATACATCAATTGCACGTCGGTAATGCGGACGATGGAGAGGTTGACATCGTTGTCCTCTTTATTGGGCGGTGCCGCACCATGCGCATACTTAATATACAAAAGGGTTAAGCTATCCGTCACGTCATTACTACTGGTATATCCTTTTTGAATGGTAAAATCTCGCCTGATGTCTGATGTGTCGTAAGCCGTATATAAATCGTTCGAAACGGCAACCCATGTAGATCGTCCCCCTTGCGGAAACAGCTCGGAGCGGAGGTTTTCGGGCACGAGTGAATAGACCAACGGATTACCCTGGCTGTTCAGCCCCGACGTATACTGGATCTGGAACACGTGCTCCGATCCATTGTCGCGGGTATTGACAAAGCAATCGCCGAACGCATCGTACGGCTGCAGGCCATCATACGCCAAAATTTCTTCGAGCAGCGGCTTGGCCGATTCATAATGCTGCGTGTACAGGTAAAGGCGGGCTAGGATGGCCTTCGCGGCAAACTTGGTGACCCGCCCCAGGTTGTCACCACCTTGGTGTCCGGGAAGCACCTCGGCGGCAGCAAGGAGGTCGGCTGTGGCAAAAGCGAACGTTTCCTCCTGGCTGGCCCTCGGTACCGTAGCGGTCTCCTCGGCACTCAACCGGCGGTCGATGATAGGCATACCCCCAAAAATCCAACCGAGCTGGAAATAACAATAGCCCCTGATAAATCGTGTTTCTCCACGCATGATTGTCCGTACCAGCTCATTCGCAAAATCGCCGTCATCAATCTGGTCCAATATATTATTCGTCCGGTTGATGATTGTCCAATAGGCCGCCCAGACCCCGAAAATGCGGTCGTCACCGGCAGTGAAACCAAAGCGGGCGAGCGGATTGTTCGTGGTGTTCTGCAACGTGTTGACATTGTCACTGAGGCTTTCCATCATCATCGGATAATCGAATCCATGTACCGACCGCAACCCTCCATAAGCACCGAACAGGGCTTGTCGGAAGTCGCCTGCTGTTTGATAGAAATCTTCTGTATTGTAGGTAGACTGCGGGGTCAGTTCCAGCTCTTTGGTACACCCCCCGGCTAATAACACTGCCGCCGTTATTGATATCGCTAGGATGGTCGCTTGCATTGCCGTAAATTTTTCCATGACCGATGTTATTATACTAAAAGGAAACGTTTATGCCGAGGGAAAACCGCTTTGATAGTGGATATCCGCCGTAGTCGGTTGCAGGGCGGGTGTTTTCGCCAGCACCGGAACCTCCTGCGTTGTTGACTTCAGGGTTGGCACCGGGATATTTCGTGAACGTATGGAGGTTATCGGCCATCACAAATACCCGTACGCCACGCACGTTCCACTTTTTCAGCACCGTGTCTTCGAAATGATAACCCAGTGTGATATTACGTATCCGTACGAAAGTTGCTTCGTATATCCACGTATCGTTATAAGCTGGGTTAACGCCTACCACGCTGGGGGTTTCGCCATCCCACGCCATGTTTATCCCTGTCGGAATGTTAGCACTGAACCGTTCGGGTTTGTAAGCATGCAGCCAATCGCGGTATTGGTTGGTTCCCTCGCCAAGGCCATTGTTGAATCCCCGTCGACCAAGATAGAAGACATCGCCACCCTGTTGCCCCTGGATGTCAAAGCTCAAGTCAAACCCCTTGAAAGCGATTTCGTTCGATAATCCCCACAAAAAATCCGGTTGCGGATTCCCCACAATCGTATGGTCCAGCTCATTGATCTGCCCATCGTTGTTCATATCGACAATCTTGAGGTTTCCTTCCAACTGCCCGTTAATGATGGGCACCCGTGGTGCACCGGTCTCGTCAAAATCCGCAGGCAACAACACGCCTTCGGTTTTATACATGTAGAAGCTGCCCAAAGGGCGGCCCACGGCGGTGGTATAAGCGTTGAAGTCCTGGAGCGTAGTCAACATGATTAACTGGTCAATCCCCGGTGTCAATGAGCGAACGGTATTGCTGTTTCTGGAAAAGTTGATGGTTGTAGTCCAACTGAAATCGTCTGTTTTGAAGTGTTGCGAGGTAATCTGTAATTCGACTCCTTTATTTTCCACCTCCCCGATATTCTGCCGTATTGCGGAGAAGCCGCTGATGCGCGAGATCGGCACGTTGAGTAGCAGGTCGCTCGTCCGATTGAAATACGCATCCGCCGTCACCTGTATCCGGTCGTCCAGCAGCCAGATATCCAGGCCGATGTCCCTCGATAATGTGGTCTCCCAGCTGAGGTTTTCATTGGCGATATTACCAGGCACCAAACCGGTTACCAGCTTTCCGTTGAGGTTATAGTCCTGCCGGCCCAAGAGCGAGATATGTTCATAGTTGCCAATCCGGTCGTTGCCAGCCTTGCCCACCGACGCCCTGATTTTGAGGAGCGAGAGCCACTCTGCTTCTTGGAGGAAGGCCTCTTCATTGATTTTCCACCCAATGGACGCTGCCGGAAAAAGTCCCCATTTGCTGTTAGGCCCGAACCGTGAGGACCCGTCGTAGCGCGCGCTGACAGAAATCAGGTAGCGGTCGCGGAAGAAATACTGTGCGCGCCCGAAAAACGACGTGGTAGCACTCTCGCCGATGGAGGTGCTGGCCAGTGTGGGGTTGTTGGCTACATTTAACGTCGGAATCAAGTCGTTGGCATAGCCATCGCCCGCTGCGGCCAATAAATCTTGTCGGTTATGCTCATAACTTTGTCCCACGAGAATTCGCAACACGTGGTCTTCACCCCAGTCGGGGCGGTATGTTGCCGTATTCTGGATGTTGAATACATAACTATCGGTGCTAGAGGCATAACCTTGGGCTTGTGCTCCCTTGTTTACATTTGCCGGCGTAAACTCGTTGTAAGCCGCGTGCGAACCGATATAGCCGAGTTGGGTGCGTAGCGTAAGTCCGACTATCGGGTTGTATTCGGCAAAGGTGTTTATTTGGAGTTCGTTGGCTTTGGCACGGGCGGTCATTTCGCGGAGCCGGGCCAGCGGGTTTACGTATGTCTGCGCAGGAGAGTAGCCCGCAGCCTCGGTATTCTGATCGGTGCCGACCACCGGCGGCATAGCCAGCGCATAGTGTGCGTTGCTCTCCTTGCCATCGGTCTCGGGGTCGTTGATTAGGTTGAAAGACGTAGCCACGTTGGCGCCTAATTTTATTTTTTCACCAATGTTGAATAGGGTATTGGCACGGAGGTTATACCGCTCAAACCCGGTATGATGCATCACCCCGTCCTGCCGGAGGTAAGCCCCTGAGACCCGGAAGGTGCCGATTTCGCCGCCTCCGGATACATTCAGTGCATAATTTTGCATCGGGGCCTGCCGATAAACCACATCCTGCCAGTTATTATCGGGCAACGCGGATGGATTGAGGTAATTATCTGGATATTGGTATTCGGCTGGGCGGGCAGACACGGGCGCTGCCGGGTCGCCACCGGTTTGCTGGAACCTCGAGTCGCGCAGGTACCGGATGTAAGCTGTATATTCGTGCGTATCCATCATGGGCAGGAACCGGTCTACCTCTTGGAACCCCACGTAGCTATTGAAGTCAATCTTCGTATCTCCTTCTATGCCCGATTTGGTGGTAATCACGATCACGCCATTCCCACCCCGAGCACCGTATATCGCGCTAGCGGAAGCGTCTTTCAGCACTTCTATGGAAGCAATATCCCTTGGGTTCACATTTCGCATATGGTTTTGTGGAATCCCGTCGATAACATACAGGGGGTTGCTGGAGGCGGTAACGGAATTCAGCCCTCTGATTTTGATGTTTGCCGGTTTGCCAGGGGCGCCGCTGCCTTGGCTCACCCGTACACCGGCTATTTTGCCGGCAATGCCGTCTTCCGTGTTCGTGATGGCATGCTGCTGGAAAGCATCGCCGCGGAGCGAACTCACCGATCCGGTGAGATTCTTCTTTCGAACCGTGCCATAGCCGATAACCACCACCTCGTCCAATACGTTAGCATCGGCATCTTGCGGCTGCAAGGTGATGGTCTGCCCGTTGGCAATGCTCATGGGCATTTCAAAGGGCTCGAAACCCAGCATGGAGAAAGTTAGCATCGCAGTTGTGTCAGCCGGCGACTTGATTTCATAGGCGCCCTTCTCATCCGTCTGCGTTTCGATGGTTGAGTTCTTGATGCTGACGGTTACGCCTGCCAAGGGCCGGCCTTCGTTGTCTTCCACCAATCCGCTGGCCACTCGTTCCACCGTGTCACGTGGGGTGCCATCCTGTGTTATGGTATCCATGCTAATGGTATCCGGGGGGATGGTGTCTTGTTGAATGGATGCTTGGCCGGATGCCGGCAAAATAGGGGAATACCCCACGCAAGGGCTACTGAAGAACAGCGTACTGCAACTCACACAGAATAGCATTCGCCTGCAAACACTCACCATCATACTCGTTTGATTTATGCCCAACCTAATTATTTGGGGGTTAAGTATCTGTCTGTTTTAACGTATGCTGGGCGAGATAGTATACAGGGCTAGAATGGGTTTTGTTTTAAATATTTTCGCTCAAGGGCGCGATAGCCGTCGCGACAAGCGAATTTATACGTTGTTTTTAAAAGCAACAATGCCTAAGTTTGCGTTGTATTATAGTCAATGCCGTATGATTCAACGTATCCAGAGTGTTTGGTTGTTCCTGGCTTCAGCCACCATCTTTGCCTTGTTCTTATTCCCTTACCTGCAATATGCCGACTTGGGGGGCATGGGTAAAGCACTGAAGGTAACCGGGGTCTATCAGGGCGTAGAAGGCCAAGCGGTGCGCGCCGAGTTTTTCATGCTCCAAACCATCGCAACGGTATTATTGGGGTTATTTCCCTTATACATCATATTTAAGTTCCGTCAACGCAAACAACAGGTCCAGTTGATCATATTGGATATCGTGTTGCTGTTGTTGTTTGGCGTTTGGCTATACGTTTCGGCCAGCAGCGCACTCGCCGAGGCGCACCAATTTCTTTCCGCGCGGAACATTGGAGTGGGGTTTTTCTTACTGCCCATCAGCATGGTCTTCCTCGGCATGGCCATGGGGGCCATCCGGAAGGATGAAAAATTAGTGAAATCGGCAGACCGATTAAGGGGATGAAACGGATAGGTTTATTTGTTGTTTTGGTGTTGGTTTCGCTGCCAATGGTGCTTTCGGCCCGTCAGGACGAAAGAGCCCCGATTGCGCGAGATTCGAGTGCGTTGACCATGGACGGCCTCCGGTTTGAAGTGATCTCCTTTGCCATCGATTCGGCCACGAATACCTCCACGGCAACCTTAACCATTACTAGCTTGGCGGAGCGATCGCGCGAATTGAAGGTCAATGTCTATGGCACGCAGTTGGTCGACGACCGGCGGAACGCCTATTATTTTTCAACCATCACCATGGGCCGCGTATTAATGCGGTTTGAAGACCGCCAGAATTACCTACATTATCTCCTGCAACCCAACACGCCCGTGGAGTTGGCGATTACAGCACAGGGCATCTCGCCCGAAGCGGCCGCCATACAAGTGGTGAAAATTGTCTTTGAGGATAGCGAAGATGAGGGACGGTTTCTGGAAGCGTACCTAACCGCTCCGGAAACAGAATAGCTATCGATACCGTGGTTGTTGTTGTCGATCCATCATGCCCATCTGATCCTTCATCATTTTGATCTGATCGGCAAGGAGCTTGTTTTTGTCGGCCCGTTTCGCTTCCTGGAGGTATTTAGTCGCCTCCCGTTTGTTGCGCTTGGCCATGGCAATGCCCGCAAGGCTCAACTTGGCGAGGGCCACATTATGCCCCATGTGCACGCCCAACGACAGCGCTTTCTTAAAAAACTTCTCCGACTGCATGGGCGACTTCTGTGATTCCATTAATCCCAGCAAGAGGTGGTAATAACCGTGCTGCGCACGGATAAGTTGTTTTTCGTAGTTTTTGATACGTCCCAACCAACCGGCTGCTTTTGCCATGTTCTCCTTGCGGAGGTAAAATTGGGCGATGAGCATGTTCTCATTGAAAAAGACCGTTACAAATGCCACGATGGTGATCAGGATACCTATGATACCCCACCCCCATTCGCCATAGACAAACAGGGCTACGGTAGCAACCAGCAAGAGGGTAGATAGGATAATCCGAACGAGGTTAGACATGTGTCGCTATTATTAGTTGATGTAACTTTTCTTAAAAAACCATACAAATATCCGTTTATTTCAGCGGTTTACCAACTGGCCACGGGTACATTTTACAATAAAGTGTATTTTTGCCAGTATGAGCGTACAATTGGAAGCGGGTTGGAAAGCGGTGCTGGGGCCAGAATTCGGAAAACCCTACATGCAGGAACTCAAGCAATTTTTGATAACCGAAAGGCGGGATCACACGGTTTATCCATCCGGTACCCTCATCTTCAACGCTTTTAACCATACGCCGTTCGATGAAGTAAAGGTGGTCATATTGGGCCAAGACCCCTACCATAACGTAGGGCAGGCCCACGGCCTGTCTTTTTCCGTTCCACCGGGGGTGGGTATACCGCCCTCATTGCGCAATATGTATCAGGAATTAGCCGCCGATATCGCCGGATTCCAGCCACCGAAACACGGTGACCTCACCGCATGGGCCAACCAGGGGGTGCTATTGCTCAATGCCACGCTGACGGTGAGGGCGCATACCGCAGGTTCGCACCAAGGGAAGGGATGGGAAGCATTTACGGATAAGGCGATCGCGGAATTATCGGCCCACAGGCAGGGAATTGTGTTCCTGCTGTGGGGCAGGTATGCCAAAAACAAGGCGGCACTTATCGACCACCATAGGCACCATATCCTCACGGCGGCACACCCGTCACCGTTTTCAGCCCACCATGGCTTCTTCGGGTGCAAGCACTTTTCCCGGACGAATGCATTTCTGACGCAACAGGGCCTTGAACCGATCGACTGGCAGGTATAGCGTCAGTACTCCATCGGCACGATGGGCTCTTTCTTGCTGGTAGACATGATCATCATGGTTTGGAACGTCTTAACAAAGGGGATTTTGCTGATTTTTTCCATGATGACCGCTTCATAAGCCTTGATGTCTTTCACGTAAACCTTCAGCATGAAATCGCATTGCCCCGTAACGTGATGGCACTCGGTCACCTCCTTGATGTTTTTCACCGCTTCGACAAACTCGGGGATGGCGTTGTGCGTGTGGAAGTCGAGCGATATCTGGATAAACGATTTGATGCCCAGCCCCAGCTTTTCCTCATCAACGAAGGCATGGTAACTTTTGATATAACCGGAATTTTCCAGTTTGCGTACACGTTCCAGCGTTGGAGCGGGCGAAAGGCCGATACTCGATGCTAATTGTAGATTGGTAATCCGGCCGTTTTCCTGAAGAAGTTTCAGAATTTTGAAGTCGGTTTTGTCGGGCTGGAATGGCATATGTCAACGATTTGGATATGAACTGTTCTTTCGTGGCGCATCCGCCAAATTATATTTGGCAATAGTACGGTTTATTTTCCATATTGTTTGTCTGTAAAACCGGGTGATGAAGCGCGGGCGGCGAATCCTATTCATTATCACTGATTTGTAAAAATACGAAAAGCGGCGCTATTCCCCGAAATGAGCCGCCAATAGGCGAGGTTTATTGGCACTTTAATCGTAACTTTGCATCTCGAAAAGCTGGGCAGAACGCTTAGCAGCTTATTGACCCGTTGCGGAGGAAATGCTATGAGTACGAAAGATGACGAATTGTTAAAGGAGCTCGCGCTCGAAGAATATAAGTACGGATTTTCAACGGATATCGAAATGGATATCGCCCCCAGGGGGCTTAACGAAGATACCGTGCGGTTGATTTCTGCCAAGAAAAACGAACCCGAATGGCTGTTAGAATGGCGCCTGAAGGCACTGAAGCATTTCCTTCAAATGGATATGCCCACATGGCAGAACTTTGATAACCCCAACGTTGATTTCCAGGATATCTCCTACTATGCGGCACCAAAGGCAAAGCCCAAGTTGAATAGCTTGGACGAAGTGGATCCCGAGTTGCTTTCTACATTTGCAAAGCTGGGTATCCCGCTCGACGAGCAGAAAGTATTGGCAGGGGTTGTGGCTGTAGATGCGGTATTTGATAGTGTATCGGTCAAAACCACCTTCCGCGAGAAACTGAAAGAACAGGGTGTTATTTTCTGTTCTTTTGGCGAAGCCGTACAGGAGCATCCCGAGCTGGTAAGGCAATACCTCGGTACGGTTGTGCCGCAAACGGACAACGTATACGCCGCACTCAACTCGGCCGTGTTTTCCGACGGCTCGTTTGTATACATCCCCAAAGGGGTACGCTGCCCCATGGAGCTTTCCACCTATTTCCGTATCAATGCGGAAAACACCGGGCAATTTGAGCGCACGCTGATTATCGCCGATGAGGGCGCTTATGTAAGTTACCTCGAAGGGTGTACCGCGCCGATGCGCGATGAGAACCAGATGCACGCTGCCGTTGTTGAGCTGGTGGCGCTGAAGGACGCAGAGATCAAGTATTCGACCGTGCAGAACTGGTATCCCGGCGATAAGGACGGTAAAGGTGGTATCTATAATTTTGTCACCAAGCGGGGTATCTGCAAGGGCGATCACGCCAAGATTTCCTGGACGCAGGTGGAGACCGGCTCGGCCATCACATGGAAGTATCCCGGTGTCATCCTGAAAGGCGACCATTCCGTAGGCGAGTTTTATTCCGTGGCACTTACGCGGAACAAGCAGGTAGCCGACACGGGGACGAAGATGATCCACTTGGGTAAGAACACACGAAGCAAGATCATATCGAAGGGTATCTCGGCGGGGGTGAGCCACAATAGCTACCGCGGCTTGGTGAAAATCGGCCCCGGCGCCGACAATTCACGTAACTTCACCCAGTGCGATTCCCTGTTAATCGGCGACCGTTGCGGCGCGCATACCTTCCCTTATATCGAAAACCGGAATAAGACAGCCACGTTGGAGCATGAAGCAACGACGTCCAAGATCGGTGAAGATCAGCTGTTTTACCTTACACAGCGCGGTATCGACCCCGAAAAGGCGGTCGGACTGATTGTGAACGGATATGCCAAAGAGGTGCTAAACCAACTGCCCATGGAGTTTGCCGTGGAGGCGCAGAAACTATTAGCCATATCGCTTGAAGGAAGTGTAGGCTAATCATTTAAATGAAAGGAGAGTAGTGAAAGACATCATGTTAAGTATAAAGAATTTACACGCATCAGTAGAAGATAAAGCGATATTAAAGGGCCTCGACCTCGAAGTGAAGGCAGGCGAAGTACACGCGATCATGGGCCCCAACGGCTCGGGAAAGAGTACGCTGGGAAATGTATTGGCTGGTAGGGAAGCTTACGAGGTGACCGAAGGGGAAGTGTTGTTGGACGGCATGGACCTGTTGGAACTTTCGCCCGAGGACCGCGCCCGTGAAGGGGTGTTCCTGGCCTTTCAATACCCAGTGGAAATACCAGGGGTATCGAACATCAACTTCCTGAAAACGGCATTGAATGAAATACGTGCCCATAAAGGCTTGCCGCAGATAGAGGCTCGCGAATTCCTGAATAAAGTCAAAGAGAAACAGAAACTGGTGGAGTTCGATGCGAAACTGGCAAACCGCTCGTTGAACGAAGGGTTTTCAGGTGGCGAGAAGAAACGCAATGAAATCCTGCAGCTGGCTATGCTGGAACCTAAATTGGCGATTTTGGACGAAACCGATTCCGGACTGGATATCGACGCCCTCCGTATTGTGGCGCGGGGCGTAAACCAACTGCGTACCGAAAACAATGCGTTTGTGCTCATTACCCACTACCAGCGGCTGCTGGAGTACATCGTGCCGGATTATGTACACGTCCTTTACAACGGTCGCATTGTCCGTTCGGGCACCAAGGAACTCGCACTGGAATTGGAAGAAAAGGGTTACGACTGGATCAAGGAAACAGTCGACGCCTAAACCACGGTTTTTGATTTAGAAAGGAGAGGCTATGTTGGATGAAGTGGCAACAGATACCATGATTACACAAACGAGTGATTCACTATATACCCAATTGATTAAAACAGCTGGCGAACGCCTATCGGCTGGAACTTCAGGGTCGCTGGGCGAAATCCGCAAACAGGCGCTGGATCGTTTCAAAGCGACCGGCTTTCCGACGGTAAAAAGCGAGGATTGGAAATATACCAATGTGCAGCCCCTGATTAACCGGGCTTATGCTGTGGAAGCGGAGGCACTTGCTGCGGGCGCAGCGTTGGATAAAGCACATATCCCCGATCTTGATGCCCACCGTGTGGTATTGGTTAATGGCCAATACAGCAGCGAGCTATCTTCCATCGAAGAAATTCCCGGCTTGCAGATCATGCCTATTGAGCAGGCGTTCGAACGACTGTGCTTCGCTAAATATTTTACGGCCTATGCGGATAAAACAGATAACCCGTTTGTGGCTTTGAACACGGCGGCATTTACTTCGGGCTTGTTTATCGAAGTGGGTAAAAACACCCAGCTCCAAAAGCCCATCCACATTATCCATGTGGCTGCCTCTGCGAGCCCCTTTTTTAGCCAAACCCGCAATCTGTTTGTGATGGGAGCATTTGCCGAAGCGGAGATTATCGAATCTTTTGTGACGGATGATGCGGCGGAGCATAGCTTGAGCAACCACGTTACCGAGATCATGGTGCGCGAAAATGCGAAGCTGCAACATTATTACCTACAAATCGCCGGGGCCCAAAGTAATTACATCAATCATACGGAGGTACACCAGGAGAAACATAGCCTGTACAACAACTACAATTGCACGTTCCCCGGTGCGGCATTCGTGCGCAACAATATCAACGTACGGCTGGGCGACAGTGAGGTGGAAAGCCACCTGTACGGCATCGCCCTAACGGCAAACAGCCAGCTCGTTGATAACCACACCATCGTGGACCATATGAAACCGCATTGCGAGAGCTACGAGTGGTACAAGAACATTACACAGGATACCTCTACAGCCGTGTTCAACGGTAAGATATTCGTGCGCCTCGATGCGCAGAAGACCAACGCATTTCAGCAGAACAATAACCTGCTTATCGGTGAGAAATCGGCAGTGTACACCAAACCGCAACTGGAGATTTTCGCTGACGACGTCAAATGCAGCCATGGGTGTACCATCGGCCAGTTTGATAATGAAGCATTGTTCTATTTGCGGGCGCGGGGCATCAGTGAAACACAGGCACGAATCCTATTGACACACGCTTTCGCATTCGATGTGACCAGCCGTTTCGCTAATGATACCGTGCGCCAATACGTGGAGCACTTGGTAGAAGAAGGGCTGCAGTAATCTTATAAGTGAGTTTTCAAACACTAATCCGACAAAGCTTATCCGGGTCAACGATGGAGAAGATGTTTCTTATCGTGGATTGCTGGTCATCCCATTCGAAAACCTGGCAATTGACCAGCTGCCCGTCCTCATAGAACAACAAAGCTGGTTGATGATTGACGGTTTGCACGGCAACCTGGTAACGATGCTGATAATGCTGGTAGAGATATAGCACCAGATCAATGACGGGGCGTTGGCCTTCTGTCAACTCGCTGACAACTTGCATGTTTTTGCCACCATCCGCTTTCACTGCTATTTCTTTAGCTAGCAACTGGGTGAGCGCCTCGATATCGCCGGCTTCAATACAGTGGATATAGGTCTCCAGGAAATCCGTGGTCACCGTGGCGGCGGGTTTGAATCCACCATCGCTGCCCTTCAGGTTCCGCTTTGCACGGCTTAATAATTTCCTGGAATTTTCTACCGTAATCGACAACGTTTCCGCAATTTCTTCGTGTGCGTAATCAAAGGCTTCTTTCAGGATGAACACTGCGCGCTCCCTGGCGTTGAGGTGCTCCAACAGCACCAGCATCGAATACGAGATGATTTCCTTCTTTTTCAACCGGCTGTCGGCCCGTTCGGTAGCCATCGGCTCAGGCAACCACGTCCCTTCTCCACGGATACGCTTGTTCCGGTCTTTAAGATTGATGGCCCGGTTAATCACACTTTTTATCAAATACGCGCTTTCATTTTCCAATGTTGCACCCACCCCCGATAGCCGCTTTACCATCACATCCTGGATCACGTCGAGTGCATCGTCTACAGAGCCTAGGATGTTGTAAGCATACGGTAATAATTTGCTTTGATAATCGGTCATCGCTAATCGTTTTCCATGTTTGGGCATGAACCCCTATCTGTTGCGGGCATGCCGGACCAGCGGGATAGGGGTTCATCTTTTTCAGCTAAAAATGTCATAAGAGGCGGCGGCAAGCTCAAGGAACTGCAGGTTCTCCGGCGTTTCCAGACCGCTTCCATCACGCTGTTGCTGGAATGATTTGAAAGAAGGAAGCGCGAGAAACTGCTGTTGTGCCTCTTCATTAGCAAACGTAGCGATGTGTGTGAATGTTTTTCCATCGGCGCCAAGATAAGAAATGTAGCGGATGGAAGGGTTGTTGAGCGCCTTGATATCGTGGATGAAGGTATTCACGTTTACAAGGTTCTTTGCAGCGAACGATGGCTGCACGGTGTACGTTACTTTTACGATTTTCATTGTACTTGTTTTTATTTGTCTCTTCATAGACAATCATCCACGACAAAACGTGACAAGTTTAAACAACTATCGCATCCGCGCAATTCATTCCATCAATCGCCGCAGAAACAATACCCCCGGCATAGCCGGCGCCCTCGCCGCACGGATATAACCCTTTCAACTGCGGGTGCTGTAGTGTTGCCTTATCCCGCGGTATGCGCACCGGCGATGATGTGCGCGATTCCACGCCTACCAATACCGCCTCATTGGTGTAATAGCCTTTCATTTTCTTGCCAAACACGGGGAGCGCTCTCCGCAAGGCCTCATGGACAAACGCTGGTAAGACATCCGTAAGGGGCACACTCCTGGTGCCCGGCTTATACGAGTTGGTCGGCAGCGAGTTGGATAGTTTCCCTTCCACGAAATCCACCATACGCTGGGCGGGCGCCACCAGGTTGCCGCCGCCCATTACGTAAGCGCGTTCCTCCACCTCATGCTGGAAATCCATGAGTGCGAACGGGTAGCGCGCTACCTGCGGAACATCGTCCAAATTCACCTGAACCACCGTGCCCGAATTAGCGTACGGGTTGTTGCGTTTGGAAGGCGACCAGCCGTTCACCACCACTTCTCCCTTGTCGGTGGCGCATGGTGCAATGACACCGCCGGGGCACATGCAGAACGAAAACACCCCCCGATCGTCCACCTGCTCCACCAAACTGTAATATGCCGGGGGCAGGTGCTCGCTCCGCACCGAGCAGTGATATTGCGCTTGGTCGATGATTTCCTGCGGGTGCTCAATCCGCACCCCAAGGGCAAACGGCTTGGGTTCAACCAGCCAGTGTTTGCGGTGGAACAGTTCGAATACATCCCGGGCCGAGTGCCCGGTTGCCAGGATGACATGGTCGGCCATAATTTGTTCGCCCGAAGCCAGTTCAATACCCCTGGCATGGCCTCCTTCCTGCAAGATATCGGTCACCCTACTATTGAAGCGGATTACGCCACCGTGATCCAGGATGGTTTGGCGTATGCGCTGGATGATATGGGGTAGCTTGTTGGTGCCGATATGGGGGCGCGCATCCACCAGGATATCTTCCGTCGCTCCGTGTGCCACAAACACGTTCAGCACCTGCTGCACATCTCCCCGCTTATTGGAGCGGGTGTAGAGCTTGCCATCGGAATAGGTACCCGCCCCACCTTCACCAAAGCAGTAATTCGAGTCGGAGTTAACGAGTCCATCTCTATTTAATACCGCCAGGTCCCGCCGCCGTTCCTGTACATTTTTCCCGCGCTCTACCACTATGGGGCAGAAGCCTTTTTCAAGACAGCGCAACGCAGCAAATAAGCCCGCCGGACCGGCGCCGACAATGATGACCGGTGGCGCACCTGCTACATTGACATAGTCCACAAGTAAATTGGCGGGAGCGGGTAGCTCGTCGATATAGAAGATGATGCGTACCCTGAATACCACCCGCTTCCCACGGGCATCGATGGATCGCTTACGGATTTTTAAGCCTTTAATCCGTTCTGGGGCGATATCAAGTTGCATGGCGCCCTCCTGTAGAAGGTGCGTTTCGTCTGCGATCCGCTCGGGGAGAACGCTTAATTCGAGTTCTTGCTGCATGTAATGATGTCGGGTTTTTATCCCGAAGTGTAACAAAGGTATAAATTTTGCAATCAAAGTATTAAATTAGTGGCATTAATGCATTTAAAATCAATCAATATGAAAAGAAGGTTATTCGTGGCCATGGTGGGTCTATTTGCCGCCATGTCGTTCAGTTCATGCGGTTACAATACCTTGGTGGACCTCGAGGAAAATGTGAAAGGTAAGTGGGCACAGGTAGAAAATGCCTACCAACGGCGGGCCGATTTAATTCCCAACCTTGTCAATACGGTTAAAGGCGCAGCTAACTTTGAACAGGAAACCCTCACGCAGGTAATCGAAGCCCGTGCAAAAGCATCGTCGGTCACCGTTGACCCCGAAAATCTGACTCCCGAAGCTATCCAGCAATTCCAGCAGTCGCAAGACGCGCTTTCGCAATCGTTGGGCCGCCTGCTCGTCACAGTGGAGCGTTACCCCGAGTTGAAAGCCAACCAGAACTTTTTGGAGTTGCAGGCGCAATTGGAGGGTACTGAAAACCGCATCAGCACCGAACGACGTGCATTCAACGAAGCTACCCAGCAATACAATTCGTCGGTAAGAAGGTTCCCCAACAACATCACTGCCGGTCTTTTCGGTTTCAAGCAAAAAGGCTACTTCGCTGCCGAGGCAGGTGCCGATCAAGCGCCCGAAGTACAGTTTTGACGAAGCTTTGAGACATCAGGCGTGAGATTTGAGACGTCGGATGCGGGATTTGACACTTAAACGGATAGTTAGCTGGATATGGAGCAATTTACGGAAGAACAGCAGGAAGCAATCATACATGCCATCCAAGTGGCAGAGGGCTACACCTCTGGTGAAATCCGCTTGGCCGTTGAGCCCCGATGCAAAGGTGAGCCGATGGATCGGGCGGCGGTGTATTTTCATCGATTGGGCATGGATAAAACCGCCCTGCGCAACGGCGTGCTGATTTACATGGCTACCGACGACCATCGGTACGCCATTATAGGTGATGCTGGCATCCACGCAAAAGTCGCTCCCGGGTTTTGGGAGGAGACAAAGGAGCTGATGCTGGGGTATTTTAAACAGGGCGACCTGGTGCAGGGGCTTATTGAAGGAATTAAACATGCCGGAGAGCAGCTGCAGCACTTCTTTCCGCGGCAGGACGACGATGTGAATGAGCTGCCTAATGATATAGCCTTTGGCGATGGTAAAGACGATTAAGTATTTAAAAACAACGATAATTTGTGCATTGCTGCTTGGGGGATGGCTAGCGACCTCCGCGCAGGATTTTCCAGCAACCCCCAGTACGCTGGTCAACGACTACACCAATACCCTCTCCCCCGCCGATGTAGCGCAATTAGAACGCAAACTGGTCGCTTTTGATGACAGCACGTCCACACAGATCGCGGTGGTTGTGATGCAGTCTACAGGGCAGTACGAGATAGCGGATTACGCCGTGCGGCTGGCCCAGCAGTGGGGTATTGGCGGCAAGGAGCACGATAACGGCATCCTGCTCCTGGTTGCCTTGGGCGACCGTGCCGTGACGATACAGACCGGCTATGGCGTGGAAGGTGCTGTGCCCGATGCAATCGCCTACCGGATTATCGAGAATGAAATCAAGCCCGCATTCCGGCAAGGAGACTATGCTACAGGTATAAACCGGGCCACCGATGCCCTCATCGCCTACACCAAGGGCGAATACAAGGCTGCGCCAAAGAAAGAGCAGGGGAAGGGGGGCGGCTTCGGTTCGCTCATTTTCATTGTGATCATTGTTGTTGTCGCCATTGCTATGTCTGGACGTGGCGGCGGCGGTGGTGGTGGCAGGGTAATGGGTGGCCGGGGGGCTTCTGACCTGTTGTGGTGGACGCTCCTAAGCGGTATGGGTCGGGGTGGCCGTGGTGGCGGCTTCGGCGGCGGCGGTGGTGGATTTGGCGGCGGTGGCGGGGGCTTCGGTGGGTTTGGCGGCGGCGGCTTTGGTGGCGGCGGAGCCAGTGGGAGTTGGTAAGCATACGCAAACAATCAGAAGTAACAATGTGTTTATGAGGGAAACATTGATGTCGAATTATCCCATCTTTGCAAACACATATAAAAATAACAACATGATGAAGAAGTTGGCCTTGGTGGTTGCGGCCGCGTTACCCATGGTGGTGGTTGCACAGGAAGATTTTACCGTTACAGCGAAGGTGGGTGCTTTGAACGCGCCTGCCAAGGCATACCTCAGCTATCGGACAGCTGCGGGTGCCGTGCTGGATTCGGCTACAGTGACCGATGGGGCGTTTAAGTTCCATGGTACAGTGGCGACACCGTCGCGGGCGCTGGTACTGCTTGCCCACGAAGGAGGGGATATCCGCGGGATGGAAGATCCCGACCGGGTGGAACTCTACCTCGAGCAGGGTGCTATCCAAGTTACCTCGGCCGACTCGCTAGTTAATGCTTCTATAACGGGCGGTGCTACAAACAAGGACTTTGCTATATACAATGAACACGTTGCTCCCCTACAAGCCAAGATGGGCAGTGTGATGGCGCGTTTCGTTGCCGCATCGGATGCGCAGAAGCAAGACCCCGCGTTTATACAGGGACTGCAGGCCGAGGCCATGGCTGTTCAGGAAGAGCAGAAGGCGATAGACTTCAATTACATCAGCGAGTATCCATCCAGCGTCGTCAGTATTGATCTGCTCATGCCTTACGTAGGATCGGAGTCCACTGCGGAAGTTGTGGAGCCCGCATTCAACAAACTGTCGGCAGCACTGAAAAATTCCGATAAAGGGAAGGCGATCACCGCACAACTGGAAAGTACGAGGCGGGTGGATATCGGTGCCGTTGCCCCCGAGTTCAGCCAGCCGGATACCAGTGGCTCGCCAATCGCTTTGTCGTCGTTCCGTGGTAAATATGTACTGGTCGATTTTTGGGCGAGCTGGTGCGGCCCCTGCCGGCAGGAAAACCCCAACGTTGTTGAGGCTTACCACGCATTCAAAGACAAGAACTTTACCGTGTTCGGGGTATCGCTAGACCGCCCTGGGGCAAAAGATGCATGGCTGAAAGCCATCAAGGACGATGGATTACAGGATTGGCCGCACGTATCCGAGCTAAAATGGTGGCAGTCTGATGTGGTGGAGCTCTATGGTATCCAAGGTATCCCAGCCAATTTCCTGCTGGATCCCGAAGGTCGGATCATCGCGAAGAACCTGCGGGGTGCGGATCTCCATACCACCTTGGCGGAGTTACTCCAGTGATCCACGCATAGAAAATTTAACCATACCAAAAAACGCCCCGGATTCAGTAATCCGAGGCGTTTTTTATGTGTCGCGCGTCGTATTTACAGCGACAGGATATCGACAAGACGTAAGAGGTTCTCGTTGACGGTGCCGATGTGCTTAATGGCCTTATTGAAGGGTGTAAATGCTGTCTGGCTGTGTATTAAACCTGCCATTTCGCCACGGCGGCCCTCCAGAAGCGCCTCCACGGCAACTACCCCAAGCCGGCTGGCCAGCACCCGGTCCATGCATGTTGGGCTTCCGCCCCGTTGGATGTGCCCGAGAATCGAAACCCGCATGTCATAATGAGGAAAACGCTCTTTGATGCGTTCAGCCACCGCAAAAGCGCCACCTGCGTCATCCCCTTCGGCCACGATGATCACCCGTGAGGCTTTATTTTTACGGGTCCGGTCGAGCCGGTCCATCATCGCTTCATACTCAACCTTGATTTCAGGAATCAATACGCATTCCGCACCAACGCTGATGCCCGCCCGCAGGGCAATGAGACCGGAGTCCCGACCCATCACCTCCACTACGAACACACGATCGTGCGACTCGGCGGTATCGCGGATTTTGTCTACCGCTTCGATAACCGTATTGATGGCCGTGTCGTAACCGATGGTAAAATCGGTGCCTACCAAATCGTTATCGATGGTGCCCGGCAGGCCGATGATGGGGACGTTGTGCTCTTCGATAAACTTTGAAGCGCCGGTAAAAGTGCCATCGCCGCCAATGGCTACCAAGCCGTCTATGCCGTGTTTCTTGAGGTTCTCGTACGCCCGCTGGCGGCCTTCCACCGTGCGGAATTCTTCACTTCTCGCCGTCTTCAGGATAGTACCCCCGCGTTGGATGATGTTGGCTACCGACTTGGCGTCCATCGGAAAGATGTCGTCATGGACCATACCGTCATATCCCCGGCCGATTCCAAATACGTTGAGGTTGTAATAAAGACCGGTCCGTACGACTGCACGGATGGCTGCATTCATCCCCGGGGCGTCGCCGCCAGACGTAAATACGGCAATGTTCTTGATGTTGCTCATTAATTTAATGTGTTTGCTTTTTTATGGTATTTGTTTTTCGTTGAAATTTTTCAATCCTAAAGCCAAGTAAGCCAAGAATTTCTGCTTGTCGAATTCCGCACCTACCGGGGGAGAAACTAATAATTCTTCCTCCGGCGAGTATAGTACATAATAGGGCTGGGAGATCGAATTGAATCGATCTGCTTGCAGGTGCATAAACTTCTTACCTATCGTATTGACTTCTCTTTTAAGCACGTCGGAATAAAATTGCTCGTCTTCCGGCAATGCACGACGCTCATCCGTATAAAGCGATACGACAATGTATTCGTTGCGTAATAGGTTGTCTATTGCCGGATCAACCCATACGTTGTTCTCCATCTCCCGGCAGTTGACGCAACCGTGCCCCGTAAAATCCAAAAACAGGGGCTTATTAACCGTTTTGGCATATTGCAGAGCCTCCTCATAGTCAAGATAGCCGTCGATGTCGTTAGGTACGTGGAGAAAATCACTGTATTTTTTGGGTTGGCCCGATGTGCTTTCTGGCGCAGCCGTACTGGAAACACGTTGACCATAGGTGGCCGCACGGAAGTCCTGCGTGTGCATGGGCGGAACCAATCCGCTGATCACTTTAAGCGGTGCGCCCCATAACCCCGGTACCATATACAAGGCGAAGGCGAAGAAGCCTCCCGATAAAAAGAGCCGCACGATGGAGATATGCGGCAAATCCGAATCATGCGATAATTTGATTTTTCCTAATAAATACAACCCAATAAACGAGGCGATGACAATCCATAACACCAGAAAAACCTCGCGGTCAAGAATACCCCAATGGTAAACGAGATCCGCGGTGGACAGGAATTTCAATGCAAGTGCAATTTCAAGGAAGCCGAGCACTACCTTCACCGAGTTGAGCCAACCACCAGACTTTGGTAGTGATGTCATCCAGCTGGGGAAAATCGCGAAAACGGTAAACACTAACGCCAAGGCCAGGGAAAATCCAAACATACCGATAACCGGACCTAAGTAATTGCCGGTTTGGTTGACCAATACAATAACACTGCCGATGATGGGGCCCGTGCACGAAAACGAAACAACCGCCAGCGTTGCGGCCATGAAGAAAATGCCAATCAGGCCTTTGGCGTCGGACTTTGAGTCGACCTTGTTGACAAAGGCACTGGGTAATGTGATTTCGAACGCCCCCAAAAAGGAAATGCCAAAAATGAGCAGCACTAAAAAGATGAAAATGTTGAAAATGCCATTCGTGGCCAGCTCGTTTAGGGCACTGGCCCCAAAGATAACCGTTACCAAGAGTCCTAAAGCCACATAGATCACGATGATGGATAATCCGTAAAGCAGTGCACCTTGAATGCCCTTGCCCTTGGTCTCTGCCCGCTTCGTGAAGAAACTAACCGTAAGCGGAATCAAAGGATAAATACAGGGCATTAGAATGGCGAGGAAACCACCCAAGAAACCGGCGACAAAAATCCCCCAAAGTGTTTGCGGGGTGCCCCCGCCAGTAGCGTCGCCGTCGGCAGCTGCTAGCACCGCCTGTCCCGCCGCGCTATCTACCAGCTCTTGGCCATCGCTAAATACCACATCTTCGTGGACACCGATGTATTCCATCGCCTCCGCCGATGTATCGGGGCTCTCTGTAAACTCAATATCGCTGAAATCAAGTAAGGTGTCTTGCGCCACGGTGTGGGGTAAAGCAACTACTGCCATACCTAGTAACAATGATAACGTAAAGAGGATACGCTTCATGAATATCTATTAAACGACGTGCAAAAATAATAAAGAAAGACAGAAAAATACCGGTTTATTTCACCGCTACCGCAAATGTCACTTCATCGGGCGGCAAGCACTGGTTGGCGTCGCACGCCATAAACTCAACGGCACCTTTCACGGTTGTGGCGCCCTTTTTTAACTTGACTTTCTGTTGGAAAACCACTTCTTTGTCGAAATATCCCACATCCATCGCGAAAACCTCTTCGTATTTTGTTTTCGGCTTCGGTTCAGCAGGCTTGCCCACAAGCGTATAGTCCGTAGACGGACTGAAGGTGAACGATGTCTTGATGGGGCCACCCTCTTCCACGTGTTGTGAGTAAATGTGCCAGCCTTTGTCTATCGTGGCCTTAATGAAAACCACAGCTTCGTCTTTACTGATTTTTTTTGCCCCGAATTGCCAGGTGACGGGTTTTAGGATTTGCGCAAAGGCACCCGTTGCCGCGAAACACAAAACCATTGCCGCTAATACTACTTTTCTCATAATCATTCAAGTGTTGTTTTTGTAAAATAATATGACTCGCTTTACTGCTTGGGGTTTAATTCCAGCAGCATCGTTCGGTGTTTGCGCTGCAAAGGTAACTAATCCTGTTTAGATGACAAAGGCTATTTCCTTGATGTCAAAGTCGACACGATGACCATCGAAGTCGATTTGTAGCCGCCCTGTCTCGCTAACCCCCCGCAATACGCCCGATACATTAATCCCGTCTACCAGATAGGGGCGCAACTCATCACGGCCATACAACCGTCGCTTATAGTCGTCCAAAATGGTCTTAAAACGGCCCGACTTCAGCATAAGGTACTCCCGATCAATATGTTTACAAAGGTCGGGCAATAATTCAGATACATCGCAATCGCTGTGTAAAATTTGCTTGACCGAAGTGGTCCGCTTTTCGATTTCGGGAGGAAACGAAGTCTGGTTCACATTGATGCCGATACCAACCACCGCCGTTTTCCATACTTTGCCTTTCAAGCTGTTTTCGATCAGGATACCGCCGATTTTCCGGTCGCCCACATACAGATCATTCGGCCACTTGATCTTTACATCCACGTGGGTTAGTGACTCCAGCCAGCGGACAACGGCGAGGCTAATTGCTGCTGTAAGCACGAATTGCTGTTTCGGGTCGAGGAAGATAGGGGTGAGCAGTACGCTAACCGTCAGGTTCTTGCCCGGTTCGCTTTGCCACGCCGTACCTTTTTGGCCCCTGCCACCGTATTGGTCAACTGCCATTATTACAGTGCCTTCAGGGAGTGGCGTGGATTTTGACAGAACCTCCTTGAGGTAATCGTTGGTGGAAGGGACCCGCTGTAATGTAATAACATTTTGGCCCTCGAATAATCCCGAAAATGTGTTACTTTGCAATACGAATGGAATAAAAGGGTATCATTGCCCCAAAACTATAATTATTTTTAATGATAAAAAACAAAAAATCAGTCCTATCAGCCCGCCTGTCGGAGGTTATTGTCCACGGTATGCAGGAGAAAAAGGGTAATGAGATCGTTAGGCTTGATTTGAGGAATATCGGGGGGGCGGTTTCCGATTATTTCGTGATTTGCCATGCAGACTCATCCACACAGGTCAATGCGTTGGCAAAAAGTGTGGAAGAAGAAGTATACAAAGCACTTCAACAAGAACCTTGGCGTAAGGAGGGGTTGGAACACGGAGAGTGGATTTTATTGGACTTCGTCGATGTTGTTGTCCATATTTTTAAAACAGATAAGCGCAGCTATTACGGTATCGAGGACCTATGGGGAGATGCTGAAATGGAATACTACCAGAGTGCGTAATTCAAACAGAACAAAAAAGGGAAGCAAAGGTATGCCTAAAGGACCAGATAGATTAAAGAGAGTGCCCAGTAAAAAGGTGACGCCGAAGCCGCCACGTTTCAATATCATATGGCTGTGGGTCGCGATGTTTTTCGGCTTCTTTGCGTTACAGTATCTTTTTACTGATGACAAAGCGAAGGAGATTACCTACGAAGAGTTCGAAGAGAATATGCTTAAACCAGGTGACGTAGATCGCTTGGTTGCCTATAAGCAGAATGAGCTGATTTTTGTCGAAGTTTTTATTAAAGAAGACCGGCTTAGCGACCCGAAATATAAGGACGTGCAACCCAGTTCCAACGGGCTGACGCTTGCGCCCTCCACAGGCCCACAATATACCTTCACCGCGTTTTCGGCAGAGGTACTGCAAGGGAAGTTGGCCGAAGCACAGCTGGATACACCACCGGAGGACCGCGTGTCGGTGAAGCCGGAAGATCGCACGAGCGCATGGGGGTGGTTGGCTTCCATTATATTGCCGTTGTTGCTGATTATCGTGTTTTGGATATTCATTATGCGCCGTATGGGCGGTGGTGGTGGTGGCCCCGGAGGCCAGATTTTCAATATCGGTAAATCCAAAGCGACACTTTTCGACAAAGAATCGCAGGTAGCCATAACGTTCAGCGATGTGGCTGGACTGGAAGAAGCCAAGCAAGAGGTGATGGAGATCGTCGATTTCCTTAAAAACCCGAAGAAATACACCAATCTGGGGGGCAAAATCCCGAAAGGGGCGTTGTTGGTGGGCTCGCCGGGTACCGGCAAGACCTTGTTGGCCAAAGCAGTCGCTGGCGAGGCCCAGGTGCCCTTTTTCTCCCTTTCAGGTTCAGATTTCGTGGAGATGTTCGTCGGCGTGGGGGCTTCCCGGGTGCGCGACCTCTTCCGGCAGGCGAAAGACAAGGCCCCCTGTATCATTTTTATCGATGAGATCGATGCCATTGGCCGCGCCCGGGGGAAAAACAGTGTGATGGGCGGCAATGACGAGCGCGAGAATACATTGAACCAACTGCTGGTAGAAATGGATGGATTCGGTACCGATTCGGGTATTATCATCATGGCCGCCACCAACAGGCCGGATGTATTGGATTCGGCATTGCTGCGTCCCGGCCGTTTCGACAGGCAGATTTCCATCGACAAGCCCGACTTGGTAGGCCGGGAGCAGATTTTCAAGGTGCACTTGAAGCCGCTGAAGCTTGCAGCCGAGGTGGACGCCAAGAAACTCTCCGCACAGACCCCCGGTTTTGCTGGTGCCGAAATTGCCAATGTGTGCAACGAGGCCGCATTGATAGCCGCTAGGCGTAACAAGGTCGCCATCGATATGCACGATTTCCAAGACGCGATAGACCGGGTGATTGGTGGTCTAGAGAAGAAAAACAAGATCATCTCACCAGAAGAGAAGCGGATTGTTGCCTTCCACGAAGCCGGTCACGCCATCACAGGCTGGTTCCTGGAGCATGCCGATCCTTTAGTGAAAGTCTCTATCGTGCCGCGTGGTGTTGCCGCATTGGGCTATGCCCAATACCTACCCAAGGAACAGTTTTTGTATACCACCGAGCAATTGATCGATGGGCTGTGCATGACCATGGGCGGCCGCGTGGCCGAAGATATTACCTTCGACAAAATCTCTACGGGTGCCCAAAACGACTTGGAGCGCATTACGAAATTGGCTTACGCCATGGTGGCTGTGTACGGCATGAACGATAAAGTGGGTAACGTATCGTTCAATGATAATCAGGAAAACCAGTTCCAGCGTCCTTATTCGGAGAAGACTGCCGAGCTGATCGATGAAGAAGTACGTAAGCTCATTGCTACCATCTACGAAAAAACCAGGCAGCTATTGCTTGAGAAACGAGAAGGGCTTATTGCTTTGGCTGAAAAGTTGCTCGAAAAGGAAATCCTCTTCCAGTCCGACTTGGAAGAAATATTGGGTCAGCGGCCCTTCGACCACCGGACCACATACGACGAATTCGTAAACGGTGAGTCGGGAGAAGGGGATCAAAGCAAAGCTGCAGAGGGGTTGGTACATGACGGTGTGGGTGATAACTCGGGGGTGTTGGAAGACAAGCCCGCCAAGGATGATGCCTCCTCCGGGACCGCTTCAACGTAATGCACGCGAACAGGAGGTTGCCTTGCAAAGGAACATAAAAGCGACCACAGCAAAAGAGCAGATGCTGAAGAAAATTCGGCAAGCGCTACTGCAAAAGCGGGAGCATCCGTATCCTAATTTCGAGGAGACAGCCCTGCATGTCGACGCGGCTGAGCCTGCGGATATATTGTTTGCCCAGCGTCTCACCGCCGTTGCCGGTCATTTCATTTACTGCGAAGATGAAGTGAGCTTCGTCGAGAGCTTGTTAGCGCTGGCCGAACAAGAAAAGCTGCGCCGGATGTATGCGTGGGAGCCGAAGGTGAGGAAGCTGCTGGATAACTATGAGTTTCCCTACTTCCAAACAGATAAAGATTTTACCGAGGCTGAAGCAGGCATTACGGCCTGCGAAGCGCTGATTGCGCGGTCAGGCAGTGTGTTGGTTAGCAACGCAGGGGCCGCCGGTCGTCGCCTGAGCATTTACCCCCACATTCATGTCGTTGTGGCGTACGCATCGCAACTGGTTATGGACATCAAAGATGGGCTTGACCTCGTCAGGCAGCGGTACGGGGATAACATCCCATCGGTGATCAGTCTCATTACCGGGCCGAGCCGCACCGCCGATATCGAAAAGACGTTGGTGTTGGGCGCCCATGGACCCAAGAACCTTTATGTTTTCTTGTTGGAAGACCGCTAACCTACTGTTTCCATCAGCACCTGTCCATCTAGCATGCGGATGATCCGGTCGGCGTAGCGGGCATCGTGTTCGCTATGGGTTACCATAACGATGGTCGTACCCTGTTCGTTCAGTTCAGTGAGTAGCTGCATCACCTCGTTGCCGTTATTGGAATCGAGATTCCCGGTGGGCTCATCCGCCAAAATCAGCTTGGGGTTGTTTACCACTGCACGGGCTACGGCAACGCGCTGTTGCTGTCCACCGGATAGCTGTTGCGGAAAGTGGTTGCGGCGGTGCATGATCTGCACTTTTTCCAGTACTTGCTCCACCCGTTTCTTACGCTCTGCAGCAGGCACCTTGGTGTAGATGAGTGGCAGCTCCACGTTTTCGAATACGGTCAGTTCGTCGATGAGGTTGAAGCTCTGGAAAACGAAGCCGATATTGTGCTTGCGCAGATCGGAGCGTTTACGTTCGTTGAATTTGGCCACTTCAATGTTGTTGAAAAGGTAGCTGCCATTGTCTAGGTCGTCGAGTAAACCAACGATGTTGAGTAGTGTGGATTTCCCACATCCCGATGGGCCCATCACAGCGACGAATTCCCCCTCTTTCACGTGGATGCTCAGGTTATTGAGCGCGACCGTTTCCACTTCTTCGGTACGGTAAAATTTTTGTAGTGCTGAAATCTTAATCATGTTGATCGCTAATTACCGTTAGTTCGCCTACATTATCGTTCCAGTTTTTTAGTGCGCTTATAGACAATATGTTATGTCTTGTGCGATTGGTGACACTGTTCGATATCGAACACCTCCTGTCCGTTTGCGGACAACTCCTGTATGCGTGATGGTCGTTTCCGGATTACGTGGAAGACAGCACATGGATATGTCGACTATCCGACATAGTGACGGATAGCGGGTCATTGAAGGCCAAGTAAACGTGAAGTTCGGTTCCGATCAAGGATGCAGGTACCGGGAAAAGGTATTGTCCCATCCCACGCGTGATGCCGGATGTACGGATATCCCAGCTTTTGCGTTCGACAAAGCGCAGTAGGATCATCGTGTTGTGGTCGTTTAGAATGGTGTATTTTAACGGAGGGGTATCCCAGGAAACAAGTAGCCCATCGTCCATCCAATTGGCGGAAACTGACTCCGCAGCGAGGAGTGGACCAGTGCTGATTTTGGCGTTGGCATAGTCAAAGAACAGGTTGGGGTATTCGCCGCCGATTGCATTTTTTTTATGATAGGAAAGAGCCATATTGAAAGGCGTCATGGGAAGGCCTTCAGTGACCTCTTGGTAACCGGCCCGGATGACCCCGGTAATGGGCGAAAGGAAAGACATCGCTAGTTTCATCCGCATTTCGTTGGCCAACTGTTTTTCGCTGCGGGGCTTGGTGGACTTTTTGGGAAGTGACCGCATCACGTTGATGCCCCGCCATTGATAGCCAATTACATTGCCGACTTTCCCAGAAAAGTTGCCGTTGGGGCCGTTTTTGAATGTTGCCATGGTTTATTGTTTTTGGTCTCCAACCAAATGTACAATATTCCTTAAAGTAATCAAAATATAAATAGAATAAAAATAATATATAAGAAGGATATAATTCGAGTTTTCCCCTATAAATTCCCTATAAAACCCCTATAACATCCCTATTAAAACCTAAAGAGTTTTTGATAAATTGTTAGTCTTTTGTTGGAGTGCTGGAGCAATCCACGGGCGGGATATCCGATCGTTTAAGAAGTGATCGCCAGCAGCCGGTCCCTCACGAGTAAGCAGGCGCCGATCACGCCGGCATTTTCTCCCAGTTGAGAGATTCTGAGTTGAGTGTCGTTATTGACCAAGCTAAGTGAATACTTGTTGAGGGCGTTTTTGATGGGTAGTCGGATGTAATCGCCGGTGGCAGCAAGGCATCCCCCTAGAATAATCAGTTCGGGATTGAAGAGGTTGACGAGCGTAGCCATTCCTTTGCCGATTTTCTCGCCGGCTTCCGTAATCAGCTCGATGGCCAAGGTATCGTCGTTATTAGCTGCTTCGATGATATCTTCCAACTTGATTTTTTCAGGTGCCGGATGTTTGGTTGTGATGATGCTAGTGGCCCCTTTATGGAGCCGCTCCTTGAATATCCGGGTGATGGCTTCGCCCGAAGCTTCGGTCTCCAAACAGCCTTTTTTACCGCAATGACAGAGGATTTCGTTGTTGAATGTCGGTATGTGTCCGAGCTCGCCAGCAAAACCGGATTTGCCGTAATAAAGCTGGCCATTCACCATAATGCCCATACCGATGCCGTGGTCGATATTTACAAACAGTACATCTTTTTCTTCGCCTACTGCCCCATTGCAGAATTCGCCATAGGCCATAGCCCTGGAGTCGTTTTCAAGAAAGGTGTGGATTCCGATGGAGGCCTCTATAATTTTGCTCAGCGGATCTTCGTGAAAGTTAAAGAAACTGTAACTATACCCTGTTTTATAGTTGATGCGGCCGGTGAGGTTTACCCCGATGCCAAGCACTTTTTCGCGCTGCACAGAGCTGGTACTGATGAAATCGTCGATGATTGTGCATAATGCATTTAGCGATTCTTCCGTGTTATTGAGCGCGTAGGGCACCCCTTTGATTACCTTAATAAGTTTACGCCTGAAATCCATCAGGCCGATATTGACACGGAAGTTTTTCACTTCGACCCCCACGAAAAAGGCCGAATCCGGTTGTAGTCCGTAAAGATTGGGTCTGCGACCCACGCCGGTGTCGCTCTTGCCGTAGTCCTTAGCTAAGCCATCAGCCATGAGCTCGCTCACCAGTTCGCTGGTCTTGGGTATACTGGTATTGAGTTTCTTGCTTAAGTCGGCCAGCGTCATGTTCCCTTCGTTGGCGAGATGGGTCAGTATCTGCTTCTTGAGCTGGACATTTTTATAGGCCACGCCGGAAAGTTCGGCCCCGTGCAATTCCTCAAAGAAAGTAGTTGTCATCGAATATATTACTTTGGATGTGCAAATGTACGCATTTTTAAAAAAATTAAAAATTAGCTGATTATTTCTCGTTGTATACGGGCACTACGTCTGCGGAATAGGAAGGACTGCCTGTTACGCCTAAAATATCAAGTAAAATATAGTTAAAAAATTTACTGAATATAGAATATATAAAAAAATAATTTAAAAATAATTTGGATTATTAAAATATATATTTTTATTTAGCAGTCGCAATTACAGACTTAATTAATGGTTCGAGGTACGTTTAAATATAGTGTGCGAAGTAATATGATTGATACTGATGGGTTGGCGGACCTGTATAAGCGCCAATTGTTAGATGATGTAGTTCCGTTTTGGTTGTTAAATTCACTCGATACCGAATACGGGGGTTATTTCAGCTGTTTAGACGAGTCGGGCGGCGTTTATGATACCGACAAGTTTATTTGGCTGCAAGCTCGGCAGGTCTGGACATTCGCAATGCTTTATAATACCGTTGAGAAGCGGCAAGAATGGCTCGATGCAGCACAAATTGGCGCTGATTTCCTCGAAGCTCACGGCACGGATGCGGAGGGGAATTGGTATTTCGTGTTGAATCGGGAGGGGCGGCCCTTGGTGCAGCCCTATAATATTTTCTCAGATTGTTTCGCTGCCATGGCCTTCGGTCAATTATACAAAGCTACTGGCCGGGCGGAATATGCCGTTATTGCAAAGAATACGTTCAACAATATCTTGCGGCGCCGGTCTGACCCGAAGGGAAAGTACAATAAGCAATATCCGGACACGCGACCACTGCAGAATTTCGCACTACCGATGATACTATGCAATTTGGTGCTCGAGATTGAACATTTGATTGAACCCGATCTAGTCGATAGTACCATCCAATATGGCATCCAGTCCGTTATGGAAACATTCTATCAACCCGATGTCGGCGTCGTTTTGGAAAATGTAACCGCTGATGGCCAATTTTCCGATTCTTTTGACGGCCGGTTGGTGAATCCCGGTCACGGCTTGGAATCGATGTGGTTTGTGATGGACCTTGCTAAACGCACAGACAATACAGAACTGATGAAGCAAGCTATCGATATTGCGGTGCAGCTTGTCGAATACGGCTGGGATAAAACTTATGGTGGCATCTTTTATTTTTTGGATGTAAAAGGCAAGCCCCTGCAACAACTCGAGTGGGACCAAAAACTTTGGTGGGTACATATCGAAGCGATGATCGCATTTGCGAAAGGTTATTTGCATACGGGAGACCAACGTTGCGCCGAATGGTTCAATAAGCTCCATGAATATACGTGGTCCCATTTCCCCGATGCTGGAGGAGGTGAATGGTATGGTTACCTCAATCGCCAGGGGGAAGTACTACTTCCGTTGAAAGGTGGAAAATGGAAAGGGTGCTTCCACGTTCCGCGGGGGCTGTTTCAGCTGTGGAGAACGATGGAAGACATGGGGGCGACACAACGGAGCACACTGATTCAATATAAATAATGTATGGCATTAGGCGTTGTGAATAGTTCGATGACAAGTAGTACCAATGGACGGCGCTATACGCCGGCGTTAGTCGTATTAGCCGTTTTGTATTTCATGATGGGATTCATTACCTGCTTGAACGACACCTTAGTGCCGTTTTTCAAGGCGGGATTTACACTTAGCTATGCCGACTCAGCTTTAGTGCAGTTCTATTTTTTTCTCACTTATGCGGTGATGTCAATACCTGCTGGTAGAATCGTTGAACGAGTGGGTTATAAACGTGGGATGGTATTCGGTTTCGCGATAGCTGGGATGGGAGCATTGTTGTTTTTCCCCGCCGCTTTATTACATCAGTACGGCCTTTTCCTTGGTGCATTGTTTGTGCTTGCTATTGGAATAGTACTATTGCAGGTAGCAGCAAATCCATATATTACCTTACTTGGAAAGCCCGAAACTGCGTCGTCGCGGCTCACGCTGATACAAGGCGTGGGTTCCATCGGTACCACGGTAGCCCCCCTTTTCGGTGCGCACTTTATCCTGTCCAGGTTATCCGAATCCAATGCATCGAGCGACGCCGTCAGTATTCCCTATTTGGCAATAGGTGGGGTCTTGTTTCTCATCGCATTGCTGGTTTCTTTTCTCTCCTTGCCAAAGGTTAGCAATCACGTGACGCGTTTGTCGCCTACGGGCGGTCAAGCTCAACGGGGAATTTTCTCGTTCCGTAACTTGAATTTTGGCTTATTGGGCATATTCATGTATGTGGGTGCCGAGGTTGCTATTGGCACGTTCCTCACCAATTATGTTGCAGATCGGCTCCATATTGAGGAGCACCGGGCTAATAATTATGTGGCTTTTTATTGGGGCGGAATGTTGATTGGAAGATTGATTGGAGCGATGGTGTTGAAGGTGCTCCAGCCGGAGAAAGTGTTGGTATATGCATCGACGTTATCTGTCCTCCTTATCGTTCTTTCCATTTCTTCGGGTGGCTATTTTTCGGCATGGACAATGATTGCGGTTGGACTGTGTAACTCGGTGATGTTCGCTGTTATTTTCTCCTTGTCAATAAAAGGGCTGGGACGTTATACCACCCGAGCATCCGGTCTTTTGTCGTCAGCTATTGTTGGGGGGGCGGCAATTCCTTATTTGCAGGGGCTGCTCATCGACGGGTTTAGTTGGGGCATTGCATTCTTAGTGCCCGCCGCGTGTTATATATATATTGTTTTTTTTGCTCTTAATGGGTATAAATCAAGATCAAAGTATGTTTAAAAATTGACGGCGATATAAACAACATTCAAAACTAACACTAAAATTATGATAAAACGTATTGCAATGCCCTTTCGTAAAATCCTTAAAGCAAGCAAGTGGCCATTGAGACCATCGTGATAACATGGAATTCAAAGAACGGGGTCGGAACATCTGAACAACTACAGGAAAGGTAAGCTAATCGCGTATTACAAAAAATAGTTACAGCAGTTAGAGCCTAATCTGGAGTTTGACGTGAATGCGGCATAAGCTATAGAGATCGATTTTTACCGTAAGTACAGATAACGAAGATGAAACTGACCTAATCAGTTAAACACAAAAGCGTATCGCATGTAAAAATGGAAATTTCTATTCCTGCTGATTTTATAATTGATTGATAAACAAAATAACTGATTTAAACATATTCGAATGAAATTAATCGTATCATTTTTTCCGACGAGGAAATTTTCACGGATTTTTATTGTTTTTTATTTTCTGACTTTTCTATTGCTGAGCAATTATGCATATGCACAAATCGAAGTCAGAGGAACAATAAAAAATTCAAAAGGAGAAGCACTGTCAGGGGTAAGCGTGATGTTGGTAGACGCTGATAGAAGCGTGGCTTCAGATTTTGAAGGCAAATTTATAATAGATGTTCCGTCCTTGAACTCGGTGTTAAGGCTTTCATATGTAGGCTATCTTTCGCAAGACGTCCCTTTGGATAACAAAATAGTTTTGGATATCATCTTGGAAGAGGATGTCGAGTTACTCGATGAAATTGTGGTAGTGGGAATGGGGTCTCAACGAAAAGCAAGTGTCGTAGGGGCTATTTCAACAATTAAGACCAGCGATTTAGTTATTCCACAGCGGTCGCTTGTAGCATCTATGTCTGGTAAAATAGCTGGTGCCACTATTGTTCAACGATCAGGGGAGCCCGGATACGACAATGCTTCTTTTTGGGTTCGGGGAATTGCTACCCTTGGTTCAAATAAGAGTCCTCTTGTTTTGGTTGATGGAGTTGAGAGAGATATGTCTAATCTGTCTATTGAAGAAATTGAATCGATTTCCATTTTAAAAGATGCTTCAGCTACTGCAGTTTATGGGGTGCGGGCAGCAAATGGAGTTGTTTTAGTTACCACGCGCAAAGGGGTTCCTCAAAAGGCAAGTATTGAAGCTAAAATAGAATCAGGAGTTTCAGACCTGCCTAATATGCCCAAGTTTTTAGACGGACCAGATTACGCTCGATTATATAATGAGGCTTTTGGAAGAGAAAATTATTCTGAGAATTACATAGATTTTTTAGAGCGGGATGTAAATAGATTTTTATACCCCAATGTCAATTGGTTCGATCAGATATTTAAAAAATGGTCAAATAATACGAATGCAAACCTAACGGTCAGAGGGGGTGGAGAGAGAGCTCGATACTTTATTAGCGGTGGCTTTTTTCAAGACAATGGAAACTTTAAGGACTTTGGATTGAATGATTATAGTACAAATATTAAATTAAAACGGTACAACTTCAGGTCCAATATTGACGTTACCCTGTCAAAATCTACCGTCATAAATTTAGAGATTGGAGCGCATTTGACTGATGCTCACGAACCTGGCGTGGGAACGAGGACACTTTATTCGACCTATTTTGGTAGTCCTGCCGAGGAATTATTTTATTGGTCCTATTTGGCAACTCCTATAGGGAACCCTGTTAGACTTCCGATTGGCCGAAATCCCATTGACGGTTCTATTGAATGGGGCTGGGGAGCTCCGAGCCAAGTAGGAGAGTCCAATCCTGCAGAAAGATTGCACGGATCGGGCTATAATACCCGATTCAATACGCAAGTAATGAGTCAAGTTGTGCTTAATCAAGACTTGTCCAGATTTGTCGAAGGATTAGATTTCAAAGCCTATTTTTCTTTTGATGCATATAATAACACGTTGCAGCGAAGGAATAAGACATCAACTACTTATTCGGTTGAGGATATAGATGATGATACAGGCGACTTAACTGTAAAAGAGGTTGATAAAGGTAACGAATACTTAAGTTACGCGACTAGTGCAGGGTCAAATAGAGCTATCGAAACGAAAGCTCAATTAATCTATGACCATTTGTTTAATAGCCGACACAGAGTTGGAGGCATGCTCATGTATTATCAGCGTGACTTTATTAACGGAACCGCAGGTAGCTCAATAACAGCTTTGCCCTATCGAAAGCAAGGCGTAGCTTTTAGAGCGACTTATGCTTTTAATGACGTGTATTTTGGAGAGTTTAATTTAGGGTATAACGGTTCAGAAAATTTTCCTAAACACAATCGGTTTGGGGTATTTCCGGCGGGTGCTATTGGTTATTTAATTACAAATGAATCATTCTGGAACTTTAAGCCTATCAGTCTTCTTAAATTACGAGGATCTATCGGATTGGTGGGGTCTGATGCGCTGCCGGATAATTTGCGTTATGGATATCTTTCTACTTGGGGAGGGGGGCTTGGCGGATATGGCTTTGGCTTCAACCCTACTAATGTAGCAGGGATAGGTGAAGACCAAATTGGGGTTTCTAATTTGACATGGGAAAAAGGCTTAAAAACGAACGTTGGATTCGAGCTTGGAATGTTTAATAATGCCTTTACTATGGATGTTGACCTGTTTCATGAAAGAAGGTCAGATATATTGATTCTCCGACAATCTTTGCCGGGAGTTGCAGGTGTCAATTCAACTCCCTATGCTAATATGGGAATAATGGAGAACAAAGGGGTTGAAACTACGATCGAGGTTAATAATAATATAAGAGGCTTTTATTATCGTTTTTATGGAAATTTTTCATTTACACGTAATAAGGTCATAGAAATGGATGAGCCTGATATGGAATATGAGTACCGAATGAGAACAGGCCATCCTTTAGGTCAACAATTTGGGTATATAGCTGAAGGTCTATTTAAAAATCAAGAAGAGATTAGCAATAGCCCTGAGCAAAAATTTGGTTCCGTTCGTCCTGGTGATGTAAAGTATAAAGATGTAAATGATGACGGTGTTATTGACGCAAACGATGAAGTGGCCATCGGTTATTCAAATATCCCAGAGATTATCTATGGTTTTGGTTCTCAGTTTATGTGGAAAGGAATAGATCTAGGCGTTTTCTTTCGGGGTCAAGCTCGTGCAACGTATGCTTTAGGAGGTTCGACTTTTATACCATTTAGCGAGGGTGTGGGCAAAGGGAACGTATTTGAAAAAGCATTAGACAGATGGACAGTAGATAATCCGAATCCAGATGCTTTTTACCCCCGACTCTCGGATGGAAGGTCGACTAATAATTGGCAACGATCGACTCGAAATATTTATAGTGGTAATTTGTTGAGATTAGCTGAAATAGAAATGGGGTATACTTTTGGCCAAAATATGGTGTCTATTTTGGGACTTCAAGCATTAAGAATTCACGTATTAGCGAATAATGTAGCCTTGTTTTCACCTTGGGATATGTGGGATCCGGAAACGGGTACGGCAAACGGGAATAGATATCCTTTGTCAAGGAAAATAAACGTTGGAATCAGAACAACTTTTTAAAAATTAAGAAAAATGAAAAGAATCATAATAAGCTTATTTTTATTTCAATTTATCTTGTTGTCCGGGTGTTCAGACTTCTTGGACAAACTGCCAGATGATATGAAAACCGATGATATGGTTTGGAGTTCAAGAACAGAAGTTGAGAAATATCTTGCGAACGTTTATGCGGCTATACCGAAGCATAATCTTCACCAAGATGATCCTTGGCTTGGCTTATCGGACGAAATCGACTTGAGCTGGACAGTCTATAATACTTATCCTATTAATCTAGGTAATTGGGATCCAAACGGTGGCTTTTATAACAAATATGCACTTTGGTACAGGGCAATAAGAGCCTCTCTTGTGTTTGAGAATAATGTAGATAAATGTGCTCAATTAAGCGAAGCTTTGAAAACACAGTATAAAGCGGAGGTAAAGTTTTTACGAGGATACTATTATTGGTTGTTATTGCGTCAATATGGTCCTGTCGTTTTAATAAAAGAATTATATCCAAATGATGCAGACTTTGCTTCAATGCCTCGTGAACCGTTTGACAATGTTGTAAATTATATTGTGGAAATGATGGATGCAGCGGAAAAAGATTTGCCTCTTCATTGGTGGGATGATCAAAACCAAATGGGAAAGCCCAATAAGATCGTATGCAAATCTGTGAAATCTATTGTGCTTACTTATGCCGCAAGTCCACAATGGAATGGGAATTCGGAGTACGCAGATTTTAAAAATCTTGATGGCACCCTTTTGGTCAATACTACCTATGATGAGTCGAAGTGGAAGAGAGCAGCAGAAGCAAGTAAAGAGGTAATAAATATTTCTGAAAATAATCCCGAATCCAGATTACGTCTATATAAAAACAGTGACGGAGGAGGTGAACCGTTTAATCCTTATAAATCGCTAGTGGATGTCCATTTAAAAAAATGGAACAGTGAAATCATTTTTGCTGCTGCAGGTGAAGGAAATACGCAAGCGTGGATGATACACACTTCTCCAGGTCCTAATAATTTGGGAGGTGTAGGCCCTACTCAGCGCATTGTAGATGCGTTCTTGATGGAAAATGGGAAAACGATTGATGACCCGACGTCAGGGTACGTTGCGTCTGGATTCTCAACAGCTCCACATGCCAAATGGAATCCAAATAATAGAGATGTGTCTACGGAAGAAGGGCGTAAGCAAATAATTGCTGATATAAGAGAGAGCAGAGCTTGGGGGCATTGGGAAGGAGACTGGAATATGTATGCGAATAGAGAACCTCGTTTTTATGCTGCTATCTTGTATAATAAAAGGATTATCCCTCAACTACCTGATGATAAAGAGAAACGGGATTACTATAACTCACCGGGTCAGAAAGACGGTTTTGGTCGAGCTGAGTTGTATTATGGAGGTGTTTCACGTCAATCTGGATCATACACGTTTTTTTCACGAACGGGATATTTGGCTCAAAAGAATAATGATCCATTGGCCAATATGCGTGACCGCGTTTTTCCTCAGCAGTATAATAATGTTCTTATACGTTATGCACAGATACTCTTGGATTATATAGAAGCTCTTAATGAATATGATCCGGGAAATCCGGATATCCGAAAGTATTGGGATATGATTAGAGAAAGAGCGGGAGTTCCGAGTGCTTTTGCTACTAATCCAGAGATCGCCGGCAATAAAGATTTACAGCGGGATTTAATATTAAGAGAGAGACAAATAGAGCTGTGCTTTGAAGGAGACCGTTATTTTACTTCTCGGAGAAGATGGTTAGCTCATACACCCGATACCGGAGGGGGCAATACCCCTGATAATAGGAAGTGGGGAGATGGTGGCCGTATGTGGGGGATGGATATAAATGCGGGTGATGCGGCTTCAAATAACTTTTCTTTTACTGGTTTCTATGAAGTGGTTCCTTTTGAAACAAGGGTTTTTGAGAAAGCATATTATTTATTCCCTATTCCACAGTCGGAAATTAATAAGAGTAAAGCCTTAGTACAGAATCCATGGTGGTAGTATTTTAATTCAAGACAATATCAAAAATGAAAAATATAACTTATTATTTAGGAATCATTTTATTTGTTGGAGGATTTATGATGTTTTCATCATGTGGCTTGGATAGTTTCGATGAAACGATTCCTTTGAATCCAGTTTTGACCCCGATAAAATCGGTGACCGCCCAAGATGGTCCCCAGGAAGTCGTTGCAAATATTTCAGATAAGAATAGAACGATTGAACTGGAATTTTTTAATATTAAGAGTTTAGAAGAAGTAGAGGTCAAGTTAAAGGTTTCCAAAAGAGCTAAGCTCCTAGCACCTCATGATACGGTTTTAGTCCTTAACCTGAATGAACCCCACGAAATTGTAATTAATGATTTATTTGATGATCTGACTTATACATTAACTGCTACAATCCCAGAATATATTAAAGCAGATAAAACTCAGTTTTCCGAGTATAGATTAGATAATGATGGAGGTGTTGAAGAAGGAAGTATTTCATACTTATGGGACGATGAATATATGTTATTACCAGGTGATTATGGCTCTATTGGTTATAGAAATTATTTAACGAGAGGCACTTTTACTTTCGATATAGGTACTCGATATGATGGGAGTTATTATGATTTAAAGCAGTTTAAAGCAAATCTTTATTGGGCATATACGAATGTTTGTCCTAAAGTATATGAATTATGGGGTTACATGAAGGAAGGAAACCCGCCAAAAGAAGGAGACTGGAGTGATTGGGAAAGGTTGGGAACGTTGGATAACTCAAAGTCAACCTTAGATGATTTTGGAGAAGGTGATAATTTAAACTTTGAGAAAGAAAGTAGCCCGAGTGTAAGATATTTAAGAGTTAAAGTTGTTGAAAATTATCGAAATGATGACTTTATTTCGCTTAGTGAGGTGACCTTATGGGGTTGGAATAAATAAGCGCTAAGTTTACATATACTTACTCGTTCTTCATTTTGATATGAAAAAGGAAAGCTTTTATTTATTGATTATTTCGGTATTAACGATGACTGTCTCTTGTAGCAAGAGAGAGCGTATTGATGAAAAAGTATCGGAGGAGGAAGTTAATCGAGAAACGTTTTATGATAGAGAAAAAGATAGAGAAGAAATATTAGAGAATAATGATTTAGTGCTTCTTTACTCTGGCGGAGCGCACAGAGCTCATCAATGGAATGAAGATTATTTAAAGCCCTATGTAACCTATGTTGATGAGATAGGTGTGGAACATTGGATTTTTGACTCTTTTTTATTCTTAGAAATCCATAATGGTTCAGGGAAAACTTTTGCGACGGGGTATACACCTAACCCTGCAAACCAACAAGACTGGAAATTGTTGGCGGATCATTATTTTCAGTCCCATAATAACTTGGGCGCATTAAACAAATTGATAGAAAGGGCGTCTTCTAGAATAGGAAAGCCAAAGGATAAACATAAAATCGTAATCGGAATTCCTGAACCTATACGAGGTCAAAAAAACTGGGGGAGCCTAAGAGATGGGCAAATGCTGGACTTCTCGAAAGCTGAGGATAGAATTGAAGCGTGTAAATGGTATATAGATTATGTGAGGAGCAAGTTTAATGAATTTGATTATAAGAACCTTGAACTATCGGGGTTTTATTGGATTGCCGAAGAAGCTACAAATACGCGAAGTATACTCTCCGATATTAGTCACTACTTAAATGACTTAAAATATGGGTTTATATGGATTCCTTATCACGGCTCTGACGGAGCTTTTCAGTGGAAACAGTTAACTTTTAATTTTGCATACTATCAACCGAACTATTTTTTTAGCGATCAAACCCCACATTCGTTTTTAACTAAAGCGTGTGAAGATGCTATCCGTTACGACATGGATATGGAGATCGAGTTTGATGATAGAGCTTTAGATAAATACGGGTGGGGGTATAGGCTAGAAGACTATATCGAAGCTTTTGAAGAGTATGGCGTTTGGGATAAAAGAATTGCATATTATCAAGGAGATAAAGCAATTTATGAGTTGGCCAATTCCGATAATAGCAAAGATATAGCGCTATATCATAAGTTTTCCAAGTTTGTAGTAGAACGACCCAAGTAATTGTAAACCATTAAAAAAGCATCAATATGATTAAATTTAAGCTTTTACAGAAAACTTTATACTTATTACTGGTAATACCGCTAACCTCACATTCGCAACCTGATGTTAAAGATGATAAGACGACCTCTTCTATCCGAGATTTAGTTTTGATATATGATGGCGGTGCACATAGATCCATAAAATGGAATAAAGAACACTTTGAACCTTATGTCTCGCTTGTAAATGAAGAAGGGGAAAGGGATTGGTTATTTGATGGCTTTTTGTTTCTAGAAATTCATGATGGAACCAGAGGTTTTGCGTCATATTACAAAGATTTGCCTGCGCGCAAAGTTGAATGGAAAAATCTGGTTGACAATTATTTTAAAGACGGAAACGCTATTATGGCTTTGAATGATCAAGTTTCGGATGTCCTAACCGATTCGAATAGGAATGGATTCACAAAAAGAAAAGTTGTAATTACCGTTCCTGAACCTATCCCGAATCAAAGAGACTGGGGTGAAATAGGTGGGGTCGCAATGGATTTTTCGAAACAAGAGCATCGGCTTGCTGCATGTAAATGGTTTATAGATTATGTAATTGAACGTTTTAATGATGCTAACCCCGAAAATTTAGCGTTAGCCGGATTTTATTGGGTTGCTGAAGAAGCGACAAACAGTAGAGATTTGGTTACGGATGTTATAAATTACGCTAATGATATAGGCTATAAATTATATTGGATCCCTTATTTTAATTCAGATGGATTCAATGAATGGGAAAAGCTAGGTTTTAATCAGGCTTTTTATCAACCAAATTATTTTTTTAACGAAGACCGTCAGATTTCTCAAATAGAGAAGGCTTGTGAAGATGCGTTGAAATACGGTATGAGTATGGAAATGGAGTTTGATGAAAGAGCTTTGGCAAAGAATGGGTGGGGCTATCGCATGAGAGATTATATTCGCGTATTCGATGAGTATAACGTATGGGATACCATGGAGGTTGCTTATTATCAGGGAGGAGATGCTTTTTATCAATTATTTCACTCTGATAATCCTGATGATAACCAGCTGTATTACTATTTAGCAGAGATAATTGCTAAAAGACAAAAAAAGGAGTCAGAATTCAGTCATCGACGATAGTAACATGATGATACGATGAGAAATAAACCGCTATATGTTTTTTTGATTTTCATGTTTTTTTTGTCTTGTGGCGATAAGGGTTATATCCATTACATAGGACCGGAGAACGATTTAATATTAAACCTAAAGAACGAGGGCGTTAATGTAAAAAAACATAATACACTTGATGAGGCGTTGCAAAAAGTACCCTCAAAAGGGATGGTTTTGTTTTTATCTGATGGAGCAAATATAAATAAGCTAAAGGATTATCAAATAAGTTTGATTGAAGAAAAGGAACTTAAAGTATATGTCGAGTATTCGGATATAGCAGCCATCCAGCCGTTGAAGGTTGATACGATTGGAATAGAAAGAGTGGTCGTTACGGACACTTCTTTTTTTAAAAACTTGCCTTATTTATCGCTGCTCACGGTCAACTCAAGCCCAATTATACCCTCCATATCAGACAATCAATTGTTATCTATAGCTAAGGTGGCCGGCTTTGATAAAGCGGTGTTTGGATTAGAGGGTACTCATAAATTGCCTCTATTGTATAAGTTGACTGATAACATTTTGATTTCAACATCTCCTTTAAGTAGGTATGCAGTAAGCAGGTTTATGCCGGAAAAAGATTGGCAAATAGCTTGGGAAGAGATTTTATCTCATTTAACAGGTTCTACATTTGAGTTTGGCACTTGGTTGTCCTACGTACACCCTTCCTTCCAGAAAGAAGAAAAACTCTCTCATAATGCCAGAAAAAAGTCCGTAGAAAAAGGGATCAAATGGTTTTTTAATGGACACTTTTTAATTGATGAATCCTGGAAAAAAGACTGGGTAGAAAAATATATGGGAGATGGACTTATGCCCGTTGGACCGGAACTTCCAGCAACTTTAAAAGATGGAGATGGCTCGCTTGGCGTTTTAGAAGGACACTCATCGTATATTTATCCTGACGGATTGCAAAAGTACAGATACTGGTTGAGAAATGATGTCCAAGGAGAGTCCGCTATGGCATTCGCTCTATCGGCAGACTTGCTGGAGAATGAAAAGTATGCTGAAATTGCCGCAAATCTGATTGACTTTTCATTCGATCATTTTCGTCTTGGACCAAGGGGTGACCCTAATAGTCCGACGTTTGGGCTTTTGGGTTGGTCAGCTACGCATCAGTGGGTTTACTACGGTGATGATAATGCACGTTCAATTTTGGGAATGGCTACAGCTTCAGCTTTAATGCGAGAAACACGATGGAATAGAAAAGTAATGGAAGCCGTTATTGCCAACTTTCGAACGACCGGAAAAAAAGGTTTCCGGGAGGCCCGGCTGGAAGAAGAAGATATTCAAAAAAACGGATGGGAATATTACTGGAATAGAGAGAACATTAACCCTCACCCACATTTTGAATCCTGGTTATGGGCGTGTTATTTATGGCTGTATCATAAGATAGGCTACGAACCTTTATATGAAAAGGCAGTTGAAGGAATTGGGAATACGATGGATGCATATCCTTCAAAATGGAAATGGACGAATGGAATTCAACAAGAACGCGCTCGAATGTTATTGCCCTTAGCTTGGTTGGTGCAGGTAAACCCAAGCCGTCAACACATTGAATGGCTTGATACGATGGTTCGTGACGTGCTTAAAAATCAAGTGGAGTCAGGAGCTATTAGAGAAGAACTAGGCGATGCGACTTTGGGTTTGTTTGGTAGACCTCAATCGAATAATGAGTATGGTAATCATGAGGCTCCTTTGATATTTGAAAACGGAGATCCAATAGCCGATATGTTGTACACTACAAATTTTGCTTTTATAGGTTTAAACGAAGCGGCCAAGGCAACATCTAATCTCGAGTATAAAGAAGCTCTTCTAAAGTTATCTGATTTTTTAACTAGAATACAGGTGAAGAGTGAAAAGTTTAAAAGTATTGATGGGGCCTGGTTCCGAGCTTTTAATTATGAAAACTGGGATTACTGGGCGTCGAATGCGGACGCTGGTTGGGGCGCTTGGTCCACATTAACCGGGTGGATCCAAAGCTGGATTATTTCTACTCAGGTATTGATAGAAAAAGACGAGTCATTGTGGGAACTTATTTCCACATTGGAGATAGCGGAAGAGGATTTTGAATCCGTTGTTTCTCACATGCTGAATGTTAAAGAAAATTAGTGTTGATGCGTTGCATAACAGAGGCCCTATTCGTTTTTTTCCTATCTTGGAACCGCACATTTGAGGCTGAGATAAATCTTGATGTCGAGTCCTTAACTAAAAGATCGTGAGACGTAGGAATTTTTTAGAAACATTAGCAGTGAGTAGCGGCCTTTTTGCTGTCGCTCCGTTATCGAGCTTATCTGCACAGGCAGCGGTTAAACAGATCAAGAAATCCGATGGGACGGAACAGCTGGAAGCAGATGTCGTCATTGCAGGCGGCGGCTTGGGTGGCTTTGCAGCAGCGATGGCTGCCCTCCGTAATGGACAGTCGGTTATCATGACCGAAGAAACCGATTGGATTGGTGGGCAGTTGACCCAGCAAGGGGTGCCGCCCGATGAGCACGCATGGATCGAAACGACCGGTGCTACGCAGCTATATCGCGACTTCCGGAACGGCGTGCGGAATTACTACCGGAGAAATTACCCGTTAACGGAAACTGCAATGGGTGATCCGCTGCTGAACCCGGGCAACGGTGCGGTTTCGAGACTATGCCACGAACCACGCGTGGCCCTGGCCGTGCTGACTGATATGCTAAATCCGTACCTCAGCACCGGACAGCTAACACTGTTGTTGGAGCACAAGGTCACCGCCGCGGATACAGATGACGATCGAGTGAAAGCAATCCATGTCAGAGAAAGCCGGACCGGAGCCATGAAGAAGCTGGCGGCGCCATTTTTTGTGGACGCGACAGAGCTGGGAGACTTATTGCCGCTTACAGGAACGGAGTTCGTTACAGGTACGGAGTCGAAAACGGACACCGATGAGTTACACGCGCCTGAAAAAGCCGACCCGTCCAACAATCAGGCGTTTACCATGTGCTTCGCAATGGATTATGTGCCGGGGGAAGATCATACCATTAAGAAGCCTGACAATTATGCCTTCTGGAGAAATCACGTGCCGAATCTTACGCCGCCGTGGCCGGGAAGGTTATTGGAATTGCACTACTCCAATCCGAAAACACTTCAACCGAAAAAATTGGGGTTTGATCCCCGTGGAGAGCAGACTGGCGATGCACTCAACCTTTGGAACTACCGGAAAATCATTAGCAAAGATAATTTTGTGCCTGGAACGTATCCGGGAGATATTTCCCTGGTAAACTGGCCACAGAACGACTACATGCTGGGGAATATTGTCGGTGTTTCCGAAGAGGAATTCGACAAACATGTCACTGCGGCCAAAGCACTGAGCCTTTCGTTGCTTTACTGGCTTCAAACCGAGGCTCCCAGACCCGACGGTGGAAAAGGATGGCCGGGGCTGCGGCTGCGGAAAGATGTGATGGGTACAGCGGACGGATTGGCGAAATACCCCTATGTACGGGAATCGCGGCGTATCAAAGCGCTGTTTACCATACGTGAGGAACATGTGGGTAAGGCAAACCGCCAAATGGTGGCTCAAACCGAGAAGGACAGGGCCGCGGAATTCTCTGATAGCGTCGGGATCGGCTATTATCACATTGATTTACATCCCAGCAGCAACCGGGTAAATTACGTTGATTTTGATTCCTTGCGTTTTCAGATTCCTTTGGGAGCCTTGCTTCCCATCCGGATGAAGAATTTGCTGCCGGCCAATAAAAATATCGGGACAACCCACATCACCAACGGATGTTATCGCCTCCACCCCGTTGAGTGGAGTATCGGAGAAGCGGTCGGGCTACTTATTTCGTATGCCCGCAAGAAAGCGTTAACACCTGCTGAAGTACGGAAAGAAGGAAAGATCCTTGCGGATTTTCAATCATTTATTCGAAGCCAAGGTGTTGAAACGGCTTGGCCTACGGATTGAAATCGACTATCCCAGCGATAAGTTTCAGCAACATTCAAATAATCAGTATAACTTAGAAACAAGTTATTAGTATCTTTTAGAAAGATGAACCAACCATTGATTTTCTTTTGTCTGGGAATTATTTTGTCTGCTTCGCTGGCATCCTGCAGCAACGCCGGCAGTAGCGATCCGACCGTGAAGCCCGACAGCAGCCGTTATACGCGTACCGTATTGGCCGAAGGCCTCGATGAGCCGATGGAAATGGTTATCCTTCCCGGAAACGATGTGCTTTTCGTAGAGCGTAAGGGCGGGGTACGGTTGTACAAAGACGCCACGAAGGAGCTCCGTGCGGTGGCGAATTTCGAGGTGTTCAGCGGCATCGAAGATGGGTTGTTGGGGGTCGTTGCCGATCCGGATTACGAGAAGAACCACTGGCTGTATTTCTATTACGCGGTGGCGGGAGAGAAGGCGGTGAGCCGATTGTCGCGGATGGAGTTTCGCAACGACAGCTTGCTGCGGTCGACGGAAACCGTCATCCTTGAAATCCCAACGCAGCGTATCTACTGCTGCCATTCTGCAGGGTACCTGAAGTTCGACACGCATGGGAACCTCTACCTGTCTACGGGCGATAATACCAATGCCGAGGAAACGAATGGCTATACGCCCGTAGATGAACGCCCGGGGAGGGAGCTTTCTGACGACCAGGCTACCACGGCCAATACGAACGACCTGCGAGGGAAAATCCTGCGGATCAAACCGCTGCCGGAAGGGGGCTATGCCATCCCGGAGGGCAACCTGTTTCCCGAGGGCACAGCGGGCACACGCCCGGAAATCTATGTGATGGGTGCTCGCAACCCCTACCGTTATAGCATCGATGCCGAAACGGGCTACCTGTATTTCGGGGATGTCGGTCCGGATACCAAGCTGAAGGCCTCGGACGGCGAGCTGATGAGCTTCGACGAGATCAACCAAGTGCGGAAACCGGGGTATTACGGCTGGCCTTATTTCCTGGGCAATAACCAGGTCTTCGGAAAGTACGATTATGCGACAGGGGAACTCGGTCCCGGAAAGGATCCGTCGAAGCCGATGAATGAATCGCCCAACAACACGGGGCTGAAGGAACTGCCCCCGGCTAGGCCCGCAATGATCTGGTATGGGAAGAACAACTCAACATACTTTCCGCTGGTAGGCAACGGCGGAGCGAGCGCCATGGCGGGTCCGGTTTATCACAGCAAGCATTTTAAAAATGCGCCGTATAAGCTTTCTGAATATTACGACGGGAAACTTTTCATCTTCGAATGGATCAGGGGGTGGATTATGGCCGTAAGCTTCGATGAGGCTGGAAACTTCAAAGAAATGGAACCTTTCCTGGACCATTGGAAATTCGATGCGCCGGTGGACATGCAATTTGCATCTGACGGCGCGATTTATCTGTTGGAGTACGGTACAAACTGGTTCTCGAAGAATACCAACGCCCGCTTGGTGCGGATTGAATACGCGGAGGGGAACCGTAAGCCGGTTGCGTCGATAGCGGTAGACAAACAATATGGAGCAGCACCATTAACCGTGTCTTTATCGGCCGGTGGATCCATGGACCATGACGACGGCGACAAGCTGTCCTTCCGTTGGCGCATGGAGGATGAAGATAATCACGGCGAGACCGTCTCGCATACATTTGCCAAGCCGGGAATCTACGACGTGGAGCTGACCGTGAGGGATGGCCACGGCGGTGAAGGAACCACTTCGACCCGGATTTATGTAGGCAATACGCCACCGGATGTACACATCCGTACCTCAGCCAACCGCAGCTTTTACTGGGACGGCGGTACGCTGGATTATACGGTAGAAGCAACGGATAAAGAAGACAGTGTATCCATGGACGATGTAGACGTGGCATTCGGCTATATACCCCATGGCAAAGACGCAGCGCTGGTGCTGAGTGGCGGACAGGATCCGAACAGCTTGCGTTACCTGAAAGGGCAGCAGCTGATTGCCAACCTGGATTGCAAGTCGTGCCATTCCATCGATAAAGAATCCGTAGGCCCTACTTATCAGGCCGTGGCTGCCCGCTATGTGGATAAGCCGGGGGCCGAAGCGCTCCTGGTCAACAAAATAATCGATGGCGGTAGCGGCAACTGGGGAGAGCGGGCGATGTCGCCACATCCCGAGTTGGCCGAGGGCGATGCGCGGGAAATGGTCCGTTATATTCTATCGCTCGGAGCCGGGCGGCAGAAGTTGCCGCCACATGGCGTACTGCAGCTTGACGGCCATAGCGAGGGAGACACAGACGGCGCCTACCTGCTTAGTGCTCGTTATACCGATCAGGGAGCCCATGGGATACCCCCATTGAATGGCAGCGACCATATCCTGCTACGCAACCCGCAGATCCAGGCAGAGGATTTCGATGCAGGAAATGTACGGATTGCCACCGTCACCACGGCATTTATGTCCTACGTGTACGGCATCCAGAACGGAAGTTATATTTCTTTCCGGAATATCGACCTGACACATGTGCGGCAGATCGGCTACAGGGCGCAGGCCAGCGGTGCGGGAGGTACCATCGAGGTACACCTGGACAGTATCGTCGGACCGGTGGTTTCCCGTTTGGAAGTACCAGCGGGTAATTTCAGCGGCGCGGAAAATGGCTGGAAAGAAGTGATGGGATTAGTGGATGACATCGGTGGCGTGCATGACCTCTATTTTGTATTTGTAAAGGACGAGGCGGGGGATAAGGCGCTGTTCAGCATCGATTGGCTGAAATTTTATAATCGATAGGGAGAAATAGATATGCCGTTATGGCTTCGGGTCCGGCTCTCGCTGGCCATGTTCCTGGAATTTTTCACGTGGGGGGCCTGGTATGTTACACTGGGCACCTACCTGTTCGACCAGCTCGGTGCGAGCGCTGTACAGGTGGGCTCGGCTTATGCCAACTTTTCTATCGCTGCGGCGTTGTCGCCGGTATTTGTAGGGCTGGTGGCCGACCGTTATTTCGCAGCACAACGGGTGCTCGGTGTACTACACCTGCTCGGTGCCGGCGTTCTGCTTATACTGGCAAATACGGCCGATTACGGCGTGTTCTGGTGGCTGTTGTTACTTTACGCATTGTTGTTCGCGCCAACCATGGCATTAATGAATTCCGTCACCTTCCGCCAGCTCAAAGATGCTGGCAGGGAATTTCCGCTTATCCGGGTGTTTGGTACGGTCGGCTGGATTGTTGCGGGTCTGTTGTTAGGTTACTTCGGCATGGAAAGCAGCACTTCCATGTTTTACCTTGCAGGAGGAGCGTCGGCGGTGCTTGGATTAGTGAGCTTTACACTTCCCGAAACGCCGCCAGACCGGACTGCAACAACCAGCTTAGGCGCTGTGTTAGGAAAAGAGGCACTGGTGTTATTCAAACAGCGATCGTTTTCGGTTTTTTTCCTGGCATCATTGGCTATCTGCATCCCGTTATCCTTTTATTACAGTTTCGCCAACCCCTATCTGAATGATCTCGGGATAACGAATGCAGCAGGAAAGATGACCTTAGGACAACTTTCAGAATTTCTGTTTTTGCTCGTTATACCTTTTGCTTTCAGGCGCCTTGGCATCAAAATGATTTTAGTCATCGGGATCATTGCATGGATTGTGCGCTATATACTGTTTGCTTTTGGTGATGCCGACAGTGGCATGGGACTGCTGTATCTAGGTATCTTACTGCATGGGGTATGCTATGACTTCTTTTTTGTATCCGGTCAGATCTATGTGGATCGTACGGCTGGTGACCGTATCCGTAGTTCTGCGCAGGGATTGATTACTGTTGCAACGTACGGAGTAGGTATGCTGATTGGTTCGTACATTGCGGGATTGATTACCGAATGGTTTATGTTGCCGGAAGGGTCGGCCGCGCAGTTCAATTGGCAAGGGGTTTGGCTAGTTCCGGCGGGTATCGCCGCCGTGGTGCTGGTTGTATTCCTGATTTCGTTCAGAGACCGACCGGTGGATGAACAGCATGGTAGGCAATAGATGTTGCCAAGAAGGGCGTAAGGAAAATAAACAAAGAAAATAAAAATGAAAAAAACGGGTAGTAAGGTGCGTGTATTGGTTGTCGGCTGCGGTAATATGGGTGCTTCGCATGCACATGCGTATCACGAAATGGATGGTTTCGAAATCTGCGGACTAGTATCCCGGGGCGACAGCAATGTGGGTTTAAACGAGCAGCTGGGCGGTGACTACCCACTTTACAACGATTATAGGGAGGCGCTCCAAGCCGCCAAGCCGGATGCTGTTTGTATATCCACGTATCCTGACACCCACGAGGCATACGCTATCGCGGCGATGGAGCAGGGTTGCCACGTGTTCATCGAGAAGCCACTGGCAGACACCGTCGAAGGGGCGGAGCGGGTGGCTGAAGCCGCCAGGCGCACGGGGAAGAAACTGGTAATCGGCTATATCCTTCGCTACCACCCGTCTTGGCAGCGGTTCGTACAACTCAGCGGACAATTGGGTAAGCCGTTAGTGATGCGGATGAACCTCAACCAGCAAAGCCATGGCCGCATGTGGGATGTGCACCGCAATCTCATGGAAAGTCTAAGCCCCATCGTCGACTGCGGCGTGCATTACATTGATGTGATGTGCCAAATGACCAACAGCAAACCCGTGCAGGTGAATGCGATTGGCGCGCGCCTTACCGAAGATATTCCGCAAAGCAACTATAATTATGGCCAGCTGCAGATCCGCTTTGAAGACGGTTCGGTGGGCTGGTACGAGGCCGGGTGGGGGCCGATGATCAGCGAGACCGCCTTTTTCATCAAGGATGTGATCGGGCCGAAGGGCTCGGTTTCCATCGTAGCAAGGGAGGCCGGTGGGGGTGGCCACTCCGACAACGTAGCAGCCCATACGAAAACAGAATCGTTGCGTGTGCATCACGCGGCAATCGATGATAACAATGCGTTCGTAAAGCCCGATGAATGGATTGACCTGAAAGACGAACCGGACCACCAGGAACTGTGCAACCGCGAACAGCGGTTTTTCCTCGAGGCAATCAGATCTGATCTGGATTTGGACGAATTGACCCGACATGCCGTGGACAGCCTGCGAATCGCCATCGCCTGCGATGAATCGGTAAGAACAGGCAAACCCGTAGACCTTTGATCGGGTTTGCCTGGTTGACCTAATTCTTCTTACGCTCGTCTAGCACCCCGTATATATTCGCCGCGATAGGATCGGGCATGATGAACATTCCGCCATAATTCCCCGTGATGCTGTTATGGGTATCGGGGTAGGTGTAGTCGAATGCCCCCTTTTGGTAGTCTTCAAATGTCGAAGGGACGTTATGCGGGCGCCAGCTGTTATCGGTATGTACCACCAACCATTCCACGGCGGCCACCGTAATGCCTTCGTGGAATCGGCGCCAATCGATCTCCGGATCTACATCCCCCCATTGGATGCCACGACTGGTGAGGTCGCGGAATACGGAAAGCACTTCCCATTGCACGTGGTCGCGAACCCAGTTTGCAAAATACCAATCGCTCGAAGATAACACCGGTTTGGTATTGTACATCATACTGTGGTGAGCCATGGGTTGCCAAAGGTGGGTGAACGGGATGATGGACCGCATCCAGTAGATGGCCTTTTCTTTATAACGCTCGTCGTTAAAAGCTTTGTAACCTTCATAATAGGCAATCGCCGCATGCCCCGCCGCCAGCAGGTTTGCCGCGTGCAACGGTGTCTCCCAAAAATCGCCTCCTTCAGGGCGCATCATCTCCATGGCATAATCCAACGCTTTCCGTGCGGCAACGCTGTATTTGTCGTCGCCCGTCGTTGCTGCGATGTCAAGCAGGTTCAAGGCCGGTAGGATGACGATGTCCAGTGCGGTATCATATTCACGGCCCATCGGCTCAACAAACGATGTTGCCACGATGAAATCATCTTTTCGATAATGGCGTCCGTGCGGGTCGAAATAGAACGAACCGTCCTCCCGTTGGATTTCCAACAATTCATCGCCACGTTTCCGCTGAGCGTCCAGCCGTTCCTGCGCACTGCTTGACTGTTTCCGCTGCTGGTAGCACCAATCCATTTTGGCCCGCAGCTCCTTTGCCAGTTTGGTGCCTTTGTGTTCGCGTACGTACCGCTCGAGGAAGCCTGGTACCCCAGTGCCGATCTGGTTTTTCTGGGGGATGCCGAAGCCCTTGCCTTCGTGCCATAGGTGAGTATTGTATGCGTTTGCTATGCGGTCCAGCGTCTCTTGGAAATCCCACTTCGGTGCCGGCGGTTCGGGCAAGCCGTTCCGCTTCACCCAATCGGTCACCACGTCGAGACTGTTTCCTTCGCTAAGCCAAATTTCCGCGTCGAAATTGACTTGCTGCCCGATACGTAGCTCCAAGGGTTGGGATGCGTATATTTCGTTTTGATGGCCTTCCACTGTGGCATCCGGAATCATTAAGCCCATGAGATTGTTGTTCATGCGGTCTACGAAATTGGGTGTGGCGAATACCGGTTGAGGGATGTGTGACCGATAGTTGAACCACCGCGTTGCCACTTGGTTGGGATTCCATGACAATCCGATGCCTGTTCCTGCGTGGCTCAAAGCCATCAGCGGAATGGTTACCTGATTTGGGTGGGGTGCCACGCGGAGTGCCCACGGGTCCTTGAAATAGTCGGTTCCGCTAGACCATTCATCACCGATGGTCCATTCCACACCCGGGAACATGGAATCGTCTTTCGCCACGCCGAAAGATCCTTCGCCCACTTTAAGCCACGGCCCCCTGATATACTTCGCATAGTAGTTGCCGGTGGCAGTCAATCGGTATGCCAAGCGTACCACAGGCTGGTCGGACAGCAGGGTAAGGGTTACCTCGCCTACCAGACAGGGCTCTGTAAATGGGTATCTCATCCACTCTTCAAATGAAGTGCCCTCCAGCTTTTCCCGCACCACGATCGATTTAACGTCGAAATGAATCGACTCACCTTCGGGCCCCGATGTCCGTCGGAAGGTATCTGCAGTAAGCCGCATGGGGATATCCTGGTCGCGAAGCATGATTTCTCCCAGATGGTCCAGCACGCCCATCATTTTGCCGGATGCGGTTGAAAGTTCGCCCCAAGCCCATCCATCTATCCGTTTGAAGATTTTCAGTTGTACGAACGCATTTTCCAACACGGTTGATTCACCTGTGTAACTCGTCCGCTGATAGGCGGGTTCCAGCTTACTTTGGGCAGTGGTCTGTTGGGTCAGCGAGGCCAAAATAAACCAGACCACCAAGGTGGTCGCAATGGGCAGGCGGGGTCTGCTGCTAATTCTTCTCATGGTCCAAATCTTTTAGTATCTATACGATTAGTACAAAGGTGCCTGAAAGGGGCTCCTTCACTCGACAATGGTCAAACTTAGCTGATATAAGGGGCTACGGCAACCTGTACCATCCCGTTTTCATCGATCGTTGATGCTCAATTCCTGTACCCGGTCATAGGTTTCGTAGCTCGACGTCACTACCTTATCGCCCGGTTCCAAGCCGCCAATTACCTCATAATAATCGGGATTCTGACGGCCGAGCTGTACATCTACGCGGTAGGCGGTTTTGCCATCTTCGGTGAGTTTGAATACCCAGTTGCCACCGGTTTGCTGGTAGAAACCGCCTTTGGCCAACAGAATGGCTTTGGTTTCATCGCTAAGGGCGAGCCGGATCTGTAGGGTCTGCCCGCGGCGGATGCCATCGGGTACCTCGTTTACAAACTCCATATCCACCTGGAAACGGCCGTTGGTCACTTGGGTGTATACTTTCTTGATGACGAGCTTGTAGCTTTTACCGGCGAAGGTGAATTCCCCTTCGAGGTCGGGATAAATACGGGAGATATAGTGCTCGTCGATATCTGCACGGACCTTGAAGCCCGTCAGTACGTCAATCTGCCCGAGGCGTTCGCCGGGGCTTTTGCTTTGTCCGATTTCGGCATCGAACGACGTTAGCTGTCCATCCACTGGCGCCCTCAGGATGAGGTCGCCCACCTTACGTCGCATCAATTCCAGGGCCGACATGCCGCTGGCGTACAATTGTTTGTTCTGGTTGAGTGTCTGGGCGCTGCGTATGGAATCTTGGGCGATGTTCTCGCGGGTCAGCTTGATGCGCTCCACTTGGTAGTCGTAATTATTTTTTGCTTGTAAATATTCCTGCTTCCCGACAGCCTTCTTTTCGTAGAGGGTTTTATTGAGGTCGAACACCCTTTTGGCTTCCTTCAATGCATTTTCAGCATCGGCCATCTGGTTACGGTTGGCGATGGAGGTTTGCTGTGCCGCGGTCTGGGCAATCTGCATTTGGGTGAGGTTATTATATACTTGCGTTTCCTGTGTGACGAGGCTTAACTCCAGATCGGTGTTGGAAAGGCGCATGATCGGGTCGCCTTTTTTGAGTTTAGCGCCGTCTTCAACGAACTTTTCTTCCACGCGGCCACCTACCGAGGCGTCGAGGAAAATGCTGGTGATGGGCAGTACGGTGCCATTTACCGGAATGAACTCACGGAACGAGTCTTCTTTTACTTCGGATATGGTAATCCGTTCGGCATCTACATTAAGCCGGGCGTTGCCGGAGGTGAAATAATAGCTGGCAGCGATAAGCGCCAGAATCCCCGCTCCACCCGCAACCATCGTGATGCGTTTGCTGTTCCATCGTTTTTTCGGTAATGCTCTATCCATTTGCTAGTTCTCATGCTCGGTGGTTGATGACCACCGAGCACTACCATATAATGCCGTGCCAAAAAAATAACGTTCTTTTAAACAGTGGCTTATGGTAATTGGTGAAATCTAACTGTTCGATATCGAACACCTAATGTGCGGTTGCGGACAGCGATTACAACGTGTCTACCAATTTTTCAAAGGCCATTCCCCTTGAGGCTTTTAGTAGTACCAATGCGTTTTGGATCGGTCGCTGCTTGAGGGCCGCTTTCGCTGCTTCGGTGGTTTCGTAGAATTCGGCGTCGTCTTGCCGGTGTTCGTAAAATGCTTTGCCCACGAACAACCTCCGAGTCGCTTCTACCGAAAGGGCTGTTTCAATCACTTGGCGGTGCTCTTCATGGCTGTCGTTGCCCATTTCAAACATGTCGCCCAGCACGATGGCCTTCCGATCTGCCGCCAATGTGCGCAGGTTTTCGAGCGCTGCTGCCATACTACTGGCATTGGCATTGTAATAATCGCAGATGAGGGTGTTACGATCGGTCTTTTTGAGTTGCGACCGGTTATTGTTAGGCTTGTACGCATTTATCCCCTCGCTGATCTGTTCCGGCGATACCTTGAAATATTGACCGATGGCAATGGCAGCGAGGATGTTTTCGGTATTGTAAGCACCGGTCAATTGGGTGTGCACGGCATGATAGCCATGGCTTTCGGAGGTTGCCCACTGGATATCCAGCAGCGGATTTGCCCCGACTAACTTCCCCGAAACGCTGTTTTCCGGCGAAGAGCCATAGGTTACCAGTTGCCGTACGTGGCGTTCGGCAACCATTTCACGGAGTTTGGGGTTGTCGTTTTGTAGAAACAATGTACCACCATGTGCCGCCAGATGATCATAGAGTTCCCCTTTTGCTTTCTTCACCCCTTCGAAACTCCCGAATCCTTCCAAATGCGCTTTCCCCACATTGGTAATCAATCCATGCGTGGGCTGGGCAATCCCACAGAGAAAAGCGATTTCACCCACATGGTTAGCGCCCATCTCGATGATTGCGATTTCCGTCTGTGCGGTGATGGAAAGGATGGTCAGCGGCACACCGATGTGGTTGTTGAGGTTACCTTTGGTTGCATAAGTGTTGAACCGCTGGGCCAATACCGCCTGCATCAATTCCTTCGTTGTGGTTTTTCCATTGGTGCCCGTAATGCCGATAACAGGGATCGTAAGCTGGCTGCGGTGGTGCCGCGCCAACACCTGGAGGGCCGAGAGCACATCCGGCACGTACAAATAGCGCTCGTCATCGCCATCCTGTGGTTCATCCACTACGGCATAACGGGCACCGTTGTCGAGCGCTTGCGCCGCAAACTGGTTCCCGTTGAACCGTTCGCCCTTTAGGGCGAAAAAGAGGCTACCCGGTATGATGTTGCGGGTATCTGTACTGATAACAGGGTGTTTAAGGTAATATGAATACAATGACTCAGCTTCCATCATGCAAGTTTAGGGAAAAAGTTTGGTCTATTTTTCTTATCCTTGCTTTACTAAAAGGTAGGCCGGTTAAATATAATGGAAAAATATACGAATGAAAATAAGTGGAAATCGTACCTCGTGCGGCTATGTGCAGGCGTCTTGGTTTTGGTCAGCATCGGTCTGTTTAATGTGCACGGCCAGCAGAAGGCCCGACTTGAAATAACATCGCCGGCAAGAGACAACAGCATCGTAACTGACACACCGGCCTATTTCCGCGGCTTTGCCGACCCTTCGGGTACGCTGTTCCTCAACGGCATTGAGGTACCCGTTTACAGCACGGGCGTTTTCGCGGCACCATTGCCGTTGCAGGAAGGAACCAATGAATTGCAAGTATGGCACGTGATGGGTGCCGATACGTTGCGTCGGCCTATCGTGGTTGTGTTTGAGAAACCGGCCCCGCCACACCCCACTGCCGGTTTCGCCATCGAGCACGCCCGGATATTGCCTGGGGGCGATCTATGGTTGCAACCCGGCGATCTGTTGCAGGTGGAGATGAAGGCAACACCGGGAATGGAGGCTACGTTTTACAACGGGACTCCCCTTTTTGAAGTCGATACCGCTGAAACCGGCGTAGCCGGAATCTACCGGGGTGAATACATTCTCCAATCGTCAGACCATCTGACCAGTGCGCCGGTTTCATTTTCCCTGCACGATAAGACGAGCGGGAAGACCGTGGCGGTAAAGAGCGACCAACGCCTCACCGTATTGAATCAGTCGCACGTGCTTACCGGGCGCACTACCGGCGAAGCCCCACTCTATTACGGACTGGGTTCCGACCGGCTGGGCGGGGCCAAGATGGGCTACCTGGATAGCTTGGTGAAGCTGGAAGTAACCGGACGGATGAATGACATGTACCGGGTGCGGCTTTCGGGACAGGCGCAGGCTTACATTCCCTTGAATAGCGTGCGTTTGCAGGAGGGGGTAAATTTCAGGCCCTATTCGCTGACGGGAAGCTGGTCGGTCACGACAGATAGCGTGTACGACTTCGTGCGGATCGGCTTAGCAGAGCGGCTTCCTTATACCCACGTGGTGCGGCAGCATCCCACGCGTATTGTCGTGGATATTTACGGGGCGGTGTCAAACAGCAATTGGATGACTCAAAAAGAAGGGCTCGTAGCGATTGAGAACGTGTGGTATGAGCAGGTAAGCAAAGACGTGTTTCGGGTATTCATCGAGCTGAAGGAGGAACAGCTTTGGGGCTACCAGGTGGGTTATGAAGATAACCGGTTGGTGGTCCGGGTAAAACCGCAGCCGGATACGCTCGACCTTCGCGGACTTACCGTTGCCGTGGATGCCGGTCACGGAGGCAGCAACAGTGGCGCAGCAGGTATGACGGGTGTAGTGGAGAAAGATTTAAATCTAGCGATGGCGTTGAAGCTGAAGGCTGCACTGGAGGCGGCGGGGAGTAACGTGCTCATGACGCGCACGCGCGACCAGTCGGTCAGGAACAGCTACCGCCTGCAGCGGTTCCGGCAATCGGAAGCCGACCTGTTGATTAGTATACACTGTAACTCGTCGCGCAACCCGTTGGTGCAGGGCGTGTCTACCTACTACCGTCACCACGCGTACCGCCCGCTGTCGACGCATATCCTGTCGGAGATGCGGAAGCTTGGGTTGGCCGATTTCGGCAATGTAGGCGGATTTAACTTCACGTTGAATGCGCCTACGGAATTACCCACGGTGTTGGTGGAGGTGGGTTTCCTTTCCAATCCGGCCGATGAAGAACGGTTGTTGGACCCGGCGTTCCACGATGAGGTGGCGGGGCGTATTGTGGAAGGTGTACGGGGGTTTTTTAAGGGCGTAGGTGGTGGGTGAGGAATTAAAATAGCATTACGCAAAAATACAAATAATTATACAAATGCAACGATATTAAAACTGTCCCTGATTACCTTCCAAAACAGGGTTTTTTATCAAGCTAAATGCTGCTTGATTTGATAAATTTGGGTGAAATCGAAGAGTTTTTCTTAAGTTTACGCACACCGAGTAACCAAAAGGCTACATATGGAAATACCGATACCCGTAGAAAAACCTGTAGAATTTATCTTTTATAACCTCAATAGTCAGATTTCGCACGACATTTCGGCCACGATTATCGGGGCCGGGCTTTTTTTGGGTGACAAAGTAGTCGTTGCCGGTGATATGCATCTCATCGTTGTCTCCGACGTTGAACTGAATATCACGAAGCCCAAGAGTCAATTGGCCTATATGCGGGTTATTTACGAAGGCATGGGGCAAGCCAAGGCTGTCCAAACAATCGATCAATTAACCCATATGCTTGATCGGGCTATGAAAGATAAGCACCCCTCTGCCCAGCTGCTTGTATTGCGGACCAAAGCCCTGCGCGCGATTGCCAAACAGTTTGACGATTTCCGACAATGGATGACCAAAGGGTTTTCCGCTATTCGGATTGGCCAGCTCAAAAAACTGAATACGGACACCGATGCACCCATGGAGATGGTTCCCATGGCATTGGATATCCCCGAATCGATCGATGGCGGGAAATATGGTCGGGTTAGCGATGTTATGATGTGTCCTGCCGACTCGTCGCTTCCTACCCGCGATATACTCATGTTGCCCGGAGACTGTGCTGAATTAATGGAATCGCCTGATTTCCGCTCCATTGGGGTCATCGAGTTACCCGAACCTTCACCGCTTACTGTCGAAGAAATTCGGTTGGTGCGCAAGCAAACCCGTGAGATCCGTGCCGATTTCATTGCTGCGGTATCTTCCATTCCAAACATTCCCTCGTCGGCGCGTCCGGCGCCCCCAGATCAATATGCGGCGCGCTTGCAGGAGTTGGGTGAAGCGTTGCAGCAAAACCGGACGCTGCAAACCCTATCCAAGGCCACAGATGCCCCTCCCATACAGGTCACGCTGGCGGTGGCACCGTTGCAAATCATTTGGCAATACTACCGCCGTATCGGGTTAGTGCCCGACGAAACATGGGCATTGCTGCAGCAATGTGTTGAAGAAAGCAACGCATTGGTCGCAGCGGTACCTGTAATAATAATAAAACCGGCTACCGATTTATCTTGATCATTTCCATGGCAAAAACATCCACCTTTCGCTATTTCTCCATCCATGAGCCATCCGGCGGGCTTCAAGTGCTATTTGATGACCTCATTGAGTTCCTCCGGTTTGCCGAGTTGCAGCACGGCAAGAACATCATGGTATATACCAACAAAGCAGGTCGCCACTTCATGCTCATCCACGAGGGGGTGTGCTACAGTGTTGCTGCCGGTGACTATAAAACGTTAGAAGATTACACGGATGCCCGACAAGCCGGGTATCCTGATGCCCCAAGCTATTACGAAGGCGCGGCTTGGGCGTGCACAACGTATGCCGACTACCAATTGCTCAAAGCTACGGGTGTGAATGACCCGGAGATTATCCGCCAGATGAACGAAAAAGGATATGTGCAGGGCTTTGAACAGTTCAAGGAGTTGCCTGGCGGCCCGACCGCCATCCAAACTCCCCACGAACTTTTCCTTGCTGGCGAAAAGGGAGACTACGCAGATTTCGAAGCGTTCTTCATCGGATACAAGCAAGGCTTTGACGATGCCCATGAGTATGACGCCGCCAAAAGCAAGGGATACGAAAACTATACCGATTATACCGCCGGCCATGATGGCGGATTCCTCCATGCGGATGAATACCATGCGGCAAAAAAAGCGAGCCTATCGGACCGCCAGGGGTACCAACAGTATCAAAGTCTCCTGCATGACGAGGCCGCGCCTAGCCATGACGAGCAGTTACTTCGTTCGCTGTTGGCCACTTTCGAGCCCGGCAAAAGACTATCGATCAACAAGATCATCGGTTTTCTGGCCAAAAAGAAAGAAGCATACCTCCCTACTAACGAGGTTATGTTACCCGGTTGGTTCCGTGAGTCGCTTACCTCCAAAGAAGCCATTGAACAGTACTTTGCCGACAACCGCGATATCGCTGCGTTCGGATCTTATGATCCCGACGGAGAGTTTTTCGAGGTTAACCAGCTCAACGAACGGCAGGTGGTCATCGATGGCGCTAATGTCGCCCACGGTTCCGACAATCATGCCAATCGTAGACCAACCCTGCAAAACCTGTTACTTATTACCCAGCGCTTACGTGAATTGGGCTTTGAGCAAATGGTCATCATCGTGGATGCCTCGTTGAAACACCGGATGACGGACGGCAAAGACAAGAAAAAAATGGGTGAACTGAAGAAACTTGCCGACTACCGCGAAGCGCCTGCCAATATACCGGCCGATGTATTTCTGATCGATTACGTCCGCAATCACCAGTGCAAGGTGGTCACCAACGACCTATTCCGCGAATGGAAACTCAAGGACGCTTGGGTGTCGTTGAATATTGACCATTACCGGCTATCCTTTATGATTGACGGTAAGGCGGCGATGATTCACGGATTGGATTGATGTCCCACGACCGATTTTGATACCGCAAGAGCTGAGGTGAGCGTCTTTCGGATTCAATGCACTGACCATAATGTCTGTTTCGTTGTTGTTTTTTAAAGAACATGCAAAAACATGCATAATTTAAAAAAATAGTTCCTACCATTGTATGTCCAATTGAGTATAGACCTTAAAATTGACGTATGGGTTTCTTTACGGCGAATAAAAACAGCGCGAAACAAAGGTGGTTCTTCGCTTTGGTATTACTTCCTTTTGGTGTTGGGCTCATCGGTTCCTATGCGGTAGGGCAACCCCATATACCCGCGGATTCATCGGCCCGCAACGCACCTCCACCGGCTATGCGCGAATTCCGGGCGGCTTGGGTGGCTACCGTTGCCAACATCAACTGGCCGAGCAAACCCGGCCTGAGCACCGCCGATCAGCAGGCAGAGGCCCTTGTGCTCCTCGATTTCCTCAAAGACCACCACTTCAATACCGTTATTTTCCAGGTACGGCCACAAGCCGACGCGCTATACGATAGTGCGCTCGAACCTTGGTCGTATTACCTCACCGGTGCACAGGGTACGCCGCCCGACCCCTATTACGATCCACTGGCCTTTTGGGTAGACGAAGCGCACAAACGCGGACTAGAACTGCACGTGTGGCTCAACCCGTACCGCGCCCATCACATAGCGGCGGGTAGGGTAGAGTCGTCATCGATGGTTAACCGGATGCCCGAGTCGGTGGTGAAGCTGAAGGAAGGCTACTGGTGGTTCGACCCGGCAAAGAAAGCCACGCAAGACCACTCGGCAGCGGTGGTGATGGACATCGTGAAGCGCTATGATATTGATGGTGTGCATTTCGATGATTACTTTTATCCGTATGAATCGTACAATGGCGGTGTGGATTTCCCCGATGATGATTCGTGGGCAGCCTACCAACAGGCCGGCGGTAAGCTTTCGCGCGGCGACTGGCGTCGGAGCCAGGTGAACCAATTTATTGAGCGGGTGTACCGTGAAATCAAAGCTACTAAGAAGCACGTGAAGTTCGGATTGAGTCCCTTCGGCATCTGGCGGCCCGGCCACCCGGCCGGTATCGCGGGCATGGACCAGTACGACAAGCTTTACGCCGATGCCAAGCTGTGGTTGAACAAGGGCTGGATAGACTACTTCACGCCGCAACTGTATTGGCCGATATCCCAGATACCGCAAAGCTTCCCCGTGTTGCTGGGCTGGTGGCAGCAGGAAAATACGCTGGGTCGCCACCTTTGGCCGGGCATGAGCGTGGGGCGGGGCGACGGCGAGGCGGGCCTGAAAGAGGTGACCAACCAGATCATGATTACGCGTGGCATGGTTCCGGCCAGCAAGGGCGCCGTGCACTGGAGCATCTCGTCGCTCACGCGCAACCCGATATTGGCACAGGGGCTGCTTGACGGGCCCTATAAGAAAGACGCACTGGTACCCGCCAGCCCGTGGCTGGGCAATGAGGCGCCCGATGCGCCCACGGTTAGTCAAGAGAAGCGGGGAAGTGAAGTGGCCGTAAGCTGGTCGCACGCCGACCCCGACGATGTGTTCAAGTGGGTGGTGTACTACCGCTACCGCGAAGATTGGGAATACACCGTCCTGCCGCATGATGCACAGGAACTGAAGTTGGCTGGCTACACTGCCGATGGCAAAACCGCGTTGGCGGATGTTAAAGTGACGGCGGTAGACCGGCTTGGCAATGAAAGTGAGGCGACAGACATTAGATAATAGACAACAGACGTTAGACGTATGAAGAAATTAACTTATTGGTTGTTGAGTTTGGCCTGGGTGTTGGTAGGGCACTCCATTTCCGCCCAGCAGCTTACCATGGAGACGGTTACATCGTACCCCTTTCCCTCCGAATTAGCCACGTCGGCGCAAGGCAACCGGATGGCCGTGGCCATCAACGAACAAGGGCGGCGCAATCTCTACGTGGCTGAAGGGCCTGATTTTACGCTACGCAAACTCACCCATTATGACCACGACCTGGGCGATGAGATCACCAGTGTGCAGCTTTCGGCCGATGGGCAATGGGTGGTTTATGTGAAGGGCGGCGACCATGGTGGTAGCAACGCCAGCACGCCGCGTAACCCGGCTTCGCTTCCTGTAGCCACGAAAGTGCAGGTGTGGAGTGTGCCTTTCGCGGGTGGTGATCCCGTTTTATTGACAGACGGCGACTCGCCGGTTGTTTCACCCGCCGGTGATCGGGTCGCGTTCATTCGCCAGGGACAGGTATGGGTAAGTGCCATTGACGGTTCGGCCAAAGCCGAGCAACTGTTCTATGCGCGGGGTTCCAATGGCTCCCTGCAATGGTCGCCCGATGGCACCGCGCTGGCCTTTGTGTCGTCGCGGGGCAGCCATTCATTGATTGGCATATTCCGGGACGCGCAAACGCCGATCCAGTGGATTGCCCCAGCATTCGCGAGGGACGGTTCACCACGATGGTCGCCCGATGGAAAACGAATCGCCTTCGTCCGGCGCGATGCGTGGGGCGGAGCACCGGATTCTCTCCTCAACCCGGTCATTAATCCATGGGCGATATGGACGGCCAACGTAGAAGACGGCACGGCAGCTCCCCTATGGCATGCGCCCCGCACACCGCAGGGTGCCGTGCCCACCACCAATGGGGGCACCAACCTGCATTGGGTAGGGAATGACCGTATCGCCTTCGTCTCGTACCACGACAGTTGGCCCCATTTATACTCCATATCCGATACGGGTGGGGAAGCGCTTTTGCTCACTCCCGGCGATTTCATGGTGGAGCACGTAAAGCCTTCACCCGATAGGAAGTGGCTGCTGGCTAGCGCCAATACCGGTCCGGACAGCGACGATATAGACCGCCGCCATCTCATTGCCGTGCCGGTGGATAAGACCGATATGCGCATCATCTCCCCTGGGGAGGGGATCGAAACTTTTCCCCATATCACGGGAGATGGTAGCCATCTGGTGTTCCTGAGTGCCACCGCGACGCGGCCTAACGTGCCAGCGGTACTGTCCTGGCCTGGCGCTAAGGGCGATATCCGCCCGCTGGGCGACCACCTCATCCCCGCAGCGCTGAAAAATGCACCGCTGGTAACCCCCAGCCGCGTGGAGTTCAAAGCTGCCGATGGTGTGACGGTTTACGGCCAGCTTTTTGAACCCGAAGGCAGTGCGGCAAAGAAGCCCGCCATCGTTTTCATCCATGGCGGTCCGCAACGGCAGATGCTGCTGGGCTGGCACTATGGCGACTATTATTCAAATACCTATGCCCTGAACCAATACCTCGTGAGCCGCGGGTTTGTCGTATTATCGGTCAATTACCGACTGGGCATCGGTTACGGTTTCGATTTCCATAAGCCGCTCTTCGCTGGCCGGTATGGTGCCGCCGAGTATCAAGACATCAAGGCTGCGGGCGAATGGCTGGCTGCGCAGCCGCAGGTTGATGCCAGCCGCATCGGCGTATATGGTGGATCATATGGCGGGTATCTTACCGCACTCGCGCTGGGCAAGGATTCCGATCTGTTTGCGGCCGGGGTGGATATCCACGGTGTGCACAACTATATCGGCCGCATCCCCCCGGTGAGTGCTGAGCCTGCCCCCGACGCCGATAAAGCCATCGAATTGGCCAAAACCTCGTCGCCCGTATCCTATGTAGACACCTGGCGATCGCCGGTATTGCTTATCCATGGCGACGACGATGCCAATGTCGACTTCGAACAAACGATCGACCTGCTGAATCGCTTGAAGCGTAAGGGCGTGCCGCATGAAACACTTATGATTCCCGACGATACCCATCACTGGATGCTGTATAAGCACCAAGTACAGGTAGACCGGGCGGTAGCGGAGTTTTTGGAAAGGCATTTATTAGACAACAGACACTAGATAATAGACACCATACCATGAAGTATACGCTTTTTTCCGTGGTTTTCGGGGTTTTACTAGGGGCTTCAGCGCTTGCCCAGCCTGCGGGCGTGCCGCCCGATTTGGATGCCTATGTGGAGCGCATACTCCGCGAGTTTGACGTCCCGGGGTTGGGACTGGGCATCGTTAAGGATGGGGAGGTGGTGCTGGCCAAAGGCTATGGCATCAAACGCCTGGGGTATCCAGACAAGATCGACGAGAATACCCTGTTTAGTATCGCCTCCAACAGCAAGGCATTCACGGCCACGGCCCTGGGCATGCTGGTGGAAGAAGGCAAGCTGAAGTGGGAGGACCGCGTAACGAAGTATCTGCCATGGTTTGCACTTTCCGATAGTTATGTGACCCATCACCTCACCGTGCGCGACCTACTGGTGCACCACAGCGGCCTCCCGGCCTACGTGAACGACATGCTCCTATTCCCGCCCGCCAATCTTACCCGTAAGAAACTGCTCCTCAAGTTGAAAGATGTGCCCCTGGCCTACGATTTCCGTTCGGTATATGCTTATGATAATATCCTTTACCTCGCCGCGGGCGAAGTGGTGGAAGCCGTTTCGGGCATGAGCTGGGAAGACTTCGTTAAGCAGCGTATATTCGATAAGGTGGGAATGGTTCACAGCATCAGCCGGTTTTCCGAACTGCGGCAACAGCCCAATGTAGCCTATTCCCATGCCCGCCGCGGTGGGAAGGTAAAAGTTATCGAACAATTTTTCGACTCCAACATCGGCGATCCGGGCAATCCCGCTGGCGGCATCGCCGCCTCGGCCGCAGACATGGCCAACTGGCTGGTTACCCAGCTCGACTCCGGGCGGACCCCCGAAAAAGGACGGTTGTTCGGCCCCCAAACCACGAAGGAACTCTGGAAGGTGGTGCGTCCCATGCCCATCAGCAAGGAGCCTGCATGGCTCAAACCCGCGCAGAAGCATTTTTATGGCTATGCACTCGGCTTCCGCACCTACGATTACCGCGGTGAGCAGGTCGTGGGCCATGGCGGTGCGCTCACGGGGTTCGTATCACAGATTGCCATGCTGCCGGAACAAGGGCTGGGCGTAGTGGTGCTCACCAATCAATCGGTATCCAGTGCCTATTGGGCCCTCATCCACCACATTTTGGATCACTACCTCGGTGCGGAGCCGTTCGACTGGCTGGCGGGCTATAAGAAAGGGGTAGACCGCTCGCTGGCGCGGCAAGATTCCGTCCGCAGGGCCGAGGAGCCCGTGGTTGCCGATGCCACGATGAAACCGGCTTTGCCGCTCGAGGCATACGTAGGGGTCTATCACGACGACTTCATCGGCCGCATCGTGGTGGGCCATCAGGGAGATACCGCCTTACGGCTGGATTTCGTCCGTTCGCCGCAATACAGCGGCACACTTTTGCCCTTCCATGGCGACCTGTTCCGTCTCGTAACCGACAATCCCGAGCGGGATGGTGATGCGTACCTGACCTTTTTGCTCAATGCCGATAAGTCCATCCGCGAAGGACGGTTCGTCGCCGAACGGTCGACCGACCGGACCTCCCTGTCGCGCATCGTGCTACGGCCGGACAAAGATGCTATCCTCGATACCACGGCGCTGCGGAAGCGCATCCACAAGGAGCTGGATAAATACCCCGAAGGGCGCTTTGCCTATGCGTTTATGGACGTGGAAAGCGGCCAGCAGGTGCTTTTCCACGGAAACGAATCATTCCACGCGGCCAGCACCATGAAAACGCCGGTGATGATCGAAGCGTTCAAGCAAGCCAAACAGGGCAAGTTCGCCCTTACGGATTCCATCACCGTTTACAACACGTTCAGGAGCATCGTGGACAAGAGCCGATATGCGCTGTCGCCCGAGAGTGATAGCGAGCAGGCGTTATACGCCGAAGTGGGCGATAACGTCAGCTGGAACGACCTGCTTTATCGGATGATCACCGAAAGCAGCAATCTGGCCACCAACATCGTCATCGACCAGGTAGGGGCTAAGAACGTGATGAAGACGATGAAAAGCATCGGTGCGAACGACATCCGCGTGTTGCGCGGCGTGGAAGACATCAAGGCTTATGAAAAAGGCCTCAATAACACCACTACGGCATATGACCTCATGCTTATCTTCGAGCAGCTGGCCACCGGTGGCGTGGTCAGCGACGATGCCTGCAAGCAGATGTTAGCAATTTTGATGGACCAGCACCACCGGGGCATCATCCCCGCTAAACTGCCCGACGACGTAAAAGTAGCCAATAAAACGGGATCGATCACCCACATCCTGCACGATTCGGGCATCGTTTACCTCCCCGATGGCCGCCGGTATGTGCTGGTGCTGCTGTCCGGCGGGCTGGAAGAAGGAAAGGCGAAAGCAGCCCTCTCCTCGGTGTCTAAATTATTTTATGACTATATGGACGGGAAACGATAATCCCTCCATGCATCTTTATGCTCGGGTAAACCGCTTTTAGCGCGATTGGAGGGGGGTGTTGGCGGGTTGTTGCATTTTTGTGAAAAAAATAATAACACATTTGCATAAACATGCTTTTTTTTGTAACCTTGTGTTGCGAAAAGCGACCAATTGTATGGACCATTGAGTTCACCGATTATCAAACTTAATAACACGAATATGATGATTCGAATGCAACTAAAACAGTTAAGTGGCATCCTGCTGGCCCTGCTGTGGTTCTTGCCGGCAAGTTATGCCCAGCAGGGTACGGTAAGCGGCCTTGTTGAAGACCAGCAGGGGCAACCGCTCGAGGGGGTCACCGTGACCGTGCGAAACCTGGGTCGGCAGACCGTAACGGACAACAACGGGAATTACAGCATTGCGGCAACCTCGCCGCATACGCTGGTATTCTCGCTTGTGGGCATGGAATCTCAAGAAGTGGCCGTCGGCAACCGGTCAACCATCAACATTACGTTGGTTCCATCATCAGAAACCCTGGGTGAAGTAGCCGTGACCGCCTTCGGTATCAAACGGGAGGAACGGTCGCTGGGTTATACGGCCCAGTCGGTCACGGCCGAGGAACTAACCGTCAATAAACAGCCTAACATGGTGAACGCGTTGCAGGGAAAAATCGCCGGTGTCCAGATCCGAAATACGGGTGGCGCACCCGGCCAAGGAGCAAAGATCCAGATTCGGGGGGTCAATTCGTTGGACCCGAGTCGGGGGAACTCCCCGTTGTTTGTCATCGACGGGGTGATTATGGATAATAGTACGTCTACGCAGTTTTCTTCGGCTGCTGGGCGCGGCATGAGTAACCGGGCGGTAGATATCAATCCCGACGATATCGAGTCGATGAACATCCTGCGCGGTGGGGCGGCAACGGCACTGTATGGCCTGCGTGGCTCAAACGGCGTGGTGGTTATCACCACCAAACACGGGAAGGTTGGGGACATCCGCATCAATTACCAGGGCTCGGTAGGCATTGATGAGGTGAATAAATTTCCGCAGATGCAGGATGTCTATACCCAAGGCTGGGGAGGCGTGTATGATACCGATTCTTTTTGGCCCGCCTACGGGCCTACGGTGGAGGAAGCCCGTGAAATCGATCCCACCCATCCGGCCAAGCTATACAATTACCTGGAAGACGCCTTTGATACGGGTCATCAATATAAAAACACGTTAAGCATATCGGGCGGGTCCGAACGCCTCACTTACTATTCGTCCCTGTCGCAATTCAAGCAACAGGGCATCATGCCGTTTACAGACTTCAAGAACCTGCAAGCACGGCTGAATACCCAGGTGAAAGCCAGTGAAAAGTTCAGTATAACGACCAATATGAGCATCAACAACAGTGGTGGCAACCGAGGCAATGCAGGGCTGTATAATGAGCAGTTGGCTTATTGGGTGCCGCGGTATGATGTGCGGCACTACCAAAAGGAAGATGGCACGTTATATATGGCCTTCCCGGGCCTTTCCGAAAACCCGATTTACGTAGCCAAGACCAATCGGTTTGAAGACGATGTGCTGCGTTTCATCGGCAATACCACGCTCAATTACCATCCGTATGAGTGGCTGGGTCTTACCTATACACTCGGCGTAGACGCTTACCGCGACAACAGGCAGGGAACGGCCCCTGGCTTTCAGGGATTGGAAGGCGAGATACTGGTAGGCGCGAACGGTGCCGATGTGGATGGCGCGGGCGGACTTGGATTCTACAACGTGTATGATACCAAATACCGCACCTTCAACAGTACGTTTATGGTCAACCTCTCCCATCAGCTGTCGTCAGACTTCCACGGCTCGTTGCGGTTGGGTAACGAAATCTTCGATCGGAAAATCTATCGCTCGGCTACCGAAGGCTGGGACCTCACCATCTGGAACTGGTACCATATGAGCAATGTGAATGAGCTGAGGACGGATACCTACCGGGAGGATTACCGGCTCATGGGTACATTTGCCGATGCGACGCTAAGCTTCAGGGAATACCTTTATCTGAATGCGACCCTCCGAAACGATATGACCTCGTCGCTGCTCGCACCGAACAATTCATTCTTTTACCCGTCGGCAAGCCTCAGCTACGTGATGTCTGACCACCTGTCGCTGCCTGCCGTGATGGATTATACCCGGTTGCGCTTTTCGTATGCACAGATCGGTAAGGATGCATTGCCCTATGCCACCAGCTTGGGCTATACGGGCTATGATTTGCTGCCCACCGGCCTTACAGGATTTACTCGGGACGCGTTGCTCGGCAATCCGGATCTACGGCCCGAATTCACCAACACCTTCGAGGCCGGCCTGGTTATGCATTTCTTTGGCAACCGGCTTCGCTTCGATGGTAACTTCTACCACTCCATTTCCAAGGATCAGATCATGCAGGCGCCCATATCAACCACTACGGGATATGTTATCGCCTCCCTCAATGTGGGTGATATCCGCAATACGGGTATAGAGCTGACACTCGGTGGTACGCCGGTGAAAAACCAGCACTTCACATGGGATACCGAACTGAACCTGTCGGCCAACCGGAATAAGGTGCTGTCGCTCAATGAAGATCTTGGCGGCGAGTTGGTGGTCGCTTCGGAATTCGGCTACCTGAGCTCTAATGTGGAAATGCGCGTTATCCCCGGGCAGCCCTACGGGGTGTTGTACGGCCGTACCTACCAACGGTATTACACGCCGGAAGAGATCGAGGCGGATGTGGACGAATCGCTGAAGTTAGACGAAGACCGGCCGCTGCTTATCGGCGATAATGGATTCCCGATGCTGAGCTCCGTTTCCGATGCGAAGCAACTGGGGAGTGTGTTTCCGAAACTCATCGGCGGGTGGTACAATAACTTCCAGTATAAAGACCTGTCTGTTTCTGTATTGATCGATGGTCAATTCGGTCAGAAATATTATAACCAGATGGATAATTTCTTGGCGGCCTTCGGTATGGCCGACTACACGCTGAACCGCAATGACCATATGGTTTTCGAAGGGGTACTGGCCGACGGTTCGCCCAACACCCAGCAAGTGTGGCTAGGGCAGGGTGAGGATGCGGTAACGGGCAGGGACTACGGCAATGGGTATTACCGTAACTATTACCGCGGCAACTCCGAATATTTCGTGCAGAATGCCAGTTGGGTGAAGTTGCGGTCGGTATCGCTCAATTATAGCCTGCCAGCCAAGTGGTTCGGCACTCGGTTCATCAGGAACGCCTCCGTTGGCTTGACCGGGAATAACCTATTGGTGTTTACCGATTACAACGGATACGACCCCGAGAACTCAACGAGCAGCAGTGGCTCCAGTGCAGAAGGGTTCGCGGGGATGACTTACCCGGCGTTGCGGAGTTACTTGTTTACACTGAATGTTGGATTTTAATCGGGAGACAGAATCATGAAAACCTCAATAACGAAAACAACAAAAAGACTGGTGGTAGGGGTGCTTACGATGGCCTTGGCCTTCCATAGTTGCGGGGATTATTTCGATGTGGGCAATAATCCAAACCTGGTAACGGCACCCAACGTGAACTCTTTGTTGGCATCGACAACCCACCGCGTGGGTATGAATGCTTATCGGTATGGCAGTGCGGTGGCCAACTATGCGCAGTATATCGCTAGCCCCACCGAAGCATCGGCCACGGACATATACGACATCACCGATTTGTCCACTTCGTGGTCGCAGGCCTACTACGGCATGTCCGATGCGCACGACATGGTGATGTTGGCCGAAGAAGCAGGTGCAGACCTGCATGTTGGCGTAGGCAAGTTGCTCATTGCCTATCAGCTGAGCTTGGTCTTTGGTACTTGGGGTTCGGCCCCCTATTCGGAAGCATTTAACAAGGTGGAAACCTTTACACCCGCCTATGATTCGCCGGAACAACTGTATGCGTCGATCGGGCAGCTGATTGACGAAGCGATTGTGGCGCTGGGCAGTACCGATGCCACCATGGAGCTCGATGCCGATCTTGATGTCATCCATGGCGGCGATGTGGAGCGTTGGGTACGTACCGCTTACGGGCTGAAGGCGCGGCACCTCAATAAGATTTCGAAAAAGGCAAGTTACGACCCGCAGGCGGTGCTCGCCGCTCTGGACAATGCTTATGCTTCTGCAGACGATGACATGAAAATGGGTGTGTTTAATGGAGACAATCCGTGGTCGGGCATTGCGAGCAGTAATTTAGGTGGCTTGCTGGGCGGTTGGTTGTCCGCCAATTGGGTGAACCATCTGAATGGCGTTACCTATGGCCTTGTAGACCCCCGGGTAAGCCGGATTACCGACTTGACGGTGAATGGTGATTACAAGGGCACGCCCAATGGCGGCGGTAACCAAGGCCCCTTAGCGAATACGGTTTACGACGAATGTTATATATCGGCCAATAGTCCGATCAGCAGCGAGACCGCGCCGATCTATATCATGACCTATGCCGAGCTGAAGTTCGTTGAAGCAGAGGCGGCGCTCCGCGCTAACCTGCAGGCCCGCGCATATGCCGCTTACCTCGACGGGATACAGGCAAGCATGGATATGCTTGGTGTGCCGGGAGACGAAGCAGCAGCCTATAAAGCACATGCTTCGGTGGGTGTCGGTGCGGCCAGTCTGACGCTCGATTTGGTTTTCAAAGAAAAATACGTGGTCACTTACCTTAACCACGAAGCTTGGAACGATGCCCGTCGGCACGATTACGGATATGAAGGCTTCCAGATGCCCCAGGGAGCAGTGCTTCCCGCATTTATCCGGCGTGTTGCTATCCCCAATACCGAGATCGTAAGCAACCGGGTCAACATCCCCGAGCAGGAATCGTTGGATACCCCCCTATGGTGGGACCAGCCGTAGCGATCAATACCGAATTAAATCAGAAAGAGCTTGGGTCGATAAACGATTACAGGCTCTTTTTTTATCTTGCATAGCGCATAAAGACGCATAAAAACTCACGACATAAAATCGTTAAAAACTATTTAGCTATAAAACAAGTCATTATAGCGCGCTCAGAAAGACGAAAAATGCGGTTGACTGTCTGTTTTCGTGTTTTATATAAAAAACATGCAAAAACATGCACGACTTTGAAGAATATTGTCTAATATTGTATATCCAATTTAGTGTAGACCTTAAAATTGACGCATGGGTTTTTTTACGACAACTAAAAACAACGCGAAGCAAGGGTGGCTTTTCGCTTTGGTGTTGCTTCCTTTGGTAACCATACTAGCCTGTGGGGGCAATGCCCAACAGCGCGATAGCGATGCTGCCGACACCTCCGGCGATGCCGGTATCCATACCGGCGCCGAGCAGCTCGATCGTTACCTGCCGCTGCTTGCCGGTAAGAAGGTGGGTATGATGGGTAACCAAACCTCGGTGGTGGGCGACCGTCATCTGGTGGATGTGCTACTTGAAAAAGGGGTGGACCTGCAGTTTGCCTTTGCGCCTGAACATGGCTTCCGGGGCAAAATTGAGCGCGGGGAGAAGGTATCGAACGAGGTTGATGAGGAAACCGGCCTGCCGTTGTATTCGCTGTATGGCAAAAACGAAAAGGCCGACTCCATCGTTGCTGCCGTGGATGTAATGCTGTTTGATCTGCAAGACGTGGGGGCGCGGTTTTATACCTATATCACCTCCATGCACCGGGTGATGCAGCTGTGTGCCAACAACGGAACGAAATTGATTGTGTTGGACCGCCCCAACCCGAATGGCGACCAGGTAGACGGGCCCGTACGGAAAGACGACAAGTTCAAATCGAATGTAAGTTACCATAAAATCGCGATGATCCATGGCCTCACGGTGGGCGAGCTGGCCAAGATGATCAATGGCGAAGGCTGGCTCGATGGCGGTGCGCAGTGCGACCTCGAAGTCATCACCGTGCAGAACTACGACCACAATACGCCCTACGAGCTGCCGGTTATCCCTTCACCCAGCCTGCCCAACCAGCTGTCGGTAAGGCTATACATGTCGTTGTGCCTGTTTGAGGGTACCGATATTAGCGTGGGCCGTGGCACGGATTGGCCTTTCCAGGTGTTAGGCTACCCTGATCCGGTATTTGGCGACTTCACGTTTACGCCGGGCACGCGCCCCGGCATGGCTGCCCACGTAGAGCAGCAGGGTAATGAATGTTATGGGCTCGACTTCCGCGGACTGGACCCCCAAGAGCAGACCTTTACACTCAAATACCTCATTGATTTCTATAAGAAAGCGCCATTCAAAGACACGTTCTTCTCGCGCCCCGAGTTTTTCGACAAACTGGCCGGTACGGACGAACTGCGTAAGCAGATCATTGCCGGGAAGAGCGAAGCCGAAATACGCGAATCGTGGGCTGCCGATTTGGCCACGTACAAAACCATGCGTAAGCAGCACTTGTTGTATCCTGATTTTGAATAACTCAACTAATATAGCGACAAACAACTAACCGTATAGAAACAAAAAAATGGATTTTACTAACGATTAAAACAGGTTCATTATGAGAAGACTACTACGATTCGCGGTAATGATTGCGGGTGGCGTTTGCTTTGGAAATTTTGCTTTCGGAGCAGCGGCATTCCCGGACGTTGTTGCGAAAACTGTTGAAAGCAAAGCTACAGTAGCAAGCCAACAGACAGTACAAGGAAGGGTGACAGGTGCGGACGGCATACCATTGCCGGGTGTAAGTGTGTCTGTGATAGGCGGGAAGGAGGCTACCAGCACGGACGAAAACGGCAATTATACAATTGAGGCCTCTACAGGGAGTAAACTACGGTTTACGATGATTGGCTATACGAGCAGGGAAATCAATGTAAGTGGCAGCAATCTGGACATTACTCTGGAAGTCAGCGACCGAAGTTTGGAAGAGGTCGTTGTGGTAGGTTATGGTACCCAGAAAAAATCGCACTTAACCGGAGCGGTGTCATCCGTTAATGTGGATGAAGTATTGGGAAGCAGGCCTATAACGGATGCGGGGCGCGGTCTTCAGGGAGCTGTGCCGGGGTTATCCGTGGTCGTTCCAAGCGGTGAGGTAGGCTCCAATCCGATCATCAGGATACGTGGGCAAATTGGCTCCATTGCAGGTTCGGCAAACCCACTTATTTTGGTCGATAATGTTGAAATTCCCAGCATCCAAATGATTAACCCCAATGACATCGAAACGATTACCATTCTTAAAGATGCCGCTTCGAGCGCAATTTATGGGGCTAAGGCTGCCTTCGGTGTGGTGTTGATTACCACCAAAAAAGGGGCGAAATCTGAAGTGACCAACATTACTTATTCAAATAATTCATCCTGGCAATCTCCATTTAAGGATATTGAAGTGGCAGGGATCGACGGGTTGGAATATACGCTGGAGGCTCATGAGAATATGAATCAATCGGGTACTGCAGCAGGGGGATTCTGGCGTATTAGCCGCGAAAGTTTTGAGCAGATTAAGGAATGGCAGGAGAAATATGGCGGTGTTGTGGATTACAATGATCCGGTGGTCTACAACCGTGACTGGTATTACGATGGAGTAGATAAATATGGATTGCGGATTTATGATCCGGTAAAGACGATGATCAAGGACAATGCGTTTTCCCAAATTCATAATCTTGGATTGCTGGGCAAACGCGGTGACACTGATTATAATTTAAGCCTTGGATACACCGGGCAGGAAGGCATGATGAAACCAGCCAATCATGACGATTTTAATCGGTTCACGTCGACACTGAGTTTATCTACTAAAGTTACGGACTTTATGACAGTGAGGGGTCGGGCGATGTATACAGATGCCACCAAACGCTATCCCAATTCCGCAACAGGTTTTGGTGCCGATCCATGGCTGTATCTGTACCGTTGGAGCCGATTATTCCCAACAGGTGTTCAGGAACTTGGAGAAGACATTCGGGACCCCTATTTCGATACGAAAAAGGCCCACGATGCGATCGATCAGGAGCGATTTACAAATTTGAATCTGGGAACGACCATCGATTTTACCAGTAATTGGGATTTGCAGGCAGATTATACCTACAGTACGGAGATTAACTCATTTACTTCTTCGATGCCTACGTTTGAAGGTGCGTTCCATTGGTATGCGCCGGAGCCTTGGGTAGACGAAGGAGGAAGCCGGGTTTATGTTGATGAGGAAGGGAATATAACGGATTCAGGAGGTGTTCCCGGCTATCGTTTTCCGATTACGGAATATATCAATAAGGATCAGAGTAACTTCTATAAAAGCACGTTCTCCTCACAAAAGCACACGATCAACGCGTTTTCGACGTACCGCTTGAATCTCCAGGACAAGCATGCACTAAAGTTTATGTTGGGATCAAATATTGTCGGATACAACTGGGACAGCCATTGGTCTAGGCGGAGCGAGCTGATCAATTTCGACAACCCGCAATTTGATTTCACGGTGGGTACGCCAGACGTAGGTGGAGGCGCTGATTGGGAAGCGCAGGCTGGTTTTTTTGGCCGGGCGAATTATGCGTTTGATGATAAGTATTTATTGGAAGGCAATCTGCGTTATGACGCCACATCACTTTTCCCTGCTGATCTGAGATGGCGCTGGTATCCATCATTTTCAGGAGGTTGGGTGTTGTCGAACGAATCGTTTATGGAATCAGTTGATCCGGTGTTGAGCTTTGCCAAAATCCGCGGATCGTGGGGGCGCATTGGTGACCAGTCGGTTGATAACGGACTTTATTTACCGAGAATGGGTATCTCAAGGAATTCGTGGTTGAACAGCAGTGGTGAGCAATTCTTCCAAATTGGGACTCCTAATCCAGTGTCTGCAGGTATTGGATGGCAGGATATTGAGCATGCTAATATCGGTGCTGATCTGCGATTTTTCGGAAATCAGCTAGGTCTTGTGGTAGAGCTTTTCCAACGTGATACGCGAAACATGATTATTCCGGGCGACGATTTGCCGGCGACATATGGTGCAAACGCCCCGCAGGGCAACTTCGGTAATTTAAGAACGCGGGGTTGGGAGCTGGAGGGCGATTACAGCCATAGTTTTGATAATGGATTGCGGTTGAGTGTGAATGCCAACATTTCGGATGCGACTACCATCATCACCAAAGGAGCAGACTGGCAGACACCCTGGGAGAACAGGAATATTAATAATACATTCACCACCGGGAAAAGATATGGGGACGTTTATGGCTACGTGACGGATAGGTTATATCAAAAAGAGGATTTCGTGTATGATTCGGAGGGGAATTTTGAGCAGACTTGGATTGTATTCGAGGGGACTTCAAAATTGACCAATCAGCAGGTTGGCACTAACCCGGTTTATCAAACTTATTTTGAAGATGGCAATCAAACGATGCTAATCAGTCCGGGCGATGTGAAATTTGTTGATGTCAATGGTGACGGATACATCACTCCGGGCAAAAACACATTCGGTGATCCGGGGGATCGTGTGGTAATCGGTAATTCCACGCCGCGCTATCAGTATGGTTTCCGTCTTGCTGCCGATTACAAAGGTATAGACGTGTCTGTATTTTGCCAAGGAGTTGGCAGGCGCGACATCTGGGGCGGCGGTCAATTAGCTATTCCTGGCTTTCATGTGAAGGACGGCGCCATGCCACAGGCTATTGCGGAGGATTTTTGGAAGGAAGACCGGACGGATGCATTTTATCCCAGGGCGTGGCACCTGGGCGGAGCAAACTCAGGTTACGTAATGGTACCACAAACGCGATATCTTTTGGATATGTCGTATTTCAGGATTAAGAACATCATGGTGGGTTACACGTTGCCTTCACGGTTGCTGCGGAGCATTCATTTAGCCAACGCGCGCATTTATGTTTCCCTGGAGAACATGTTTACGTTTGATAATTTGCGAGGCCTCCCCATCGATCCTGAAACAATCAGTGGGCACTCGATACTACGGGAGGATGGTAATTACAACCTAGGTCGAACGGGGACGTCGAACCCGACGTTTAAGTCGGCTTCGGTAGGGATACAAATAGGTTTATAACTTCAAGAGACAGCAAGATGAAAATCAAACATATCATTTTGGCGGCATCTTTTGCCATGATCCACATGGGATGTGACAAATTTTTGGATCGACCGCCGTTGACAGACTTTACCGACGAAACCGCTTGGGTAAATGAAGAAAATGTGCGAATGTACGCAAACAAGTATTACACCGATTTCTTCGTGGGGTACAATTCCGGTTTCGGTTATTCTGGCGCCGCTTTAATGGGCTTTACATTTAGTGACGATGCCGTGAGCCTGGGAAACCAAAGCAATTTTACCCGATCCGTTCCGAACAGTGGTATTTGGAGCTATTCGCTTGTTCGATCGATTAACATTATGATCGACCGTGTTCAGAACAAGATGGAGGGCGTTCTGGAAACGGAAGCATATAACCACTGGATGGGTATAGGGCGCTTTTTTCGAGGGTTCCGCTATGCACAGCTTGTACAACAGTATGGAGACGTCCCTTATTACGACTATGTGGTGGCGGATACTGAACTGGATGAATTGTATAAGCCCCGTACACCGCGCAACGAGGTAATGAACGCCGTTTACGACGATTTCCGGTATGCACTTGAGAACGTACGCTTAAATGACGGTGATCAGTATGTAAACCGCTACGTAGTTGCGGGTGTCGTCTCCCGCTTAGCACTGTACGAAGGTACTTGGCAAAAGTATTATTACAACGATGACGAACAGGCGCGCAAATTCTTTGAATTGGCGGTAGAGGCGGGCGATTTGGTTATGGAGAGCGGGCGATATGATATCGTAACAGACTACCGTACCTTGTTTACCTCGCTGAATTTGAGTGGAAACAAGGATTGCATATTGTATCGACATTATGATGGGGCGGTAGGTGTACGGCATGCCATCGCTTCGAACAGCAACCTTACCGAGTCGCTGATCTTTGGCCCGTCTACCGACTTGATTAAATCATTCATTTGTCACGATGGAGAAGCTTGGCAAAACTCTTCGGTAACCGATGCCGAGGAGTTTGATATAGCCAGTTTGATCCAAACACGGGATTCCCGTTTTGAGGCATCATTCCATAGGGAACCTAGGCAAACGAATAGGGGCTCATTGTTATATATCGTTAAATTCCTGCCGCGGGATGTCGAAGCGATTGTTGAAGCGGGTGGTAAACTTCCTGCCGATTTTGTGGGTGCTACCAACGTAACCGATTATCCCGTACTGCGGTATGCTGAGGTGTTGTTGAATTGGATTGAGGCAAAAACTGAGTTGGCAAGTGTCGGCGGTGCTGCCGTGACCCAAGAGGATATCGACAAATCTATCAATAAAATTAGAGACAGGCCGCTGGCAACCGTTGCGGTTGAAAGAGGCGTTCAAAAGACAGCACCATTAACGTTGAGCGCGTTACCTGAGGATCCTGAGCGAGACGCGAGTGTGTCGCCGTTATTGTGGGAAATCCGCCGGGAGCGGCGCATGGAGTTCACGTTCGAGTCGTCTCGTATAGCGGACTTGGAGCGTTGGCATAAATTGGACTACATGGATACCGATGCCAACCCGGATCTATTGTCGGGAGCATGGGTGGATTTTCCGGAGGAATTACCGGCTATGATCAAGAATACACTTTCGGTCGTGTCCGTGGATGGTGAAATCACGCCATACAACGGGGCAAATGATGAGGAAATGGTCGGCTTTTACCGGAGTACAAGTAACGCCGGACGGCTACCCTATCTTAACCTTTCCAACGTGAACCCATACCTTTCGCCGGTAGGTCGCGTGCAGATGGATGAGTACGCAGCACGGGGTTATGAGTTGAAACAGACGGAAGGTTGGCCGCAAGAATAGAACGTTTAGAAGCTTATGCTAAAAGATATCATGTTATGAAACAATTAAAAAATGGATTAAAGGGTTTAACCTGGCAACTGGTGACAGTTATTGTCGGACTAACGGCGTTCAGTGCCTGTTCCGATGATTTTCCAGAAAACATCGAGTCTTCTGCAGAAACGGTATTGACATCAATCAAAATCCTTAATGCCGGTGTAGACGGCTCAACGGTTTTGGAGGGCACCGTCGATGAATTTACAAAAACGGTATCCTTTCCGCGAATCGATCCCGAAACGGATTTTTCAGCAATACGTTTCGAAATGGAAGGTTCACAAGGTGCCACGCTGGACCAAGAGTCGTATCTTGTTCCTTTTGATGAAGGCGAATCCCAGCGGACCCTCGTGATCAAAGTCGTCAATGGACCGAGATATCGCGAATATTTGGTCAACATCCGACTACGCGTGCCGGTTTTTGGTGCGGATTTCGAGAACCCGATGATATTCGATTTTTCTAATAGCCCGGAGGGGCTGCCAATTTACCCGACATTTCAATCGTTGCTGACCCGCGGGTCTGGGTTTGACGGATCACGAGTTCTTATTGTAACCCGAGCGGAAGGGGGATCACATTTATTGGATGTTCAGGATTTGAAAGACGGTAAGATTGAACCCATTCCGCTGAATTTGGAAGGCGTGTCGGGCGGCACCTACCCTGTAAATTGTGGGGCATTAATTAATGGACACACCTATATCGCCAGCTTATCTGGTGGACAAGTGTCGCCGTTGAAAATCTATCATTGGACCGATCCGGCCGCCGCACCCGAGGTAATAGCCAATATTAATGTGGCGAGCATTGCTGGAGCGGGTGTACGGCACGGAGACAATTTATCGGTGAATTTAGACAATAACGGGAACGGCTATATCTTTTTCGGTGACAATGCAGCCACTAAAGTATTGCGTTTAAAAATAGCAAACTACACGAGCGTCTCGGACCCGTTTGTTTTTGATTCCCAAACAGGGGTCTCATCGTTCATGTCTTACAATCGGATCGGTAATTCCGACCAATACATCTTTACCGGCTATGACGCTCCTGTTATGCTCGCCAACGATGGCGGTGCAATAGCTTATCGGTTAAGTAGTACCGTGGTGCCTAATAGGGGGTCTGATGCGCGTGTGATTACCTTTAATGGCGAGAGGTACCTGATCTTGACCACCGCTGCGCGCTCGGGTTCAGACGCGACCGTTCTCTATGTATATAATATTACAGCTGGTGAAAGTATTGCAGAGGCATTGGAAATTTTCGATGAATCTGGTGCCGATGATGTATATCACTATTCCATTGGGGGAGCTGCTGTTTCTGCTCCTTCAACACAGACCAATTGGTATGTGACCAAGGATAGTGAGGGAAATGATGAAAAGCTGATGTTATACAGCGCATCTGCAGATGCGGGTTTTGCGTTGGTTGAATTCGGTAAAAAGCAAGCTGAGGATTAGGTCAGGGTATGGATTAACGATGACTGGATAGATGCGCCCCTCATCGAGAGAGGAGGGCCTTCGCGTCTATCCGGTTTTCTATCTTGCAATAAAGACGTATGAGAAAACGATAAGTTGAGCGCGCGTCAAAAAAAAGTAAACGAATGAGCCGATTTTATTTATGCACACGTGTAGTCGTGGTTTTACTGCTATTATTCAACAGTTGTAAAAAGGATCCCGGTGGTATCGATACGCCAGAGCCGGAGCCGCCGGAGCCGGAGGACGAACTTTTATTTCCCGAAAAGGAGATGCGTGCGGTATGGGTTACCACAGCGTGGGGACTTGATTGGCCCCGCGGGGATTATAACGCGGCCAGCCAGAAGCAGCAATACATGGCCTACCTTGATCGGTTCGAGGACCTGAACATCAATGCAATATTTTTTCAGGTGAAGGCGATGGGCGATGCGTATTATACGTCGTCATACGAACCATGGAGTGTTTCTATCACAGGGACACGGGGAAAAAACCCCGGTTACGATATTCTTGAATTCATGATCAGTGAAGCTCATGCACGGGGCATCGAATTCCATGCTTGGATGAACCCTTACCGTATAGCGACGCGGGCCAACACCAGTACGTCTTACCCACCGCTTCATGAATCGGTTAACCCCGACTGGGTGGTTAGTCATGAAAAAATTCAGATATACAACCCTGCCTTACCCGAGGTGAGGGAACGATTAGTCGATATCGTTAACGAACTGATTACTTCATATCCTGTAGACGGTATCCACTTCGACGATTATTTTTATCCGGCGGCTTCTTCCGCTGGCCAAATGGTATCGGACGAAGATGATTTCGCGCAATATGGCGCAAGCTACAGTACCATCGAGGATTTCAGGCGGGGGAATGTGGACCAAGCAATCAACGCGGTCTATGACCATATTGTGGCGACCCGGCCAGAGGTCGTGTTTTCAGTGTCGCCAGCGCCTAATCGGGATTATAATTACAATACGGTTTTTGCAGATGTGACCAAATGGTGCAAGGAAGGTTGGGTCGACATTGTAATACCGCAGCTTTACCAAGAAATAGGGAATGCGTATAATGATTTCCAGATGAACCTTGATTATTGGTCCCAATATCATTATGAAGCGACATTAATGGTGGGACACGGTTATTATAAGTTTGGAGACCCGTCGATGCCGGCGGCGTTTCAGTCGACAGCCGAGCTGGAAAAGCAATTTGAGCTCACCAGACGCAATCAAAAAGTGTTGGGCAATGCCCTATATAGCGCTCGCTACGTACTGGAGAATAAAATTAATATTACAGACAAGTTAGCTACGCTTTATGCTAATCCCGCGGTAATTCCGATGGTGGGGCGATCGGTTTCGGCGGCTCCGCAGGCAGTATCGGGCGTCACAATAACCGGTAACGAACTTAAATGGAGTACATCGGGTAATGTTAGATCGGTGGTTTATTATTTCTCGGATTTGACAAAACAAGGCATCGTGTACGCCATAACAGAACAAGAGAATATAGCGTTAGATAAAGCGGGGCATTATTGTGTATCGACGATAAACATAGATAATGAAGAAAGTATACCATCGGATGTGGTGGAATATGAATAAGTATACCTTTATTCAGTTTTTTGTATTGAGTGGTAGCGTGATTGTATCATATGACGGCTTATAAACGATCCTATCTGTTAAAACCGATAGCGCTGTTGAAGGTGCTGGTGCTGTTTACGGTACTGGCCGTGCATGCCCAGCCCTTCCAATTCGCGCATGTGACCGATACGCATGTGGGCGGTGCCACCGGCGTGGACGACCTGCGGCGCACGGTAGCCGACATCAATGCCAACCCCGGCCTTGATTTCGTCATCCTGTCGGGCGACGTGACCGAATTCGGTTCGGACGACGAGCTGCGGTTAGCTAAACAAATCCTGGATAGCCTCACCGTTCCGTGGTATGTCATTCCGGGCAACCACGACACCAACTGGTCCGAAAGCGGGGGCAACAGCTTCCGCGAGGTATTTGGCGGCGAAACCTTCGCCTTCGTGCATAAGGGGTACTTTTTCGTAGGGACCAACTCGGGCCCCAATATGCGGATGAGCCCCGGGCAGGTGCCCCGCGAAAACCTGGTGTGGATGGATTCCCTCTTCGCCGCGAACGCCGACGTGGATATGCCGCTCATTTATGTAAACCACTACCCGCAAGACTCTTCGCTTAACAACTGGTTCGAGGCACTCGACCGCGTAAAGACCCGCAATGTGCAGCTCTTTTTCTGTGGCCACGGGCACCAGAACCATGAATACGATTTCGAGGGTATCCCCGGTATCATGGGGCGCTCCAACCTGCGGGCCAAAGACACCGTAGGTGGCTACAACATCGTTACCATCGGCAACGGCCAAGCCACTTACCAGGAACGCAATCCCGGCGTAGGTACCCAGCCCGCTTGGGCAACTATTCCCCTGGTCAACCACCGTTTCCAAACGGAACGCCGGTACTATCATCGACCGAGCTACGACGTGAATACGCGGCATGCCGCTGTGCGTGAAGTGTGGTCGTTCCAAGATGATAGCGATATCGGTGCCGGACTCGCTACTTATAAGCAACTGGTCATTACCGCCAATACTGCCGGCCAAGTCTATGCGCTCGATGTGCAGACGGGCCGTAAGGTATGGAGTTTCCAAACCGGTGGCAAGGTGTACTCTACCCCCGCCGTATGGAGAGATTATGTCGTGGTGGGTTCCACCGACAGGCACATCTACGGACTGGATGCCAAAACAGGGGCCGAGCGGTGGCAGTACGCTACGGACAAAGCCGTGCTGGGCTCCCCGTTAATACACAAAGGCGTTGCCTACATCGGCGCATCAGACGGCGTGTTCCGCGCCATCGATATCAAGTCGGGCCAACTGCGCTGGTCGTTCGATGCTGTAAAAGGCTATGTGTCAGGCAAACCGCTACTATATGATAACACGCTATATTTCGGTTCGTGGGGCAACGGTTTCTACGCACTAGACCCGGCCGATGGCCGGCTGAAATGGGAATGGTCCAACGGCGCCTCCAGTCGCATGCTCTCGCCGGCGGCCTGCTACCCGGTGGGGGCCAATGGCCGCGTGTTTATCGTGGCACCCGACCGGTACATGACCGCGCTCGATGCACGCACCGGTGCGGAGGTATGGCGCAAGAAAATCGATAGCATCCGCGTCCGCGAGTCCATGGGCTTATCGGAAGATGGAAAACTCGTGTATGTGAAAACGATGGACGGCCAGGTGCTGGGTGTCTCTACCACGGCCGACACCATGCAGATCGATTGGACATCGGCCCTACAGCTTCCCTACGAACTTACACCCTCGGCTATTGCGGCTAACGACGGACAGGTATTCGTACCCAGCCATTCGGGCCTTGTGAGCGGCCTCGATGCCGCCAGCGGGGCAGTGGCCTGGCAGTATAAGCTATCTAATGCCATGGTGAACCCCATGCTCCCGCTCAACAAACAGCGGCTGGTGGCCAGCACCATGGATGGAAAGGTGGTCTGCCTGGCCTATGGCGATCCCGAAGAACGGGCCTGGATCCGCATCAACCAGCTGGGCTACACGCCCCAAGGCATTAAGGTCGCCGTATTGGGCAGCAAAGGCAAGCAGCGTTTCCGCAAGTTTGCACTCATCGATGCGCAGACCGGCGATGTCGTTTATACTGCTCGGACGGGCAGGAACTTTGGGGCCTACGGACCGTTCCGTACCTCCTATCGGCTTGATTTTTCGGCTCATGCCGATACGGGCACTTACTACCTCGAGGTGGACGGCGCACGCTCGCCCCAGTTCCGCATCGCGGCCGATGTGTATGCCGGTGCGGCCGACTTCGCGCTTCGCTACATGCGGCAGCAGCGCACGCTGTTCAACCCGTTCCTGCAGGATAGCTGCCATACACACGATGGGTTCACGCTCTATGCTACAGACGCGGGCCTGCCCGATAGCACACACATCGATGTGGCCGGTGGCTGGCACGATGCATCCGACTATTTGCAATATTCCACTACCTCGGCCAATGCTACGTATCACCTCTTGGCTGCCTACCGCGATTTTCCCGGGGTGTTCCAAGATCATAAGCAAGCTAATGGCCTGAACGGCAGCAACAACGTGGCCGACGTGCTCGATGAAGCCAAATGGGGGCTCGATTGGCTGCTGAAAATGCATCCGCAATCCCAACTGCTGTTCAACCAGATTGCCGACGACAGGGATCACGCTGGCATGCGCATGCCGGGCGAAGACGATTTTTATGGCCGCGGTTACGAACGGCCGGTGTACTTTGTGAGCGGCGAGCCGCAACAGCGCGGCAAGTTCATGAACAATACCACAGGCACCAGTTCTACCGCAGCCAAGTTCACGAGTGCCTTCAATCTGGGCAGTGCGGTTTTCGAGCGGGTAAACCAGCCCTATGCCCAACTGCTGCGCGACAAGGCTACCACCGCCTATGCTTTTGCCAACAAGAAACTTGGCGTTACACAGACGGCCTCGGTAAAGTCACCTTACATCTATGCCGAGGAAAATTGGGTGGATGATATGGCACTGGCAGCGGTCACCCAGTGGCAGGTCACGGGCAACAATCGGTTCCTGGATGAAGCCCTTCACTATGTGGAGCAGGAGCCCGTAACGCCGTGGATGGCGAACGACACGGCAGCACATTACCAGTGGTATCCGTTCATCAACTTGGGGCACCGCGAGCTGGCCCAGCACCTGGAAGGAAACCGGCGTGATGAGGTGGTTGCCTACTACCGCCAAGGTATTGAACAGGTATGGGCGCGTGCGGGGCAGAACGCCTTCTACCGTGGCGTGCCGTTCATCTGGTGCAGCAACAACCTCACCACGGCCTTCGCCATCCAGTGCCAGTGGTACCGTGAGCTGGCAAACGACGACACCTATGCGCAGCTGGAGCAGGCCAACTTCGACTGGCTCTTCGGATGCAACCCCTGGGGCACGAGCATGGTGTACGGCCTGCCGGCGTGGGGCGATACGCCCACCGATCCGCACTCGGCCTTCACCCACTTGGATAGTTTCCCTATAGACGGCGGGCTGGTGGATGGCCCGGTATTCGGCAGCATATTCAACAATCTGATCGGCATCCGGCTCACTAAGCCCGATGCGCATGCGCCGTTCCAATCGGACCTGGCGGTGTACCACGATGACTATGGTGACTACAGCACCAACGAACCGACCATGGATGGCACGGCATCGCTGATTTACCTGTTGGCAGCTAAAGAGCAGCAGGCGCGTGAGGAGGCGCAGCCTGACCAGTAGCTGCTTGCTGGCGGGGTATGCGGGTTATGTGCCGCGTGATTTCGATTAATACAACGAGAGCGAAATGACAAATACGACGGAGAAAGAATCAAATTATCAGGATTTGGACCAAATGACAGTAGGCGAGTTACTGGTCAACATCAACAACGAGGATCAAACGGTCGCAGTGGCGGTACAACGGGCTATCCCCCAGATTGAGCGCCTCATCGAAGCCACTGTGGCCTCGATGAAAGAGGGTGGACGGCTGTTTTATATTGGTGCCGGTACCAGCGGCCGGCTAGGTATCCTCGACGCATCGGAATGCCCGCCGACATTTGGGGTGCCCTACGACTGGATCATCGGCATCATTGCCGGTGGTGATACCGCCATCCGCAAGGCCGTGGAGTTTGCGGAAGACGATGTGGAACAAGCCTGGATCGATCTGCAGGAACACGGCATTAATAGTAAGGACGTGGTAGTGGGCATCGCCGCTTCCGGGGGTACGCCCTATGTGCTGGGTGCTCTCAAACAAGCCAACGCGGCGGGTCTCGTTACGGGGTGTGTCGTCTGCAACGCCGGCTCGTCCATCGCCGAGGCAGCTACCTATCCCATTGAGGTCATCGTGGGCCCCGAGTTCGTGACGGGCTCTACCCGCATGAAAGCCGGCACGGCCCAGAAGCTGGTACTCAATATGCTCAGCACCACGGTGATGATTCAGCTGGGCCGCGTAAAGGGAAATAAAATGGTCGATATGCAACTGACCAACAACAAACTATTTAGCCGGGGTATCCGCATCATCATGGAAGAGATCGGTGTCGATCCACAAACCGCTTCGGATATGCTCGAGCAGTACGGGGGCGTACGGAAAGCAATCGAGCAAGCAGGGAGTTAACGCATAAAAACGCATAAGTTTTGTGATTCCTTTTAACTTAAACATCAATAATCAGTCTGAGTGCCGATTTTGTTAACGTGAATTGGCTTGTTTTCGTGTTCTTGTAACAAAAACGCATAAACGTGCATGTTGTCGAAAAATAATACTTATCATTGGTGCCTATTTAACATTCCATTAACAAAGCGAATTCGCTTTTTGGATGGAGTTAAGCAAGGGGATATTAGTTAACTTTTTTAAATCCTTAATGGATAGCATTCACTAATTAAACGCTTAAAGAAAATGAGAAAGTCGATATTATTTTCGATGATGATGGTGTTAAGTATACCGCTGTGGAGCTTCGGTGTTGCCACCGCGGTGCAGCAAACCGTACGCGGCACGGTGACTGGTGCAGACGGAGGGCCATTAGCCGGTGTCAGCGTCTCCGTTGTTGGTAGCCAAGTTGCAACAAGTACCGACGAAAGTGGTGATTACAGCATTGCCGCCGAGGGGGGCGCCACGCTCCGTTTCACGATGATAGGCTATACGTCTAAAGATGCCATTGTCAGCACGGCTACCTTAAACGTCACATTAATACCTAGCGACCAAAGCTTAGAAGAGGTCGTAGTGGTAGGTTACGGTACGATGAGGAAGTCTGACCTGACAGGAGCTATTGTGACGGCTGACATCGAGGCATTCCGGGAGGCGCCAAATACCAATATTTTACAATCTGTAAAAGGAACGGTACCTGGGTTACAAATCGGCCAAACCAATCAGGCCGGAGCGGAGCCAGCCATCGAAATCCGGGGAAGGAACACCATTAATGGGAATACCTCGGTACTGATCGTGGTGGATGGGATCATCTATAACGGGAGACTGGGTGACTTGAATCCCGTGGATATTGAATCCGTAAATATATTGAAAGATGCCAGCAGTAAAGCCATTTACGGAGCGCAGGCGGCGAATGGGGTTATGCTGATTACCACCAAGGGCGGAAAGAAGGGAGATAAACCGGTAATCAGCTATTCGACGTATTTGGCTTCCCAAACACCGACCGTAGACATGCGGTTGCGCAACGCTGAGGAAAAGAAGCAGATTATTAGGGATATCTACTACGAAAATTCCTACTTGGCGCCGGATTATACCCAGCCCAACCCAGATTGGGATTTTTCAAACACGGAACTCGTCCCCGAAAATGTGCGGGGTATTGAGGCTGGTACCGACTTCGACTGGTGGGGGGCATTAACGAACCCAGGGTATATCACAGACCATGCCTTAACGGTAAATGGGGGTACGGAGAAAACATCCTATTATCTTTCGGGAGGATTTACGAAGCAGAAAGGCTTCCTTAGGAATGATAACTATAAACGAAACTCGGTAAGAATCAATCTGAGTACGGAACTTGCCGACTGGTTGACCGTGGGAGCAAACACGTTCGGTACATTTACTGATTATTCGGGCATTTATCCGAATATGTATACCATGCGGTTGACCAGTCCGTTTGCAGGGCCGCGTGACGAAAACGGGGAATACATCATCTATCCGACGGGCGCAACCAACATCATTAACCCGTTTATTGATTCGGAAGCGGATAATAAGGATGTGAAAACCCGGATGAACGGAACATTTTACGGGATCGTAAAGGTCCATCAGGTTCCGGGCCTTGAGTACCGGGTGAATTTTGGTAACGATTTCTACTTGGATAACTATTATTACAGCAGCCCGTACGGGGCGGACTTGGCCGGATTGGTATCAAAAAGTAACCAGCAGCGGTACGACATGACCTTCGATAACATCCTTTCTTACGACAACCGGTTCGGCGATCATGGGATATCAGCTACGTTCGTTGCCGGTTATAGGAAAAACCAGCTTGAGGCTACAGGAGCCGAAGGAACCAACGTGTCAAACATTTCGCTTTCCTATAACAGCCTGCAACAGGCGGAGATCCAACGTATAAATTCGGGAGCATGGAACGAAACGTTCCTATATCAGATGGGGAGGGTCAATTATAATTTCCGGAATACCTATATGCTTACCGCGACTTTGCGCAACGATGGTTTCAGCGGGTTCTCCAAAAATAACAAATCTGCACTATTCCCCTCTGTGGGTGCGAGCTGGGTGCTTTCCAATGAGCCGTTCATAGCCATTCCCCACCTCGAGTACCTGAAATTAAGAGGAACGTATGGCGTAAATGGCAACATGACGGCGCGTTATAGCTCACTTGCCCGGGTAACGACAGGTGACGGATCCAAGTATGTCTTCGGTGACGGGTCCGGTACGGCCATGGGACAGTCGATAGGCTCCCTTTCTAACGATAACTTGAGTTGGGAGAAGACAAGAGGTATTAATATCGGTTTGGATTTCAGCTTGTTTAATAACAGGGTTGGTGGTAACGTAGACTATTACAATACAGAAACAACCGATTTGTTATGGAATGTGATCATCCCAGAAATTACTGGGTTTTCGGACATCTCAAGTAATGTCGGCAAACTTAAAAATCAAGGAATTGAAGTGATATTGTCAACCACACCGGTAAAAACCGATGACTTGGTTTGGGATGTGAACCTCAATTTCGGCCGCAACACCAATAAAATCATGAGTCTATTGGGTGAGGACAAGGATGGTGATGGAAAAGAAGACGATTTAGTGGGTAGCGGACTGTTTATCGGAAAATCAATAGGTGCTATATATCATTACCAAATTGATGGCATTTGGCAGCTTAACGACGACGTGATGACGGGTTACCAACCAGGTAATTATCGTATTGTCGATCAAAACGAAGATGGGAGGATAACGGCAGACGACCGTGTTTTCCTGGGGCAAACCGAGCCGGCATACACATTCGGTATACAAAGTGGATTAACGTATAAAAATGTGACTTTCCGATTTTTCGTGAATGCCATCCAAGGGGGAAAGAACGGTTATCTTGGGGGTAATAGTCCGGCCAATGTAGAATCGACCGGGAATTTCGCCAATTTGAATACCTTTAACTATGATTTATGGTCTGTGAGCAATCCAACCGGCAAATATGCAACCGGATGGAATGTGCCGCAAATTAATCCCACCCCTTATTATGCCCGGAGTTTTGTGAGGTTACAGGACATTTCGATTGCCTATCAATTTAATAGTTCACTGATTAACCGAATAGGTATTCGGGGCCTCAAGCTGATCGTAAGTGGTAAAAACCTGCTCACCTTTACGAAGTGGGACGGGTGGGATCCGGAAACCGGGCAAGGCATCAATAGCGACGCTTATCCCGTCATGAAATCGTTTAATGCAGGTCTCGAGTTGAGTTTATAATTTTAGAAATTTATTCTGATGAAAAAGATATTAGTTTGCTTTTCTTGTATCGCTTTCCTTTCGGTATGCTTCTCCTGTAAGGATATTTTAGAGGAAAAACCACTGGATTTTTATAGCCCAGAAAATAGCTTCGTGAGCTATGATGATTATCAACGAGGGCTGACCGATTTGTACGCCAAGGTAAGAACGATCTGCTACGGGGCTACAGAATATAAGCCCTACCTCACCGCTACCGACATCGCTCAGGATGGCCGTTATCAGCTTACCGCCCGTTTTGGAGGGCACACCAATTTTCTGGTTCCCACGAATGGGGACGTCTTGTTGCATTGGAGGAGCTGGTACAAGATTGTCAGTAATGCCAATACGATCATTTCGAGAATCGGTAGCTCTAAGCTTTCAGATGACGAAAAAATACTGATCACCGCGGAGGCAAAATTCTTTAGGGCCTTTGCCTACCGTTTCCTGGTGTATCTTTGGGGCGGTGTGCCACTCGTGACAGAAGAAATCACCGCTCCCAAGACCGATTTCGTACGGGCTTCCCGAACAGAGGTTCTTGAACAGATTGTTTCCGATGCATCGGAAGCAGCGAATAACTTACCATCGATTGACCAGGTGGAGCAGGGTAAGGTGTCTAATCTGGTTGCACAGCAATTGCTGGCAGAAACCTATATCGCTTTGGAAAGGTATGACGAAGCCATTTCTGCTGCCTCTATAGTAATTGATGACCCCAATACTGATTTGATGCAGCAACGCTTTGGTAGTATGGCTACGCAAAACCCGCAGGATGGTCTCTTGAATTTTACACAGTCGGGTGATGTTTACTGGGACTTGTTCCGCGCGGGTAATCAGAATCGCAGCAGTGGTAATCGCGAAGCGTTATGGGTAATTCAGTATGAATTGGATATACCTGGGGGGGTATTATCGTCCGCCGGTGGCTATGCGCACTTGCACACCCTGGAACGGGTGGCAGGCCCCGCATCTTGGTTGACGCTCCGAGATCCCGACGGTGAAGAAGGCGTTATCGGTATTCCTATGTCCGACTATAATACCGGCGGTGCAGGTGTTTCGCTCATGATGAACACCGATTTTTTTCTTTATGATCTATGGGAGAGCGACTGGGACAACGATATTCGGAATGCACCGCACAACATTGTGCGCGATTTGGTCTATACCAATCCGGCATCGGCGTGGTACGGCAAAAGTGCCGTGGAAAATCCGGGTTCGACATTGATTGAACAGCCGTGGAGGTGGTATCCCCATCCCTCTAAAATCACGACCCCCGGGCAACACCCCGATGACGTATATATCGATAAAAGCCAAAACACGATTAAGAACACGGCAGGTGCCTTATACCGCGATCGCTATATGATGCGTTTAGCGGAAACCTATTTACTGCGGGCTGAAGCCTACCTAGGGAAGGGGGACCAGCAAAATGCGGCCGATGACATTAATGAAGTAAGGCTGCGGTCAAATGCCACACCTGTGGCAGCGGGCGATGTGACATTGGATTACATACTGGATGAACGAGCGAGGGAGCTGGTCTACGAGGAGCATCGACGCATCACCCTGCAACGTACGGGTAAATTGGTGGAGCGTGTCCGCAAATACAACACCGTGAATAAGGATGAAATTCAGGATTACCATAAGCTATGGCCGATCCCTTATTCGGAAATCGAAGCGAATAAAGATGCGGTTCTGGAACAAAACCTCGGTTATTATTGACAGACGACACAAAGATGGTTTATCGTATCGCTTGGTTATTCATAGGTTTGCTTTGTGCGCAGTGTGTTGGCTCTAGGGAGCAATTACCGCGGGCAGAGGTGAAAGACAGGGAAGGTGTACCTACGCTATTTGTAAACGGCACCCCCTATCCGCCGTACGCTTATATGTCATACCTTGGCGAATCCCAGTTCTATGAGGAGATGGAGGAAGCTGGACTACACTTATACAATATTCCTGCCTATCTCGGTGATCGGGGTATCAATTCGGTCTCGGGTATCAAACCGTTCCGGTCGCCCATTTGGGTGGGGCACGATGAGTTGGACTATACCAGCATCATAGCCGATTTTGAAGAGCTCATTGCCGCAGACCCACAGGCCTTGGCAATTATCCGGATTCACCTGGATGCACCGGAGTGGTGGGAATCGTCGCATCCCGAGCATGCAAGCCTACAGCCCGATGGTTCTACGTTCCGCACGAGCTTGTATAGCGCGCTTTGGAGGGATGATGCCAGCAAGGTGCTTGTTCAACTGGTGCAGTGGCTAGAGCAATCACCTTATGCAAAGCATCTCGTGGGCATCCATGTGGCAGGGGGCTTTACCGAGGAGTGGATGTACCACTTCAAAGATGAGTTTTATGATGAAAGTTCCGTAAGGCTTGAACGTTTCAGGGAATGGCTGCGGACGCGTTATATGGACAATGTGGCGCGACTGAGGCAATCGTGGAACCGCGATGATGTGACGTTTGATAGCGCCCAATTGGGCGACATCAGCGGAAAGACGAAAGCCCGTCAGTGGCGCCACCCCGATACTGCCGGCCAGGTATTCGATACCTTTGTTTTTCACGGTGAAAACATGGCTGACCATATCGCGCACTTCTGTCGCATCGTTAAGGAGGCGAGCAATGGCCGGCTGCTTACGGGGGCATTTTACGGTTACCATTACTTTGTGGGAGACCTGCGTCGCGGCCATGGTGCATTGGCTAAATTACTCCGGTGCCCCGACCTAGATTACCTGTCTAGCCCAAATGATTACCACAGGGTGATCGGAGAGGATTGGGCACCCTTCGCCGCAATTAAATCCGTGCAGTTGCACGGCAAGCTGTGGTTGGCAGAAAACGATACGCGTACGTCTATTACGACGTTATTGCGTGACCGTGCACCGCATGTCCAACCAGAAGGAAATGCCTATACAGACGGCGTATGGTTAGGTCCCGATTCGATGGAAGAATCGGAGGCCTTGCTGTGGAAGAATCTCGGCCGTATGTTGGCGTATGGTTACGGCGGTTGGTGGTTTGATATGTGGGGTGGCTGGTTTAGTGATCCGAAGTTGATAGATATCCTTGCCGCGGGACAACGCTTCTTCGAACGCTACCCTGACGAAGCATTTCCGGCCATGGCACCCCGGGTGGCTGTAGTCGTTGACGAGAAGTTAGGGGCGATGGATGCCTCATTTGGTGCGCTTACAGGAGGTCTACTCCATAACCGGTACGCGTTGGGCAAAACGGGGGTACCTTATGACCTGTATTTGCGCGAAGACCTGGATGCCGTTAAAGATGGTGGATATCAAGTAGTGTGGTATTTGGGACTGTTGTCGCTGACCGAGGAAGAGCGATCCTTTTTGGATGAAGCCGCGAGCCGTGACATATGGATGATCTGGACCGACGGCTATGAGTCAACGGTATACCAATCCGACGATGGGGTGGACCACATGGATGCTAAAATACAATGGAGCGCATCGGAGCTCGGCGACCTATTTGGTAAAGCCGGTGTACACCGTTACCTGGAAGGCGGAAAAGACGTACTATACGCGGGAAGGGGATGGATATGCCTGCATTCCGTGGCGGGCGGTGACAAGTTAATTAACTTGCCGTTCAGTGCCACGATCATTGATCCGATTGCTGACGCGGTGATTACCGACGGGGATTCTTTTAAAGTAGCCATGGATGCGAATTCAACAAGGCTATTCAAACTCGTACAGAAAGACTTAAAGTAATGGTTATGATGTTTTATGTATATTCCGGGTGTCGAAGCAAGGTGCTGTTTTCCGCGTTCTTACTGATGGCAACGTTCGTTGGTATCCGTGGCGGCTACGCGCAGATTGACGGAAACGTTGAACGTTTGTCAAACGGTAAATTTACGTTGGCATTCGAGCGCACCACTGGCGAACTCCAAGAATTGACGTCTGTGAAAGATAGCGCATCGTTCTTGGTCGATAACATCGTCTCCAGTGGATCGCCTTGGGAGATTATCATCGATGGAGTGGAGAAATCCAGCCGTATTGATGCAGGTGCGGCTTCCAATTTCTCGACCTCGCGAACCGCGGCCGGACTGGAGCTCACCTGGGCTGGGTTTGAAGGGCTTCCGAAAGATTTCCGTGTTACGGCTTCTATTGATCTGATTCCAGATTCGGCGATGTCGGTCTGGCGTATCCGGGTGGATGGCACCGAAGGAACGTTGATTCGTAAAGTAACCTTTCCGCGTATCGCCGGCTTAGCAGATTTAGATGAAGAAGAGCTGGCAGTGCCAGACTGGATGGGATCGCTGCTCAAATCACCACGTGAGGCGATGACACCAGGCGGGAGCGGTTTCGGATGGGAGTACCCCGGCCATATGTCCATGCAATTTATCTCCTTATATAACCCACATGGCGCGGGTATATATTTAGCCAGTGATGATACGTTGGCGCACAGCAAAACATTTACCTTATCGAAAGACACCACGGGGATGCTGGTTTACGGGGTGGACAACTATCCTTCCTATGAAAAGCACTTGTCCTCCTATGAGCCGCCTTATGCATTTTTAATCGGAGGGTTTCAGGGCGATTGGTTTACAGCAGCCCAGCTATACAAACGTTGGGCCGAAAAACAGCACTGGAGCAGGGATAGCCGCTTGGTTAATGGAAAGGTGCCCGATTGGGTGCAAAACACCAGCTATTGGGTGTGGAATAGGGGGCGTGCGGCGAATGTACTGCCGCCGGCCGTAGCGTTGAGCGAGCGTCTCGATAGTCGCGTTAGCGTGTTGTGGCATTGGTGGCATGGCAAATCCTACGATGATTCGTTTCCGGAGTATTTCCCACCGCGAGACGGCGATGAGGTTTTTAAAGCAGCGGTAAGCAAGGCGCAACAACAGGGTATCAATGCGCTGGTATATATGAATGCCCTGAAATGGGGCCCCTCGACCCAAAGTTGGGTAGATGAAGGGGCCGAACGCTTTGCCGCGAAAGACATCGATGGTAACATGCTTAGCCATGTTTATAACATCTTCACTAAAAAGGCGCTGACCAACATGTGTGAAGCAACCGATTTCTGGAAGCAGAAATATGCCTCATTGGTGGATACCGCGGTTAACCAGTACGGGCTGGGGGGCGTCTATATGGACCAGATATGCCTCAACAGGAGATGCTATGATCCCATTCATGGGCATGCCATAGGCGGCGGGAATTATTGGATGCAGCATGTGGCACAAAAAGATCACTTGATACGGGCCAACTTTCCGAAAGGCGGCACGCAGGCATTGGCCGGCGAAGGCGTGGGAGAAAATTGGTTGCCTCACCTAGATGCGTTTCTCGCACTGCAAGTGAGTAAAGAACGCTACGCCGGGGTACACCATTGGCAAACGATTCCACTTTTTCAGGCTGTCTATCATGAGTATGGCATCACCTTCGGGAATTATTCGTCGTTGCTTACCCCCCCTTACGATGAGAAGTGGCCCCAGGACCAGGCTCCTGACGATACCGAAACACCATTGGACCCCGAGTTCAATAGTCAGTTCCTGATGGAGCAGGCACGTTCATTTGTTTGGGGAATGCAACCCATGATCGCCAACTACCAGCCCTTTTTGGATACTATCCGGAAGGACGAGATTGATTTCCTTGAACGGTTGGCTCATGTCCGCCAAGCGGGGTTGGACTATTTTGTTTTCGGTGAATTCCTGCGGTCACCGTCTCTCGACATTCCAACGGAAAACATAGCAATATCTCGCCTTTCGATCTATGCTGGCCGCAGTGGGAATGTTACCCGTTTCGAAAACGAGTTCCCTTTGGTGTATGCTTCGGCCTGGCGATCAAAAGAAGGGAATGTTGCAGTAGCGTTGGCTAGTATCAGCAGGGCGGATTATGAGGTGGATTTTGAAATAGACGCGGAAGAATATAGCATAGGGAGTAGCGGTACGATTTATCTACATGATGAAAGCGGAAAGCGCAAGCTCGGTGCGTATGGCGGCAAGCGCTCGGAAATTAAGTTTTCGCTGCCGCCGCGAGGAATTTGTTTTGTGGAGTTTGTACCCGCGTCGCCTACGGGATGAATAATAGTTCCACATAATGCTATTCCGATTTAATAATTTAACCGATTTCTAATCGTTTTTTCTTTACTTTATCGACATTTTGGTTACCCAATGCGAAATAACGGACAATGGCAAGACAGGATGGTTTATGGACCGCCGTTACCCGTTGCCGATTACTATAAATACAATGAGAGTGAGATGACAAATACGACGGAGAAAGAATCAAATTACCAGGATTTGGACCAAATGACAGTAGGCGAGTTACTGGTCAACATTAACAACGAAGACCAGACGGTGCCGGGGGCGGTACAACGGGCTATCCCCCAGATTGAGCGCCTCATCGAGGCTACTGTGGCCTCGATGAAAGAGGGTGGACGGTTGTTTTATATTGGTGCCGGTACCAGCGGCCGGTTGGGTATCCTCGACGCGTCGGAATGCCCGCCGACATTTGGGGTGCCCTACGACTGGATTATCGGCATTATTGCTGGTGGTGATACCGCCATCCGCAAGGCGGTGGAGTTTGCGGAAGACGACGTGGAACAAGCTTGGATCGATCTGCAGGAACACGGCATCAATAGTAAAGATGTGGTGGTGGGCATCGCCGCTTCGGGAGGCACACCTTATGTGCTGGGCGCCCTCAATCAAGCCAACGCGGCGGGTCTCGTTACGGGATGTATCGTCTGCAACTCCGGTTCGTCCATCGCCGAGGCAGCTACCTATCCCGTTGAGGTCATCGTGGGCCCCGAGTTCGTAACGGGCTCTACCCGCATGAAAGCCGGCACGGCCCAGAAGCTGGTGCTTAATATGCTCAGCACCACGGTGATGATTCAGCTGGGCCGCGTAAAGGGAAATAAAATGGTCGATATGCAACTAACCAACAACAAATTGTTCAGCCGGGGCATCCGGATTATCATGGAGGAGACCGGTATCGACGCGCAGACCGCGTCGGATTTACTCGAAAAACACGGCAGCGTACGTAAAGCCATTGAACACTCACGCGTGACGGACCATTAAACCCCTTATAGCATGACCCCTGCCGTCCTCCTTCTTTTTTTGGTGGTTTATTTTTGCCTGCTACTTGGCGTGGCCTACTTCACGTCGCGCAAGTCGGCCGATAACGCTACGTTCTTCGTGGCCAACCGCAGTGCCAAGTGGTACATGGTGGCATTCGGCATGATCGGCACGGCCCTCTCGGGTGTAACATTCATCTCCGTGCCGGGAGCCGTGGGTAACAGCGATTTCGGTTATTTCCAATTCATCCTCGGCAATGCGGTGGGGTTTATCATCATCGCCTATGTGCTGCTGCCCCTATACTACCGGATGAACCTCACCTCCATCTACACCTACCTGGAGGAACGTTTGGGCCACCGGAGCTATAAGACGGGGGCCATGATTTTCTTGATATCACGCACCATCGGTTCGGCATTCCGCCTCTACCTGGTGGCCATCATTTTGCAGTGGTTTATTTTTGATGCATGGAACGTGCCGTTTGCGGTCACCATTGCGCTGTGCCTGCTGCTCATTTGGCTATACACCAATAAGGGCGGGCTTAAAACCATCATCATTACCGACATGATGCAGACCTTCTTTTTGGTGCTGGCGGTCATCCTCTCCATTTATTTCATGGCCGATAGCTTAGGTCTGGGTCTGGTGGAAACCATCGAAACGGTGAAGGAAAGCAGCTACTCCAAAATTTTCTTTTGGGATGACCTGTTGGGCGACCGCATCCACTTTTGGAAGCATTTCCTCGGTGGTATCTTCGTTACGGTGGCCATGACCGGTCTAGATCAAGACCTGATGCAAAAGAACCTGAGCATGAAAACCATCGGCGAGGCGCAGAAAAATATGCTCACCTTTACGGGTATTTTTGTGGTCATTAATCTTTTTTTCCTTTCGGTAGGGGCGCTGTTGTATGTCTATGCCGGCCAAAATGGGATAGACTTGGCCAATATGCCCACACCCGATTACCTATATCCGGAGATTGCCCTCCACCATCTGGCCATTGTACCCGGTATTGTGTTTATGATGGGGCTCACCGCCGCTACATTTGCCACGACCGATTCGGCACTGACCGCGCTGACCACATCGTTCTGTGTCGATTTCCTCAACTTCAATAAAAAGGAAAATCCCAACGACCGTGCACTGGTGCGCACGCGCAATCGCGTACATTTTGGCTTTTCGATTGTGATGATGCTGGTTATTTTGGTGTTCCGGGTCATCAACAACGATTCGGTGGTTACTGCGATTTTCACCGCTGCCAGCTACACGTACGGGCCGTTGTTGGGGCTTTTCGCTTTCGGTATCCTTACCAAACTGCCGGTAGCGGATCGACTGGTGCCTTACATCTGCGTGCTGTCGCCGTTGCTGTGCTATGTGATCAACACGTACGTGGTCGTACCCTATACGGCGTATGCGGTAGGTTTTGAATTGATTATCTACAACGGGTTGATTACCGGATTGTTGCTGTGGGCCACCTCATTTTTAGGCAAGCCTGCACCACAGGCCACCGCCTAATATCGCGGGCGCCTTCAATCGTCTAAGGATAGCCGGGTCTCCTTGTTGATGATGTCTGCTATGCTGGTGTCATTGAGGATCTGCAGCATCGCATCGCGCACATCGGTAAAGGTATCGCGGATGCCACATACTTCCTCTTCTTTGCACTCGTCGCATTTTCGATAGAAATTGAGGCTTACGCAGGGCAGCAGCGCAATAGGGCCGTCGATGAGGCGCATCACCTGCGATAGACGGATGTCTTCTGGGGCCTTGTTGAGGCTGTAGCCACCCCCAGCGCCTTTTTTGCTGTATAAGATGCCTGCGTTGCGCATTTCCAGCAGGATCTGTTCGAGGAACTTTTTCGGAATACGTTCAGCCTCTGCGATACGTTGGATCTGCATGGGTTCCTTGCCGTAATTCCGGCCTAATACAATCAGTGCCTTGATGGCGTATTTGGTTTTTTTGGATAACATCCCTGACTTCTACTGGTTTCTCAACTAACAAAGATAGCAATAATTTCCGCGTTGGGGAGCCCGTCATTGTTCTATGCACAATGTTACTCCCAGCTTCCGACAACGGAATATCGAAATTATTTTTGGATATCGAATCACCGTTTCCCAAATACCCGCTTCCCTGCGGTCACCAACGCCACGGCAATCAGTCCTCCGCCAATGCCGAATGCCAGTTCCTTGACGATGGATGGCACGGTGGGCAGGATGTGGTGGAGATAATCAATATTATGGACAAAGATACCGCCCGAGACCAACAACAGGGCGATGGTGCCGATTACGGCCAGGCTCTTGATGACGATCGGCAGCGACTTCACCAACAACTTCCCCAATGCGGTTAGCCAGCCTTTTTCGTCACTGTATTTGATAAGGCGGTGGCCGGCATCGTCCATGCGCACGATGAGGGCTACAATGCCATATACGCCTACCGTTGCCAGCAGGGCGACAACCGATACGGTCAATATCTGGATGGACAGGCTTTGGTCGAGTACCGTGCCGAGGGCGATGATGACGATCTCTACCGACAGGATGAAATCGGTCGTGACGGCAGATCTGATTTTGGTTTTTTCCACATCGCCCTGCTGTACCTGCTGCTCTTCGATTACTTCATGGCCCTTTTTCTGTCGGTGGAATAAAAACTCGATGATCTTTTCCACGCCTTCATAGGCTAGGTAAAACCCGCCCAGGATGAGGATCACTTTGATGGCTGCCGGAAAAAGCGCATTGAGCAGCAGGGCCACCGGGATGATAATCAGCTTGTTTAAAAAAGAGCCCTTGGTAATGGACCACAACACGGGAAGTTCGCGCGATGCCAGGAATCCCGTTGCCTTTTCGGCGTTTACGGCCAGGTCGTCGCCCAAAATACCCGCTGTTTTTCGGGTGGCAATTTTACTGGTTACCGCCACGTCATCCATGAGCGCAGCTATATCATCTAAAACCGCAAAAAAACCTGATGCCATTGTCTGTTATGTTATTACGGCGGTAAACTTAGCGAAAATCACAGACTTTTTAGTCATTTACCCATGCCGAGGTAGTCGGTGAGTTCTTGTGCCGCTGCCCGTCCGGCACGGTTGGCGCCGACGGTCGATGCCGAAGGGCCGTACCCCACCAGATGGACACGTGGATCTCGGGACACCAGGGTCGCCAGTCGGCCCGCCATGGCGATGCCCCCGGTCGCTTCGCGCAGCATCAACGGCATGAGGTGGTCGAGCGAGCTGCGGAAACCGGTGCACCACAAGATGACGTCTACGCTCAGCGTGCGGCCGTCGGGCCAGCGCACCCCCGTGGAGGTGATCTCACTGAATATGGGCTGGCGGTTCAGCACGCCGCGCGCACGCATGGCTTGAACCGCCGGTGTGACGGGCAGGCCGGTTACAGACACCACCGACGCCGGCGGCAGCCCCTGGCGTACGCGCTCTTCTACCATGGCAACGGCCGCTCGGCCCCGCTCGGGAGTAAAAGGGCCCGCCTCAAATACCGGCGGTCGGCGGGTCACCCATGTAGTGTCCGTTACCTGCGAGATTTCGTCGAGCAGCTGGATGGCCGAGATGCCGCCCCCTACGATGAGCACATGCTTGCCGGTAAAGGCGGCTGCCGTGTGGTAATCACGGGTATGCAGTTGTTGGCCCTCAAACAGGGATGCGCCCGGGTACTCCGGTATGTACGGTTTATCCCATGTACCGGTGGCATTGATGATTCCCTGGGCCGAGAACATGCCTTTGTCGGTTTCGATGCGTAGCCGGCCCTCGCGTTCGCAAACCACGATTACTTTGACGGGGCGGTAGACAGGGAGGCCGAATTTACGTTCGTACACATCGAAATACTGGGGCATGGCGCTGTTGGCTGGCACCTCTTCGGCGCGCGTGTCAGCCACCGTTTCGGCAAAGGGCAGGCCCGGCAGGTCATGTATGCCGTTTGCCGTGCTGAGGGTGAGCGATGGCCAGCGGTATTGCCAGGCACCACCCGCTTGGGCCGCCTGGTCCAGCACCACGAAATCGCGTCCGGGGGTTAGCCCCAGCTGTTTGAGGTGGAAAGCCGAAGAAAGGCCAGCCTGTCCTGCCCCGATGACGGCGATGCCTGTTTTGTATACGAGTTGGGAGCTACCTGCCATATCCGATCAACTTATCGGGCAATATACGAAAAAGCCCATAAGCCGCGTGGAATACGCGTGCTTACGGGCCGCTCAGTTTGGTTGCTTATTAATTTTTTTTCCGGCTATTGTTTTATAAACTCACCGTCGGCCTTGATGCGCACCAGGTCGCTGATCATCGGCTCGGGGAACCCAGGGCCTACGTTAAAGTCAGAGCGGTTGATTTCGCCGGTGAGCTGAAAACCTACGGTTTCCTTGCCGGTCTTTTCGTCAACCAGTTTGCCGCGGTACAACAGGTCCATCGTTACAGACTTCGTCACACCGTGTATGGTCAAGTCGCCCGTGAGTTTATACTTGTTCTTCCCCTTCTTTTTGATGGCCGTGCTTTTGTAAGTAATTTCCGGATATTTCTCTACGTCAAAGAAATCCGCACTTTTCAGATGGTTGTTGCGGGCTTCTACGCGGGTATCGATGGAGGCTACCTGAGCTGTCAGTTCGAATACTGCGTCGCTGAAATCATCTTTGGTGGCATTCACTTTTACGTCGAAATCGTTGAATGTGCCCGATACGTCACTGAGTCCGAGGTGTGTCGCCGTAAACTGCAGTTGCGAGTGCGCCTTGTCGTTTGTCCAAAGTGTCACTGCCGCAAAAACTGTTGATGCGATAAGCAGTGCAATTGCTAATAATCCTTTCTTCATGATAATAATTTGTTTTTTCCGTTATAAAATAGTTGAATAATTAATGGTGCAATATTTTCCAACCGGCGTGCCAGTTGTAATTGTTTTTTACGGTGAGTTGGATCAATAGCAGCTGCATATGTTCCAACGTGTGGCTTACCGCGAGTCCACCCGCCACCACGGGGTGGAGCCCCATGCTTTCTACGAGCGATACCACGGTTTGTACGGCCTGCTCATCGTCGCCAGCTACAAATGCATCCGCCGGTTTGCCGGCAATCACCGGTTCGGCGAAGTTGGCCGCATAGGTGGTGTTGAATGCTTTGACCACCTGCGCATCCGGCAGCAATTTTTGCAGTTCCTGGGCTGCGCTTGAGTCTGCGGGTGTTACCATGCCGTCGAAGGTCTGGTTCATGGGGTTGGCGATGCTGATGACGATTTTCTGGGTGATGTAGGGTCTTATCTCTTCGGCTACGGCCGCTTCGGCGGCGTAAGGCACCGCTAGGATGACGATGTCGGCCTCCCAGCTGGCATCCTTCGGGCAACCGATGGTTTCCACTTCTGCGTCGTTGTTCAATGCGCGGATATCGGTTTTCAGTGTGTCGAGTTTTGCTTCATCCCTGCCGAAAAGCAACAACCTGTTGCGGCCTTTCGCCAGTGATTTGGCAATGGCAGAGCCCATGTTTCCGGTGCTCCCGATGATGGCAATCGTTGATTTCGTTTTCATATTCATTCCTCCTTTTGTTACGATACAAAGGTACGGCGGTTCTAAAGTCGCCCCAATGATATATGATAAGGAATGGCGTTGATATATATCAACGGCTTTCCGTTGGTACGCCACTACACCAGCTTCCGTATGCGGCTGAGGGTTTCGGGGGTAACGCCCAGGTACGAGGCGATGAGATGCTGCGGCACGCGCAGTAGCAGGTGCCCATCGCGCTCCATGAAGCGCTTGTATCGCTGTTCGGCGGTGAGGCCAATGGTTTCCTCCATACGGCGCTGCAGGGCCACATATGCATTCTGGTATAATATCCGCAGGTACGATTCCACGGCCGGCACTTCGGCCAATAGCGGTTCCAGGCGATCGGCCTTGAGGAGCAGCAGTTCGCAGTCTTCCAGCGCTTCGATGGTCAGTTTGGAGGGCTCTTGGGTAAAGAAGCTGTACAGGTCGGCCATCCACCACGATTCGAACGCAAACTGTACCACGTTGATGGAGCCTTTTTCGGCGGTGGAGTAGGAGAAGAGGGCGCCTTTAGCTACGAACGCCATGCGGGTGCACACATCACCGGCCTCCAGCAGGAATTGTTTCCGGCGTAGCTTCTTCGGCACGAAATGATGCGTTATCCGCTCAAATTGCTCTTCGGTAAGCGTAATCTGCTGCCTGAAGTTCTTTTCTAGTTCGCTAAACATGGCGTTTGGTAATCATCGCTGGCAAGCCGCCCGTATGTTTTACAAACATAGTAAACTGGATGGCAAAACGCTTAGCTATTTTTTATCTTTACCACATGATCGACGGTACAGCATTTACAGCGATGGCCCTTTCGTTTGCCGGCACGGAGCAACGGGCCCATTTCGAGCGCATGGGTTTCCGTGTGGTGGGCAAGCGCATGTTTGCTACGTACCTCGCCAAAGACAATACCGCCAATATCTTCCTTACGGTATCCGAACAGGCGTTATTCTGTGCCATGGACCCCACGAATATCCGCCCCGTACCCAATAAGTGGGGCGAGAAAGGGGCTACCACCTTCCGTCTTGACCACGTGGCGCGTGAGCTGGTGTTGGAAGCGTTGCTCTCGGCGTATAACGATGTGCGCGGGTAGTTGGCGCAAGGGATAGAATTTATTGCTATTATTGTTGCCGGTTATAAACGGAAGACACGTGAAATCTACGGCTTTGCTCTTTGTCGCCTGCTGCTTTGCAGTATCACTCCATGCGCAACTCAGCTTGCACGTCGAGGAACAATTTTTTGCCGGTTACTCCAAGCCATTTACAGACATCAGTTCGCGCATGGCCGATACACCGGTATTCACCTTTGATTATCCCGATACGGTGGCATTATGCAACCAGCCGGCCTTTCATTTGGAGGTAACGGATGTACAACTCGGATACCGCTACCAATGGTATCGCAACGGCGAGGTCATTGCCGACCAGACCGCGCCCATATTCGAGGTTACCACGGATGGGACCTATGCCGTGGGTGTGAGCGCAGGTGGCAACAATTTTGTGCATTCCGATTCGGTAACGGTGCTTTTCCAGCAGCTGGAAAGGCCGAGGACAACCGATAACAATATAGCGGTGTGTGAGGGCAAAATACGTACGCTTACACTCAGTGGTTACCCCCAAGAGGCCGTTAAACGATGGTATAGAAATAATGTGCTTATCCCCGACCAATCGGAAACGACCCTGCAGGTGAGCACGCCAGGCAGCTACCGCGTCGAAATTTCCATCGGTACGTGCTCGGTATCGTCAGACGAGCTGATTGTCAGTTTTGTGGAACCGCCGGTAGCGTTGATCCAAGCGGCGAGTGACGAACCGATCTGTGTCGGTACTTCCCATGTGTTGACTGCCACACACCCCGCCGATGGCACCTACAGCTACCAATGGTCTACGGGCGAGACCACGCAAAGCATCGCTGTGAGCAATGGTGGTATATATACTCTGATACTCACCAACGCTGGTGGCTGTGCCGATACGGCTGAAATCGAAGTACGGGCGTATGAGCAGCTGGTACCGCCGCAAATGGCCGATACGGTTATCTGTGTGGCCGAGCAGCAGGTAGTGCGTCTTGAAGCACCGCCGGGGTATATGGCATATTATTGGAATGGAGCCACCACCAGCAGCCCTTACCTTGATGTCTCCGCCCCCGGCACCTATTCCCTACAGGTAGCGGATGAAAATGGGTGCCGCGTAAGCACCACGGTCGAGGTGCGCCCCTATTGTGAAGCGTTGACCGTTCCCAATATGTTCTCGCCTAATGGCGACGGGGTAGCCGACAAATGGGAAATCAGCGGCCTGGAGGAGCGGGATGCGATGGTAACGGTATTTGACCGTAATGGGCAGACCGTATTCCGATCGCACGGATACAATATGCCGTGGGATGGTTCCAGCAAGGTGCGGTTAGTGCCCGTAGGTGCTTATTATTACCTCATTATCGTAGGTGGTGAACAATACCGGGGCCCGTTAACGGTGTTGTATTAATGTCCCTAAAACTATACACCCCTCCCATTTGTTAAGCCGCTGTTAATTAATGACTTTTCGTTTGGGCGAGAATTTTGTTCGTTCATCGCACAATCAATAGGTTACTATTAAAGAAAAAACGGACAGATGAAAGCACTTGCCGCATTATTGGTCACCGCTGTTATTTTCCTCGGATCTTGTACCATGCAGCGTACGGCGGGTCGCAGTGGTAAAGTACCCCCGGGTCAGGAGAAGAAAATCAGTGGAAAGCAATCCGCCAGGGATCACGCACCGGGGCAGCGGAAGAAACACCTCAGGTACGATTACCTGATGCCTGTTAAATGAACAAATCCAACTAGTATGTCTCAGGATCGTATTACCTCAGGAGACCAGGATATTTAAATCGAACGTCCGTCAGCAAATGAGAAACAAATAAATAATAGAAAACAAATAAAAATGAAAAAGCAAGTAGTACTCCCGCTATTGACCTTCACCGCTGCATTGGGCCTGTTGTTTTTTACGGGCTGTGAAAAGAATCCCAGCAACATGGACAAGACGGCGGAAGTCAGCCTGCGGCTTACCGATGCGCCTGCCGCATTCGACGCGTTGTTATTGGATATCCAAGGCATTGAGTTCCATACCGATGAGGCCGGGTGGGTTTCGGTCGCTCCGGTAGTTCCGGGGGTATACAATATTCTCGACTACCGCAACGGGGCCGACACGCTGCTGGCGCGGACTAGCCTCCCCGTGGGAAAGCTGTCGCAGGTGCGTTTTTTACTCGGCGAGGGCAACGCCATCGTGGTGGATGGTGTCGAGCATCCGCTCGATGTGCCTTCCGGCCAAGAGAGTGGTCTTAAATTCAATGTCCATGCAGAGTTGGTTCCCAACGGGTCGTACGAATTTTGGACCGATTTTGACGCCGCGAGGTCTATCGTGCAAACGGGCAATGGCGATTATAAGCTGAAGCCTGTAATCCGTGTATTTACCCAGCTTACCAATGGCCAGATCAAAGGCGTAGTGCAGCCGATGGACGCAAACCCCATTGTGTATGCCATCAGCGAAACGGATACGGTGAGTGCCATACCGGAGCCGGATGGGTTCTTCCTGCTCCAGGGGCTTCCCGAAGGTGGCTATACTTTACGTGTTGAGCCCGATGAGGCTTCCGGTTTGGCGGTTTACGAGCGTACCGTTCCGGTAGCCTTTGGTATCATCGCCGATGTACAGACCATTGATCTGGAGCAATAGCTTGTAGACTATACCAAAAAACAAGGAAGTTCGGATACACGCCAACTTCCTTGTCTTCCGGTATTGCGATGGCCCATAAGAACCCTTATTTTTCACCGATTCATAAAATATATAAAAGCGAGTACATGTATCTATTTTCCCGAACGACGACAAAGCACCTTTTTCATTACCTTTTTATCGCCTTACTGCTGTTTTCGGCGTGCGCCAAAACCGATTCGTTAGATCCTGACGAGGAGCAGCCCAGCGACCATACGCCGTTTACGGAGGGCACCATTGAAATGGGCATGCGCAGCCACGGGGTAGATTTGGGCTTTTTCATTAAGGAAATCGACTTTTCGCGCGATGATGTACCCGCGCAGTTTGCCGAGCTGGCCGAGAATAGCGCGGAGGCGCAGGCGTTCCTTGCTCTTCTGGAAGAATATTCCGAAAACAACCCCTTTGCTGCACTCGGCCTCATGATGAATGCGGTTATTGGTACGTATTATGTGAAGGACGATATTGTGTTGGGCAAGGCGCGCGGATTCGGGTATCAGTTCGATAATTACCACGACGCCAAGAATGACGTAGGGAAGGTTTTCATGCGTACGTTGGTGCAGACGGATGAGATTGCTGAGGAAGATTGCGAGTTGTCGTTGACATATGTGCCTTCTGTCGATCTGGGTGTCGGCAGCGGCAGCTCGATGGACATCTCGATATATGATCGCGAAGTTTCATCAAAAAGCCAGGTAGTGGCGGGATATTCATGCGAAGTCTCGACGTACACCATTAAGTCGCAGCATATCCCAGAGCCCGACCCGAACAATCCGCTTCCACCCACGCCAGTCGTTTACAAGCTCGTTGTATATACCTCCGATGCCTTTAATAAAACGATCAACTTCACGCACCCCTTTTATCTACCGGAAGAAGCCGGCATCCTGAAGTTGGAGATTTATTATGACAACGGCGAGGAGCCTACGCTGGTGATGCAGCCGGAAGGCATCACGGCCCGCGCTATTACGGACGCGGAGCTGCAGATCGAGGTAACGGAACCGGTTTACAGCTTTACCGATATCGAGGTGGGCTGGAAGATGCTCGCTATCTTTTTCAGTGGCTGGGGAGCGTTGGAAGAAGGGGGGTAGCGAAGCATGCGGTGGCCGGTGTTGGCGCTTACAAGACCTTGTCCAGTAGCTGCCGGATACGCTTGTCAGAAGGTCTCGGCGCGTTGGCATTCACGATGCGTCCCTCCGGGTCGAGCAGAACGAAGCGTGGAATTTGCATAATATTAAACGCTTCGGTAAATACTCGGCTGTTTTCAGCGTTTACCCACACTTGCACACCCTTGAGCTCGCGCTTGGCTACGAAGTCCTTCCACTTCTGTTTATCCTTTTCCTTATCCACCGATATACTTACAAAGGCAATATTAGCGTCGGCATAATCATGCTGCAGCGTATCCAGCGCCGGCATTTCTGCGATGCACGGTCCGCACCATGTGGCCCAGAAGTCGATGTATACGTATTGTCCCTTCAGGTCGGCCAGTGGGATGTCCCTACCGGTTGTATCTTGCAATACCACGGCGGGGGCAGGGTTGCCTTCCAACATACCTTCCAGTTTGTGGTATTTTACTTTCACCCGTTTGGCCAGATCGGGGTAGGGGCTGTCCGGTCCGAAGTGGTCGTAGATTTTCTTCTTGAAATTGGACGCCAACGCAAACGCATAATACTCATACAGCGGCCGGCCGGATAATTCCTTTTTGACGTAATCGAAGAAATCTTCTTCGGTATCGGCCAACCGGTATTTTTGCTTCAGGTAGTAATCCAGAAAATAGTAATATGCTATACCTTTGTCGGCCTTCGACCGATCGAGTTCTACGTCCTTGAGGAACGCATAATATGCCGCATCCGCTGAAAAGCCATCTTCCCGGTAGGCGCTGCGCATTGACGGATAGAGCAGCAGCGCCATGGTGGCGTCGTTGCGGATGGTTTGCTCGCTCACGTGGTACAATTGTTTGGCTATGCGCCGCTGTTTGTTGAATTGCGCGAGGAATGCGAGCCGGTCGGCCTCCCGTTGTGCTACATAGGCCGCATATTGGTCGGGCGAGTAGTTCACATAGCCGAAGTAATTTTTCAAGTGCTTGTCGCGGTATTGGTTAAACCGCCAGTCTTCCTCATTGAGGTACCGGCTGGCCGCACTGTTCCTCCCGGTGATGTGGAGCGTCTCCTGTACGCGCTTTACATCGACGGTTACGTGTTGCTTGTTGCCGGGGGCGAGGTAGAGGTACACCAACTGTGACCGGTTGGTCTGGGTGGTGATGGTCGTATCCCGGCCGTCGCCACGGGTCACGGTAAATTGTTCTTCCACGGGGGAAGTTTCCACGATCATGAACGCCCGTGCCGGCGTCGAGATATCGATGGAGAAGCGGAACGATCCATCGGCGGCCACCACTATTTCCTGTTTCTGTAGGTCGGCTAGTACGGCATATTCTTGGTAGTTCAGCGTAAGCTGTTCTCCCCAATAGCCTATGAGTTTGCCGCTCACGGTGGTGCTATGTGCTGCAAGCGCTCCGAAGGGGAGCAGCAGGCACAAACAAAGCGTCGGTATCAATGATCGTGGAAACATGGGTCAATAGTTAACGGATTACAAATTCGGGTTCGTACGGATTGCTTCATCGGGCAGTGGCAGGTAAATCGCGCTCGACTGCCAAGCCGGTTTTACCGGTGCCAACACATCGTCGGCGCGGGTTTTCGCAGCTTCGCCGGTGGCGCTGGGCCACCTGCGGAGGTCAAACCACCGATGCCCCCACTCGGCAAAAAGCTCGATGCGGCGCTCCTGCTCCAAAGCCGTGCGGATCGCACCGGCATCATCGCCCAGATCCAGCGCTTCCAAGCCTGCACGGCCACGGATGGTATTGATGTCTGCTTCGGCGTCGGCAAACTTATCCTGTGCCAGGCGGGCCTCTGCGCGGATGAGGTATTGCTCGGCAAGGCGTAGCACCATGGTGTATTCCTGCACAGGCGTTACGCCGAAGCGGGCCTTATATTTATAGGGGAAAAGATAGGTGTCGCCCGATGCTGTGGTGCGAGAGCCTACCCAATTCTCGCGGCGCAGGTCGTCGGTCTCGAACGCGTCCTGTAGGCCGCCGGGTACCAGCCGGAAAAGTGCGGCAGCCGTTTCCGATGCGGGCACCATCAAGAATCCCTCCCAGGTGTTCCGGCCGCCAGCTGTATTGATAGCTTGCAGCTGCCAAATGGTTTCTGCACTGTTGGCTAAAAAAACGTTGTTGATGTCTTCGCTGCTCATCAATTGGTATTGGCTGTTGTCGATGACTTCTGTAGCCTCCGTCTCTGCCAGCGCGAACTGGCCCATATACAAGTACGCACGTGCAAGCATGGCACTGGCGGCACCTTTGTTCGGGCGGATGCGTTCGCCATCGGCGTTGGCCCGGTCTCCCGAGGGATAACCATCAAACAGCTGCTCCTTAGCCGCTTTCAGGTCTTCGATGACACTGGCATACACCTCGGCAGCGGGTGTACGTGGCTTGTGGTTGTTGGCCAGCGCATCGGTGGTGAGGATCAGCGGCACATCACCGAAGTAGTTCACTAAATAGAAATGGCAGAATGCCCGGATGAATTTAGCTTCGCCCAGCAGTTGGCTTTTTACTTCCGGGTTCAAGTTGTCGGCCTTTTCCAGCCCCTCAATACACGCATTGGCTTGGTAGATGTACTGATAAAGGGATGACCAGAAGACATCTACATACTGATTGGACGAAAGGACGTTGTTGTTCTTGAACTCATCGTAAGTGGCAAACGCAAATGCATACGCCATCTCGTCGGCCATCATGCCCGGCAAGATGAGCGACAGCACGTTGGCAAACTGGTAGTTGAGGTTATTCATGCGGGCATACATGCCCACCACGGAAGCTGTCGCAGTTTTATCGTCGGAAAAGGCGAGTTCGAGGGGGATTTCTGTCTTCGGTGCCCCCGGCTCTACAAAGCTTTCGCACGAGCTGAAAGCGAAGGCGATGGTAAGCAATAGGATATATATGCGATGTGTCATGTTCTTTCAGATTAATAGGTGAAACGGATACCTGCTGTATAATAACGGATGGGGGGCATCACGCGTCCGCGCGTTTCGGGGTCGAACCCGTCGTAGCTGGTCAGCGTAAATAGGTTTTGCCCCTGTACGTACACGCCGATGCGTTGCGTTTTCAGCATAGGCAGCGCGGAGGTGAGGTCATAGCTCACGGTCAGGTTCTTCAGCCTGACGAACGATGCATCCACCCAAAGCACATCGGAGTGCCGGTAGAACGAGTTGTATTGTGTATAGGCGTCATCACTCGACGACAGTGCGGGCCGCGGGATGTCGGTCACATCGCCGGGGTTGCGCCAGCGATTCAGCACCGAACGGTCGAAGTTCGCCCGTATGCCGAGTGCCGATGTGGCAGGGTAGCCGTAGTTGAGTGCCTCGCCTTCCTGCTTCACAAACTGAAGCAAGAAATCGACCTTCAGGTTTTTGTAGCGGAGGTTATTGGCCAAGCCGCCGAAGAAAGCCGGCATGCTGCTGCCCATGATGTATTGGTCGTCCCATGACGCGGTCAACTCGCCGTTGCCATCGAGGTCGGCAAACTCAGGGATGCCCGTTTGGGGGTTCACACCGGTGAATTTATAGCCGAACACGATGTCGATGGGGTGCCCTACCGCGTATAATGTCGTTAGGCCCGAATTTTCGAAATCGGGGTATTCTGCCAGTTTATTGCGGGCGATGGTCAAATTACCGGAAGTGGTCCACTCGAAGTTCTCATTGGCGATGTTCACGCTACTCACTTCAAACTCCCACCCCTTGTTTTCCACCAGCGCCGGCATATTGGCTGTGAAGCCCGAAAAGCCGGTCTGCGGGCTCAGGGTATACTCGATCAATTGATTGTCTGACCGATTGAAATAGTAGTTGACGTTCAATGAGAGCCGATTGTCCAGCATGCCGAGTTCCAGTCCTCCTTCCAGCTTGCGGTTGCGCTCCCAACGGTAATCGGGGTTAGGCAGGCGGCTCGGGTTAAGGCCCACCACGCCATCGTACGGGTTGCTGGTGAATCCCCAAGTATCCATGTACTGGTAGTTGCCGATCTGGTCATTGCCCGTAGTGCCGTAGCTGCCGCGCAACTTGCCGAAGCTTAGGAATGGGAGCGCTTCGCGAAGACCGTTTTCTTCGGAGAACACCCATGCGGCACCGATGGCGCCGAAGTTGCCGAACCGCTTGTTGGGCCCGAAGCGCGATGACCCGTCGCGGCGGAAACTGGCGTTGATGATGTACTTGCTATCCCAGTTATAGGTAACCCGGCCGAAAGCCGCTTGGTAGAGGTAGTCGGCATACGCGAAATTCTGGCTGCGCAACGAGTTTGCCGCCGTAATGTTGCCGAGCTGGGTATCGGAAGAGAAGTCTTCGGCACGCAGGTCCTGCCCGTCGCGCACATTCCGTTGCCAGGTACCACCGGCCAGGAGCTCGAAAGTACCCTGCCCTACGTCAAACGTGTACCGGGCTTGGGGCTCGATGTTGTAAGCGGTGTTGGTGCTCGATCCGAAATACGCCATATTGGTAGCCGCATTTGCCGGATTGAAAGAGGTAAGCGGGTACATCTGCAGCTGGTTGAATGCCGTACGGTTGTAGCCGATGTTGGCCGTAAGGTCCAGGCCTTTGATGGGGCTGTAGCGGATTACGCCGCTGGTAAGCAATGCCTGGTTGCGGGTTTCATGGCGCCTTTCGAGGAAGGCGAAGGGATTCTGGTCATTGCCGAACCAGTAGTAGTAGCCCGCATCGTCATATACCGGCATATTGGGCGCCAGGTTATAATATTGCGTAATGTCTGTGGCCAGCGCGTTGTTGAAGTCAGCTGTATAGTTGACCGTTGCCGACACCGAAAATTTCTGGTCCGGCGTATGGTGCTGCAGCGTCAGCATGCCTGATCCTTTCTTATAGCCGTTGTCGCCGGGCTGCACGGTAGTTTCATTGCGGTAGGTGCCGCTCAGCAAGAAGGTGGTCCGTTCGGAACCACCCGAGAATGAAACGTTCGCTTCGGTCAGTTGTGCAGTGTTGCCAATCAGTTTTTCCTGCCAGTTCGTGTTTTCGTCTTGATCCCACAGCATGAGGTCGGGCGCGTTATCTTCGTTGGGTGCATCATCGCTGTAGCTGAACGCTTCGTTGCGGAGCTCCAGGTATTCGGCGGTGCTTAGCATATCTACCTTATTGGTTACCCGGCCGGCACCCGAATAAAGATTGGCGTTTACCTGTGTTTTGCCGGCCTTGCCCTTCTTGGTGGTAATGAGGATGACACCATTGGCCCCGCGTGATCCATAGATTGCGGTAGCATCAGCATCTTTCAGCACATCGATCCGTTCGATGTCGGCGGGGTTGATGCCACTCAGGGGGCTTTGGCCGCCGTTGTCTCCCCTGAACATGTTCAACGACTCCGAAAAATACGGAATGCCATCGATGATATATAGCGGGTCGTTCGACCCTCCCAACGAGCTGAGCCCCCGAAGGCGCACGGTAAATGCCGATCCGGGCAGGCCATTGCTGCTATTCACTTCGAGGCCTGCTATCCGTCCCTGCAGCGCGGCCAGGGGATCATTGATGGGCGCTTGGCTGATCTCGTCGCTTGTGATGCCCGCCGTTGAGCCTGTGCTCACCCGTTTGCTTGTGGTGCCGTAGCCGATGACGGTAACCTCGTCGAGCCGACCGAAATCGGGCTGTAGGCGTATGACGTACGCAGCATCTGCCAGGTCATTGGCTGCAATCTCGACCGTTTGGTAACCGATGTAAGATATTGCAAGGGTAGGGTTAGCGTCCGTTGCCCGGATGGAAAAGTTGCCCTTCATGTCGGTGGAAGTCGTTACAGGCGTACCGGTTATCCGTACGGTCACACCTGCGAGGGGTGTGCCGGTTTCATCCAGCACCTGGCCCGAGATGGCTACCTGTGTCCCCACGCGCTCCATCCGGTCGGCTACGGCTGCCGCGTTTTTCTTGATGATGACGGTTTTTCCCACCTGCTCGTAGTGCAGGTCGGTCTGCTTCATTAACCCATCCAGTAGGGCGGCCACATTGCCCCCATTACCGGCGATATGCAGGCGGTCAAAGCCTTTGATATCACTACTGCGATAAGTAAATCGGATATCTGCTTGTTGTTCCAGTTGGTTCAACGCGTCGCGCAATGACAGGGTACCTGCCGGCAATGATGCTTCGATTTCGTGTAGGTGCTGAGCGGTTGTGCTATATGACACGACGGTCGATGCTGCGGTGAGTAAGATAGCGAGTAAAGATATTTTCATTAATAATCTCCCTTTGCACTTGTTTGTGGTTAAATGCATAATTTTGAACAGATTTAGTATAACATAACGTAACGTGTTTATTGAATCCACAGGCCATCGCCGGGTACCAGCCGGCATGGCCTTCTTTTCCTGATGTAGTCAACTATCCATAAGCATGTTGTTTAATGATGGTTAGTAAATGATGAACTTATTTTCTTGTTTTTTTAGTTGTTTGTCTAAAAGCCGGCACAGGATATCCAGCGCAAATTCGGGATGGCTATCGCGGCGCAGCGAGATGGTGATTTCTTCGTTGGCCAGCGTTTCATCCCAGAGGCTTACACGGATTCCATAAAACCGTTCGAGGTCGGCAATGACCGAAGCGATGGCTTCGTCTTCATAATCCAGGTAGCCGTCTTTCCATTTGCCGGCCACCTTACTGTTCAGCGTGAGCTCTTCGGCTGGGGTGGGCGCGTTTTGTCTCAGTGCTACACGCAACTCCTGGTTACTTTCCAATGTGGCCAGCGGCTGGTTATCTTTACTTACCGCTACCTTGCCGTGTTTTACGGACACGCTGATATTTTGCATGCCCGGGTAGGCTTTGATGTTGAAAGCCGTACCCAACACGGTGGTTTTCACGGCACCCGTATGCACCACTAAAGGCCAGTCGGCCGCTTTGGCCACCTCAAAAAACGCCTCTCCCGTCAGCGAGACCTCGCGCGGCGATGAAGCGTCGAATGTCTGCGGGTACTCCAGCTTGCTGGATGAGTTGAGCCACACCTTGGTGCCGTCGCTCAGTTGGATGACTTTATTTTCGTCACTTGCCGCCTGCTTCACCACCTGTACTTGCGTTTGGGGCTCGTCCCTCATGTAGCCTTGTGGGCTCCGTGGCCAAAACCACAGTACCGCTGCCAACGCTGCCGCTGCGGCCATGATGGTCAGCGCAAGGCGTCTGCCTTTGCGCGGCAAGCGTTTGGCGGGGGTGGGCGCCATATCGACGCCCGTAGGAAACGTAAGGTTTCCGGTCGGATCGATGTAGGTCGACGATGGGTTTTCGCGCCGTAGCGCCTCGTACGTCTCTTTGATCAGCGCTGCGAGTTCTTCGTCGTGCTTAGCGGAGCGGACAACACGGAAGAATTCCTCCAGCTCCTCATAGCTTGCGCGGTCATTGAAATATTGCTGTAGCAAATAGCGGATGCGTGTTTTCATTGCTCGTTATCTATATCCATAGACGTAGCAGACGGGGAAGTGTCCTATTGGACAGGAAAAAAATTATTCGAATAGCCGGTTCAGGGTCTGCCGGATGGACTTCAACGCGGCACTCACTTGGTTTTTTACGGTATGTCGGGAGATGTGGAGCTGGTCAGCAATCTCATTGTAATTATACCCCGCATCGCGCAAGAGGTAAATTGCCTTGCGTTGCGGCGGGAGCCGGTCTATGGCGCTGGCGAGCACCTCATGGAATTCCTTTTCTTCTGCCCCGTTAGCAGGAGCGACGATCTGCTGCATCGATTCCCAAATGGCCTGTTTCAGGCGCGCATCAGACGCCACTTTACGCAGGTAGTCCATGATTCGGTTCCGCGTCAGCGTAAATAGGAAAGCCTCTATGGATTCGATTTCATGGAGCTGCTGGCGGATTTCCCAGAGTTTGAGGAAAACATCGTGGATGATATCTCGTGCCATGCTGTCGTCTTTGCAGAGGTTGGCGGCCAGCCGGAAGAGCGGTTGCTCGTACGATTGGAAGATGTCATTGAAGAGCAGGCGCAACGACGTATCGTCCGTACCGTTCGACTGTGAATTATCCGCCCCTCTTTTTGTTGCCATATCCACCACGAAATTAGGGAATTATTCAAGATGAAGCAACATGACGTGCAAAAAACGACATCGAGGGGTTCAGATAGTCCATTGCGTTATTTCTGATGGCGGTTAGCACCGCTTTTTCCAGGTTGAACCTTTTCTGCCCTCGCCGATGCCATTTTTGTAGTTTTGTATTTGTTAACTAACAAATAGATGGCAGTACGGAGAATTGTGGTAAACACGGCAACGGAAGATATAGACGCCGCACGGCGTTTCTACGGCGAAATCCTTGGCTTGGAAATATTAATGGATTTGAGTTGGATTTGCACATACGGCAACGATCATACGGCACGGGTACAGATCAGTTTCGCCTCGGAAGGTGGCTCCGGTACATCTGTGCCTGATATTTCCATTGAGGTGGATGACGTTGACGAAACACACCAGAAAATGCAGGAGGCAGGATTTTCGGTAGTCTATGGCATTGCGGACGAGCCTTGGGGTGTCCGGCGGTTTTATGTGAAAGACCCTTTCGGTAAGACTGTCAATATCCTTTCACATTTGTCCTGAGGTCGCTTTTGTTTAATGGTGATTGTAAGGAAAAGGGGTTAAGGCTCAAAAGTACGAAAAGTGCGGGGATACGACTGTCCGTTCGGATACATCTGTACTAGCGCATTATTCCCGCATTCCGGTCTATCGAAAGTAAATCCGTTGAATATTTGTTGCTTGGCATGAGGAAAGCATTGCCTCTAATGCGGATTTCCTTTGATTTCCGGATGTTTTCTTCCGATCGGGTCACGAGCTTCACCACGTTTACATCCTCGTGCCCCTCGGCATCAGTTAGGCGTTTCACTTCAATCTTCAGGATGTATTTTTCATTCACCATCAGTTGGTCGTAGTTGCCATTGATCAATTGGTTGTCTATCATGAAAACCGTGGGTCCGGGTTTGAGTTCGGTATATTTCTGTTTTAACTCGGTGAGCGAAACAAACACAGGAGCGTAATCATCGTGCAGGGTAATCCATAACGTCCCTCTGTACGTATGCCCGTTTACAACCGTATCATTTTTAGCTATATGGAGGCCCTTTATGCCGCTAGGTACTATGGTTTGGACAGCGAGGTTTGGTAGAAAGCTCCCGTTAACCATGAAAGCGGCATCTGAGCCTCCCCTTGGCGCGTATACGACGTCTATGGCCAACGAATCTTTCGTTTGGGCGAAGGCACTGAATGAAAACATCGTGATTGCCCATAATGCGGTTAGTAGTTTCATGGTGTTTTTTTATAATTGTTGTACTAAGGTAGTAAAAAAAATCTTCAAGAAAAAAAAGTAAAAAAGATTTGGAAGTGTGTATAAAGTACACTATCTTTGTGTCATCATAATTTAGGTTTATAATTGGTTAGTAAAGGTCTCCATTCTCCCCGTTTGGAGACCTTTCGTTTTCAGCCTATTCGCCTTTCGTTTTCCCTCTTCCACCCGTTTTCATACGCCGCTTGTACCCCTGTATGTAAAGCCAGGCAAAGGCGGCCACGACCATCGTGCCGAAGAAGATGTACGGGATGCGGCCAATGCGATCGTAGTATGCCCATCCGGCGATCAGTGCGCCCAGTCCGATTCCAGCTTCCAAGGCGATATACATAGTCGCCATCGCCTTCCCCCGTTGGTGGGGGTTACTCAGGTCTATGGTCCACGCGTTCACGGCGGGCGAGAGGATACCCCCGCCGATTCCGTATACCGCGGCCCCGGAGACCAGCCAGAAAGGGCTTTCGCCCCACGCCAGGATACCCATCGATAGGATGAGTATTGCCAATCCGTATTCGATGATGAGCACGCGGCCATGCCGGTCGGAGAGCCGACCCGAAAAAAACCGGATGGCTACCGACGATATGGTGAAGGCCACGAAAAACACGCCCCGGTTGGAGATGCCCAGGTGCGTCGTCCAATCCGGTATCAATGTAAGGATAGCGCCATAGGCAACATAAGAAAGCAGGGTAACGATGGCTGCGGGGATTACCCGGGGGTCGATGATATCGGTGCGCGCTATGCGGAATGACGATGCTCGCAACGGTTGCCGCTTCGGTGCCGGGAGCGTCTCTTTCATGTTCATCAAAATCACGATGGAGAGCAGCGCGAACACGGAGGAGCAATAAAAAAGGGCATCGATAGAGTAGGCTTGGCTGATGGCGCTTCCCACCGCCGGCCCTATGGCCATCCCCAGGCTGAAACACAGCCCGTGCATGCCCGCCGCTTCGCCCCAGCGCTCGCGCGGGATGATGTCGGCCACGTATGCGGCCGTTGCCGTAGGCTTGAAGCCTGTGGAGAAACCGTGGAGGAGGCGTAGGAACAAGAATCCCGACACGCTGGATAGGACCGGATACAGGAACCCACACACAAAACATACGATGGAGCCCACGGCCATCACCGGCACGCGCCCCACCGTATCGGTCAGCTTGCCGCTGAAAGGCCTTGATATGCCTGCGGTGAGCGTAAACAGCGCGATGATGAGCCCTTTGTATTCACCGCCGCCCAAGCTACTGAGGTAGGCGGGCAGTTCCGGTATCAGCATGTTGAAACTGGCCGAAAAAAGCAGCGAACTCGAGCAGAGCAGGATGAACGGCAAACGGTAAATCGATTGAGGAGTGTGCTGCATGGGCTGCAAAGCTAACCAAATAAACGCCCGCCCGGAAATGGCCGTTTGGGTTTCGGATTTCTTTGCTATCTTCGGGCGCTTGTTTCCAATTTTTACACCTATGGACCATTTTTTGCCATTACAAAAAGAACTTGAAGAAATATATGCTGCGCTCACCGCTCAAACACCACTCACTGTCGATTGTATTCGGCAGGAGCCATTCCTGCAGATTATAGATCGATCTGATTATCTCATCACCATTCACGATGTGGAGTATTACCGTCCGATATGTATTAACGAAAAGTTGCGGGAGTTCTACGGGTTCAACAATCGCATCTTGCAGGGTATGGACCATTTTTATTACCTTAAAACCATGCACCTTTCAACCTATTATACGTTGATTGAATCGATGGCTTTTTTTCGAAATGACCCGCCCGGTTACCTCAATCTGAAATATAAGCTCTTGGCATCGACTGGGCAATGGAAGAAGACCATCGGCACATCAAAAGCGATTATCCGTAACGGGCGGGGCAGCTCCAAAGTGGCCATGACGGTGATGAAGCCTATGGAAATCGAAGTATCCATATCGCCATATGAACAATACCTATCCCTTACCTCCCGTGAGTTGGAGATTGTAGGGTTGCTTTACGATGGTCTCAGCAAAAAGGAGATTGCCGGCAAGTTATTTATCTCTCCAGACACCGTCATTACGCATGTTAAGAACATCTACCGTAAGCTGGGTGTCAATAAAATATCTGAGTTGTCGCGGCTGGTGGAGCAGTTCCGCGTAGGGGGTTAGCGTTTGTCCGCTATCAAGTTGTACCTTTGTAAAAAGCGTTAAACATGGTAGAGCTAGAAATTAATGCCGATTGCAAGAACTCGCCACGCCGGGAGTTCCTCAAGGAATTCAATAGCGCCTTTGCCAAAGGCGATGTATCTTTTATCGAAGCCAACCTCGATGATGAGGTCAGCTGGCACATGGTTGGCGACCGGACAATCATGGGCAAAGCCGCATTCATAACGGAGCTGGAATCGATGAAAGCGTCACCGGTGCAGAAGATGGTGTTGCAAACGGTGGTTACCCACGGCCGCCATGCCTCTGCCAGCGGCGAGATGCACTTGGTATCGGGCGAGGTGTATGCTTATTGCGATGTTTATGGGTTTGCGAAAGCAACCGGCACAACCCTGAAATCGATTACGTCTTACGTCATCAAAATCTAGAGGGGCAACCAACGAATGGCCAATCAACATATCTTTTAAAGACCGTCGTCGCATTATTCCCCTGCTTGTTTGTCCAAGCATCGGTTTTTTTGTGTCGAACGCCTGATTTCTGTGTCGAATCGGCACCGATTGGAAGGCTGCGTTGGCTCAGTTCGTTGAACTCTACCCCGGAGGTTAGGGTTTTTTGAGTTAGGTATCCGATAAATCCGAAAAAGGCGGCCGACTGTTTTTCAGTTGAACGAGTGCCGTTATCGGCAAAAAAGGGTAGATCCAGCCAATTATTTATGGTATATTTGCCGATAACGGTGTTGGTTAAATGGACGATGAACTATATTTCCGTAAGTGAGTATGCAAGAAAATGGAACGTTCCGGAAAGAACGGTCCGGAATTATTGTGCTACCGGAAGAATTAAAGGAGCTTTCTTAACCGGTAAAACTTGGAATATTCCAGCGGATGCAAGATTACCTGAAAAAGGAAATAAGAAGAAGTTTAGTGATAATCCCTTACTCAATCATCTCAAAGAGCAAAAAGAAATGCAGCTCAAAGGGGGAATTTACCACCGTACGCAGATTGACCTTACCTATAATTCTAATCGCATTGAGGGAAGTAAATTAACACACGATCAAACCCGGTACATTTTCGAAACCAACACCATTGGAGCATCCAAAGAAAGTGTCAATGTAGATGATATCATAGAAACTGCCAACCACTTTTGTTGCATTGATTTAATCATCGACAAAGCAAAGAACAAACTAACCGCGTCATTTATAAAGGAAATCCATTTATTGTTGAAATCTGGAACGTCTGACAGCCGAAAGGGTTGGTTTAATGTTGGCGAATTCAAAAAGCTCCCGAACGAAGTTGGCGGTAATGAAACTTGTCCACCTGCAGCCGTCGCAACGAAAATGGCCGCATTACTTTTATATTACCACAGCATCGAAAAGAAAACTTTCGAAAATATTATTGACTTTCATTATCAGTTTGAAATCATTCACCCTTTTCAAGACGGTAATGGCCGTGTTGGTCGATTGATTATGTTTAAAGAATGCCTGGCGAATAATATTGTGCCTTTTATTATAGATGAAGATCTAAAGCTGTTTTATTACAGAGGTTTGCAGGAATGGCCACACATAAAGGAATATCTATTAGACACTTGTCTTACCGCTCAGGATAATTACAAAGCTATTCTTCAATATTTTGAAATTCCGTTTGAATAATGAATCCAGCCAGACTTTGGGAGGTCAATTGCGATCATCATCTTTTGCCAACGTCTATCTTTCCTATTAACTCCTCGGCCTCCTCCTTAGAAAACTGCCATTTATTAATCACGATCACACCGTTCGGAATCTTAGCTTGTATCCTTATCGGCTCTGTCCATAGCGAGTCATCCAGCACAAAAACCAAGTCTTCACCGATGAGCTCATCGGTCGCCCTAGCAAACCGTTCCCTGCCGGTGTCATCCAAATGCACAACGACCTGCCAAAGGGTGCTGTCGTGTGGAAATGATTCCGTCGTTGCGGCTTTGAAATGAGCTGCCGTTATCACGGGCTGTGGATCCAGGTAATAGGTAAGGCTGTCACCCAGCTGCCTTTCCACTCCTGTTTCGCTGTCTACCACATGGTACCAGCCGGTTACAAGGGTCTGTTCAGTCTTCGCGGCATGATCGCAAGCCGAAACCATCAAAGCAGCCAAAAACAAAATAGTATATAGCTTTTTCATGGCGTCTTCCCCTCCTCCAGCTTCTCAAGCAATTTAGCCAGCAATGCATTTTGCTCGCGGCGAACTTCGATGGACCGATTTACCCACCGATCAACCAAGCGGTATGCGATGTAGAGCACTAATGCCGTTAAACCAAGTGGGATAATGGCAGAGAACAAAAGAAGCATGATTTCCTGCGTACCAATGAATAGCTGTGTCATCGTCTAGTTTTTTATCGTTAAAAGGTTTGTTATCGTATCGGGTTTATAAATTTACGCTAAGATAGCGGGCCTACTCCGCTTTCGCAAATTTTCGACTGACTTTCTTGTTGTACGACGAAACCCTGGCCTTATCAAGGGGCAAGGTCTTGATAGCGGATCGGCCAGTCTACGCGGTCTCGTAGGTTGGCCTCGAAATCCACATCGCTCCATCGGTAGCAGGCACGCGACCAAAGCAAGGAACGCCCGCCCACTGTGGCGCCCCGGATCCAGCGAGCACTACTCCGAAAACAGGGTCACGTTCTCTTGGTAAGCCACCGTATCGCGGGCACCTAGTGTCGCCAGGAAGTCGTCGCTAAACGGACTGAACACGCCCGAATTGCTGTAGTACGATTTAGCAAATTCACCTTGGCCGCGCCAACGGCTCAGCAGGTAAACGGTTACAGGTAGCTCGAAGGCTTGGTAGTTACCTGAGGCAACGATTACCACTTCACCAACGTACCGAAAGCCGGTGCCCGTAGGTACCATGTGCGTGATGTTTGTTTTCGCGATCCGCTGATGGTCCAGTAAAGGCTGCAATATAGAGTTATAGGAGTCGTTTAAAGTAGGCGCAAATGGATAGCGGAAAACAAGCTTGTCTGCTGTTTCGGCCTGTACCGATATTAGGCCAGTTAAGGATTCAAATTCCAATGTCGAGTCCGTTTGGAAGGTGATGACATCTTCGGCCTCAATTTCGAAATCTTTATTAAAGCCATCGGCCCCCGAAATGAACTGTGCAATCACGGCGGCATCGGTTACCTCGCCTTCATGTGTAAATAAACGTACCGGTCCCTGCGATAAGATCGCTGTGGCTTTTACCGTTAGCGGGAACTGCACTCCGGGCTCGGGCGGACTACTCTTCTTGCACGATAGAGCAAACGTGAGCACCGCAACAAGCATCGAGAAAGCATATGGGGTTGAATGGCGTTTCATAATTCATCGTTGAAATCGGAAGTAAATATAGTTAGAAAATCCAATTATTGGCCCTAATTATCCACTTGACATCGCAGCGACACCATACCTTGAGCGCCCCTTCCGTTATCCTCCACCCGTGCGTCATCCTTGGTAAATTACGGGCAATGGACGAAAAAATACGCTAAAAGGTTGTTTTAATTAAAATTTTCTTACCTTTAGATGCCCAAAGCCAAGATATCTCAGCCTATCGGCTGTAGTAACAAGCATGTGTTTGTATGCCCACACACAGTCTCCGGAGGGGTCCGGAGCTGTGGCGTTGGGCAATAGGTATACGGCCTCTTCCCTGGAAATTCATGAAATTTATCGGACATCACCGTTGTTTGGATAGCAGGTTGCACTTTTTTGGGGCACCGTCATGAGCCCCAGCCAACGGTGGGCCACGGCCATATATCGCGCCGGCCAGGTATGCGGGACGCCCTGCGTTGCAACGGCCAAGCGTGAAAAGTAAAACCAAAATAACCGATACCTTCAAGTCCTTATTTTTATAATATCGCTCACCCCCTTGGGGGGCAATGGTTTTTTCATGGTTTTAATTTTTGGTTATTACTAAAAGTTTTTATAAAATTGCTTGTAAACCTTCATTTTAGCAATACCTAGCGGTATCAAAAGGTGGATTCGGGAAACTTTCGTCGGATTCGGGAATGTTTTTTTGTGTGTGCTCAATCGTTTAACTAATTTTCGTTAACCAAGTGGGTTCGCAACGCACTTAAATACGGCAATCAAATGCCAAGATAGATGCGCCATTTATGTTACACGAATTATGAAAAGATTACTTGCTTTATTTACAATACGGCCGTACCTGCTCGATTTATTGATTGCCTTGATTTTCTTGCCTATTTTCTGCCATCTCGTTGTGGCCCTCCGTTCCAAGCGCGGTATCGATGAACTGGTTTTCATGCGCGGTTATTTGATTCCCATGGCAATCAGTTACTGCTGCGGCCTCGCCGTGATGGCATACATCCGATGGAACAACCATCAGCTCAACAAACGCTATGGCATCGATGACGGGTGGGAGTTGCGGGCCGTACACCAATTACAATGGAATATTCTGCCGCCGATCTTATTTGTCATCGTGGTTATTGCAATCTATTTTGCATCCTATGGCGAGAACCTCGTGGATCGGGGGTACCTGGAGCGCGAGTTTTTTTGGGTTTTGATGGGCATTGTATTATTGGTGCTCCTTTACTATGTGCAGAACAAGCACCTTTATTTTTGGAAAAGGCAAGCAGAAGAAGACGAGTATCAACGGTTGGGTGGCCGCGGTGCCCGCCAGGAAACACGGGCGGAAGCCCCGATGGCCAACCCGGCCGATACGAAAGAGACAATATCGGTGACGACGCGCGACAGTGCCGGAGAAGCGATCGACCTGCCTATTGCTGAAGTCGCGGTGATAGACCGCCATAACGGCGAAACCCGGGTGAGCACGTGGGATGGCGGGTTGTTTATGTGGTCCATACCGGCGCTAAAGATGAAAGCATTTGCAGAATCGAAGGGGTTTAAATGGTTAGGGCAACACTATGGACTGTGTGCCGATAGTGTGGTCGATAGCGAAGGGGTGGGCGAGAAGGGGCGCAAGCTTTTGTTGAAAAGCGGCATTGCCGTGGTGCCGGAAAAGCAGGTGATGACGGGGATGGTGAACGAAGAACGACGGACGTTCCTCCTCTTCCATAAAAACATTGCAAAAGAGGTGGGCCAATGGTTTGACCAGCGGCATGAAAAAGGGCACCTGCGGGCGGAATAGCTCTTCCGCCCGACGAAGCCCGTGTTGCGCGCGCGTATATGTATAAAAGGCTATCGAGGATGTTTAGCACCGACCGCTAAGCACTCAGTTCGAACTCGTTGGGCGCTGGCTAGCGACCGGCTAGTGAGAAAAAGCAGGGTATACGTAATTGCCGCGTTGAAAATAATAACCTCAAATCCGGTGGCGTAACCGAACCAGCGCTGCGCCCCCACCTCCAATAGAAAGGAGAGTGCGGGTGAGAGCAGGCAGAGAAAGGGTGTCACTTGATCGCGCACCGCCCGCTTGGTGAGGATACCGAAGCCGAATAAACCAAGCAGTGGCCCATAGGTGTAGCCGGCGGCTTTGAAAATGGCGTTGACCACCGAATCGTCATTGATCAGGTTGAATATCCATATGACCGCGAGCATGACCAACGAAAATCCAACATGGACGGCATGCCGTTTTTTCACCAGCTTAGTGGCGGATGGATCTTTCTGTTTATCAAAGTTCAGGAAATCGACACAGAACGAAGTGGTCAAGGCGGTTAGCGCCGAATCTGTGGTAGCAAACGTGGCCGCTGTGAGTCCGATCATAAAGATAACTCCCGCAACGGTTGGCAAATGATGCAGCGCGATTTCCGGAAATAAATGGTCGGGGGTTTCCAAGGCCGCCATGCCCACGGCCACTTGGTCCACGTAGCCGTATAGCAATGCACCTACCAGAAGGAAAAGAAAGCTGATGCATACAAATACCGCCGTAAAGGAAACCATATTCCGCTGTGCCTCGCCGATGGTTTTCATGCTCAAATTCTTCTGCATAATGTCTTGGTCCAGGCCGTTCATGGCAATAGCCACAAACACGCCGCCGAGGAACTGTTTGGCGAAATGCAGCCGGCTCGGTGCAAAGTCCTCCCAAAAGAACATCTTGGTGTAACTGCTTTGTTTAACGGTTTCGAATGTCTCCGGCAGATCGAGGCCTAAACTGGTGGCGATAAAGTAAACCGAAAGTACGACGGCGAGCAGCATGAACCCGGTTTGAAGGGTGTCCGTAATGATGATTGTCTTGAGCCCACCTTTGTGCGTATAAATCCAGATCAACGTAAGGCATGTAGCCACGGTAACCACAAAAGGAACGCTCCATGCGTCAAAAATGTATTTTTGCAATACGATAACAACAATGTACAACCGAAATGCGGAACTGATGGTGCGAGAGATGAGGAAGATCATCGCGCCCGATTTGTAGCTCCAATACCCGAACCGTTTTTCGAGGTAGGTATAAATGGATACCAAACCCAAGCGATAGTAGAGTGGCAATAAGACACCCGCCACGATGAGGAACCCAACCGCATTGCCAAGCACAAATTGGAAGTACCCGAAGCCGCCGTTACCCACCGCGCCGGGCACAGAGATCAGCGTTACGCCAGACAACGTGGTGCCAACCATGCCAAAAGCGACGACGTACCATTTGGCACTTCGGTTTGCGATGAAAAAAGCCGTGTTGCCGGATGACTTACGGGAAGTGACATAGGAGACACCGACCAGTAACGCAAAGTAGCCAGCCAGGAATGAAAAAAGAATGATTGGTGACATGCTCAGGTTCTTGTTGCTGATGAATTTGGAATCGACCCTTTTTCGATGGCTTTCCGTACGCTGCGGTGTTTTTCGAGGAGCGCCTGCGCCGTCGCATAGTCCATAGCGGTCTCGGCCATCACCATGCGTACCCCCCGGTCGCGCAGTTTGGCGTTGGAAAGCTGCATATCGACCATTTTGTTGCCCTTGACCCGGCCTAGCCGTATCATGGTTGCTGTACTGATCGTGTTAAGTGCCATCTTGGTTGCTGTACCTGCTTTCATGCGGGTCGATCCGGTAACGAACTCGGGGCCCGTAATGATTTCCACAGGGCATTGGGCCTCCGCAGCAATCGGACTGTTCGCATTGCAAACAATGCAACCGGTGAGGCATCCCAGTGCATTCGCTTGTCGAAGGCCCCCAAGCACATACGGGGTAGTACCCGATGCGGCAATGCCAAGCACACAGTCTTTTGGTGTGATGGCGCATCCCCGAAGATCGTTGAAGGCCTGAGCATCGTTGTCCTCGGCGTGCTCCACAGGATTCCGGATCGCAGCATCTCCCCCCGCGATCAGGCCATGTACGAGGTTGGGGGGTACGCCGTAGGTTGGTGGGCATTCAGAGGCATCCAGTATGCCGAGGCGTCCACTCGTGCCTGCGCCGATATAAAATAATCTGCCACCGGATTGCATACGCTCTACCACTCCTTGGATGAGTGCCTCCAGTTGATGGGCCGCTCTCCGAACGCTCGGTGCGACGGTTTGATCCTCGTTATTGATATGCGCAATGAGCTGCCCGACAGACAGCTGTTCAAGGTTGTTATAGGGTGATTCTTGTTCGGTAATATTTTTCATGATTATTTCAATGTGATGGTGCCCATAATGGGCAGGTGGTCGGAATGGTGGATGGCCGGAAAAACCGTAGATACTGCGGTTTGATAGGGGAACATATTGCTCACCAAGATATAATCTATGGTTTTTACGGGAGTGTCCGCCGGAAAGGTAAGCTGACCGGGTAACGACACATCCGTAAAATAACGCTTTAACCGTTTGATTTCCGCCGTTTCAGGCTCTGCGTTCAGGTCGCCCGTAAGGATGACGGGACATTGCCCTGGCTGTAGGTGCGCAATCACCTCCTCGGCTTGGATCAGCCGGCTTTCCGGTTCAAGGGCGAAGTGGGCATTGGCAAACACCAGTTGCTGGTTGTTTGGCAGCTGGATTTTAGCACTCAACAGCGCGGTAGACGTGGTTGTGCCGTCGGCTTTCCGTATACTAAGCCGATCGTTGCGGATATCGGAAATGGGGTATCGCGACAAGACGCCTTGCCCGTATGCGCCGCCATCATAGGCCCTGTGGCGAACAAATGCATAGTGCATCCCGGTGAGCGATGCGAGGCGCTGCATCTGGTCGATGTTGCCCGACCGCCTGCAAACACTGTCTACCTCCTGCAACCCAATCAAATCGGCCCCGGATGCTTTGATGAACAAGGCGATGCTGTCGAGCCTGTCGTTTTCTTGCGCGTCGGTTCCATGATGGATATTATAACTCATCACGTTCAATGACTGGCCAAGAAGATGTCCTGAAACCAAACTAAATATAAAAACAAAGAGGGTGGTTTTGATTTGTATGTTTACTAACATTATTGTGTTACTTTATAGTTAAGAACCGCTAATACAGCGCAATGGTCAGACGCCTTGGCATTACATATCCGCTTTGTGGATACGACCTCCCAAGCGGCCGTTTTGGGATGTAAAAGGAAATCGATTTTTTTCCGCATCCCCGTTCGTGTCGAGAAGGTGAACCCCATTCCGGTATCGGATTCCGAAAAGTGCGCCCATAGCGGCTGCATCTGGTCGTCGGTCGCCTCAGCGTTCAAGTCGCCACAGATAAGCAGCGGTTCGCTAGCTAGGGCTTCAAGGTAGTAGTCCGTCAATTGCTGGACCTGGTTGGCGTTTTCTGCCAAATCGGTCGACAGGTGCGAGGAGTTGAAATGGATGTATACGTCCTTATCGATTTCAATTCGGGCAAACAGCAGCGCAATGTTGTCCGATATGGTGGGTATCGTCCGAAAGTCGTGTACCGGATAGGCCGACAAGATCGCAGCACCGTACTCGCCGCCTTGGAACGGCCTAAAACTCCCGAAATACCCTGTTAATCCGGTACGGGAGGCAAGTTCGGCAGTGATATCCAAGCGCCCCGAACGGGAGGCGCCTTTGTCTACTTCCTGCAAAGCTACGATGTCTGGGGACTCGCTCTTGATGATATCGGCGAACAAATCCATGTCGATCATTCCTGTCGATGTCTCCCCGTGGAAAATGTTATAGGTGAGCACGCGAATGGTGTATACCTTTTCTGTTTTCTCCGGTGATGCTTCACCACCGGACCCATTGCAGCCGGTACACAGGTATCCTATTACGGTACCGGCTGCGATGAGCAAGGTCTTCCAATTCATCGGTATCATTTGGCGCGCCCGGTGTGTTTCCTGTTCTGTCCTTTCATCGGCCAAGGCGAATCGGCAGGGCCGCTGTTTTCCACGGCGATTTTGCAAAGTTTGACTTTGCCATCATCGGATACTTCCACGTATACGCTACCGTCATCGCCTATCGTGGGCGTATGTACGACGGCATTTTCCGACTGGCCTAGCGAGAGCGCCTTTTGCAGTTCGCCGTCCTCATTAACGATGTATAATTTGCCGCTAACGTCTCCGAAGTAAACGTTTCCGCCCTGATCTACAGCTGGAACACACTCTTCCATGAACGCTTCGTAGGTCCAGTTTACTGACCCGCTGGCCGCATTGATAGACTTCAGGCCATCTTTACTTCCGACATACAGATCGCTGTTGGGGCCAATAACAACGCCCGAACTGTTGGCACCTACCGCCGGTGCTTTCCATTTGATGGCGCCGCTCGTCCCTTCGTCGGTAATGGCTACTACTTCTTCGGCCGTGGTCACATAAATGGTGCCATCGCTGTTGATGGATAATGAGGGGCCCACGCCGTTCGAGCCTACCTCAAGGGGAGTGGTCCATTTAAAGCTTCCATCTGCGGTGTTGATGGCAACGGCCTGGCCAGCAGTGCTTGCGAAGAAATATACGGTACCCCCATCTTTGCTGATGGCAGGCGATGAATACGTCGCTCCGAAATCCGGCGTCTCGATTTCCCAGCGTTTGGTGCCATTTCCGGCAAAAGAAAAGATGCCGCCAAGGCTAGCGGTAACCCGCGATGCAAAGTAGATATTTCCGTTTGCATCGATTGCGGTGGTCGAATTGGACATTCCTGCGCCGGCAGTTGCTTGCTCCCATTGCATCGCCCCGGTGGTCGAATTGATTTTAGTGATCGCATTTACTGTCCACTTGCCGATATAGATATGGCCATCGGGCCCTATAGCCGGTGCATTCCGCAGGTCGCCGCCATAGGTTTCGTTCCACTTTACCGTTGCCGCCGTGCCCTGGTCTGAAACGGCCACCATTTTACTGTTGATGCCAGCGAAGCCCTCCACATAATAAATCACGCCGTCGTCACCTATCGCAGGGGCGGTGGCATCGTTCTTGGCAGACACTGGCGTGTTGTTTTCAAATGTCCACGCGAGTGTGGCCGGAAATTCGGTGACCGGTGCTGCCAGTACCTCAATGGTCTTCGTTACGGTTGCCGTTTCCCCAGCAGCATCCGTTGCGGTTAGTCTCACATCAAAGGAACCTTCGTTGGCAAAGGTAAAAAGAGGGTCCTTGATGCTCGAATGATCGGATGTTCCAAATGACCATTCCCAAGATACAATGTTACTTGATCCTGGCTTTATCTCGGCCATGAACGATACCACTTCACCGGCGGTCGGTTCAACGGGCTCGTAACTGAAATCGATTATTGGGGTTCCTGATTCGGTGGGTTTATCCTTTTTGCAAGATGCTAGAGTAAGTGCCACGAAAAAAAAGGCAGTAATATAACTGATGTATTTCATGATTGTTTTTATTATATGTTATGTTATCTACAAGTCCGGCATTATTCCCATTCCGGATTTTGGGTCAATTTGGGGTTCAGCAGCCGCTCGGTTCGCGGTAATGGGAACAGGTAGTGCTTGTTCTCATTAAAAATTTTGGTTTCGTTGGGCCGGAAAACCAGGTTGCCGTTGTTCGTGTCGGCGAGCTCCAGGTCGTTGCCCAGCACAACATACTGAACACCCTGCTGCGGCGAAGCTGGCATTGCATCGACCAGCGCCACATCCATGGTTCCGTTGCCATCAAGATCGAAGCTCCCTTTCGAGGGAAAATACATGCCTTTGAATTTCCTGGCGAGTAGATGTCCTTCCCGCCACCGCATCAGGTCGTGGTAGCGGAATCCTTCAATGGCAAGTTCGACCCGCCTTTCCCGCCGTATTTCCAGTATGAGGGGATCGTCGACATGTGTATATTGCTCGCTCAGTACGGGGTCTAATGTCAATGCGGACAATACCATGGGGGGCATGCCGACACGGTTTCTGAGCTGGTTGATGCTCTTGTTTACGTCCTCTTGCGTTAACGTGCCCAGCTCGGCCTTCGCTTCCGCGAAATTCAGTAACACCTCCGCATATCGGAATATAGGCAGGTCGTTGGTGTTCCGATTACCGTCTTCATTGAGCGTAGTGACGTATTTGATAACCTGATAGCCGGTACGGGCATTGGCAAAATCGGGTACCAAGGGGACGTTGGTTCCGGTACGCGTATAACCCGGTGTCCGGATGGTCTGCTTTAACCGCGGGTCGCGGTTTTCCACTTCTGAAGCGAACATCATCGATGCATATCCGGGTAGGTCGGTGAATCGGGAGCCGTCGCGCATCAAGTAAGTGTTTACCAACGATTTGGTCATGCCGGGATTTCCCAATGTAGCCACGGTGAACACCGCGTTGGCTTGATGGTAGCGCATGTGTTCTGCCCCGTCATACGCCATGGCAAGGATAATCTCTTTGGCGTTTGCATTGCTTTGGCTGAACAGGTTTAAATAATCCGTTTCCGGCGACCCCGTGCTATAAACGGCGTATTGGCCACTGTCCATGAGCAGCTGTGCTGCTTGATAGGCTTGTTCAAGCCATTGGTTGGCATCATCCAAGCCCAATGTGGTATGGTACTTCCGGAAGGTCCCCTCAAAGAGGCAAATCCTGGATTTGAGGGCCAATGCGGTCCAGCGTGTAATACGCGATGTACTTTTTCCGGTACCCAGGTGGGCAACGGCAAAGTTTACGTCTGCGAGTACGGAGTCCATCACCAGCGATCTGGGGTCCCTTGCTTTGTAAAGTTCTTCGCTGCTATCGTCAAGGGGATGAGCGTACCAGGGAACATCACCGAAGCGCTTTACTTTTTCGAAATAAAACATCGCCCGGAAAAACCTTGCCAATCCCGCGTACTGGTCTTTAACGGCTTGCGGCTCGTCAGCTTTTTGGTAATTAGCAAGGAAATAATTGATGTTGCGCAACGGTCCCCACGTCCAGCCTGCTTCGGAAGCCGAGGTAGGTACGGCAAGTTTGCCGGAGATGATTTCTTGGATACTGGCGGTAGTAACCGCGAGATTATCGCTTTGCTGGTCATCGAGATAGGCTTCTTCGCCGGGAAGGTAAGCATAGAAGCTGTTGGTATAGAGCTCCAGGTCTCGTTCGTTATTGAAAAATGTTTCGGGCGAAAGCTGGCTGAGCGGAAAGCGCTCCAAGAAGTCTTTCCCGCACGACGCGAACATCAGCGCTGCCAAAAACAAAGTTATGCTATGATATTTCATGATTTCCGGATTATAAATTAATTTCAATACCTGCGGTGTACACGCGTTGTATGGGATAAACGAAACCATTGCCATTGCGCGAGCCGGTATCCGGCTCGTCGCCGGTAGTTTCCGGGTCGAATGCCTTAGATAACCGCGTCCATTCGAAGATGTTCTGGCCCGAGAAAAAGACACGGGCGCCACCAACGTGTATGCGTTCGAGCAGGGGTTTTGGGATGCTGTAACTTACGGTGAGGTTCTTAAAGCGGAGATAAGAGGCATCCTGCAGGTACCGCGTTTGCACGGCACCCAGTGACCGCGTATCATTAAAAGCAATGTATGACCTCAACCTCGGGAAGTAAGCATCGGGATTTTCGGGTGTCCAATAGTTATTGCGTATATGTTCCCAGACCGGTTGGTTCCATCGGTTGTAAAACCCCCAGAAAACCCCCGATTCCCGGTCCGGCCAGAAGTCGCGTTTACCCACACCCTGAAAGAACGCCGATACGGAAAAATTGGACCAGTTGAAGGCCAGGTTGATCCCATAAGCAAGTCGGGGGGTACTATTGCCGATGATGCGCATATCGCCGGGATCGCCCACGGTATTTTGTCCGGAGAAAATCTCACCGTCATTATTCAGATCGGCAAATTTTAGGTCGCCGGCCAGCGGATGGCCATCTAGGTTGTAAAGAATGGTCTGCACCCTCGATTGGTCCGCGTGGTTCCGGTACTCGTCGTCGGTTTTGAAAAAGCCCAATGTTCGGTATCCCCAAATTTCCCCGATTTCTTGCCCTTCATAATAGTCGCCCAGAAATTGGTTGGGATTGTCAAAGCGGGTAATAAATGTACGGCTGTCGGCCAGCACCCCGCCGATATGGTAACCCCAGGCGTGGCGGCCAGCTGTTTTCTGCTCCCGCCAGTTCAATGACAATTCCCAGCCTTTAGTGGCGAGGTTGGCGGCATTGATCTGCGGTTCTGTGGTGCCCAATACGGCCGGTAAGGTTTTTCCTTTGGCGAGCATATCCAACGTTTCCCGGCGATACCAGTCGAACCCGGCTTGCAACCGCTCGCCGAAAAGGGATGCGTCCGCGCCTAAATTGATGGTGCGAGAAGTTTCCCAGGTGAGGTTGGCCGACCGTAGCGCGGGCGCCCGGGTGGCCAATGGCCTTACCCCCTCCAGTATCTGGCCGATCTGGCTGACATCCATAGCCGTAATGTAGGCGTAATTGCTAACCAGCTGGTTGCCCAGCGATCCATACGACCCTCTGATTTTCAACACATCGACCACCGGTTTCAGGGGTTGGAAAAACCGCTCCTGCGATAAAATCCAGCCCGCGGAAATGGAGGGGAAGAAGCCAAAGCGACTCACTTTCGGAAACCGCGACGTACCGTCGTAACGCCCATTCAGTTCCAACAGATACCGATCCTTGAACTGGTAGTTAGCCCGGTAAAAGAAGCCCATCAGGGCCCATTCCGTTTTGCTATCGCCCGCAGATAAATTGCCAGATGTGAGATCCAGCGCCGCATGATCGGTTGAAATATTAAAATCCCGCGATACATTGAACGCATTTCGTTGGTTCAATTCGCCATTGAAACCAGGTAGTACGGAAATGTAATGATCGCCGAACCGCTTTTCGTACGAACCATAAAGGTTAACAATCTGATGGTTTACCTGTGCTTGGGCGGCATAATAGTTGTCGGCGTGAAATTCACTAAACACCCCTTTCCGGGTTTCAAAAGCTATCGGCAACCGTTGCTGGTTCACCAGCGTCTGCGTTGAAAGGATGGTGTAGTCGCCATTCAATTTCAGCGCTCGGTTCAAAAAGCTCATCTGGAAACCAACGGTGTTCTTGAACATGGCTTCGGTCTCTTTGACCCTGCCGCCTTCTGAGAATACACCGATGGCCCTGGCTCCTTCAGCCGTATAGTTCCCATCGGGTGTCCGGATGGCATAGTATGAGTTTGCACCTAAAGAAAGGTATCGGAACACGTTGACATTGGTAGCGATCATCTTATTGGGCGAATCGTAGCTGCCGCGGTTGTATTCGACATTGTCGAATATCTTGAGCCAATCGTTGACCTGGATATCCAACTTTGCACTGAAATTGTATTTCCGGTAGTCATCCGGCGATATTTTGAAAGCCCCGCGTTGGTCGAGAAGTCCGCCAGAAAGGTGGTAGTTGAATTTGCCCGTACCGCCAGAGACGCTAAGGTAATGTTTGGAAAACGGCTGTGAATCATTGTAAAACTCCCCGTACCAGTCGGTGGTCGCACCATGTATCCAATTGCCGGCAGCATCGCTGCCTAGTTCGGGCAAAGTGGGGTCGTCCTGCCGCCGCAGCAAATAATCGATGGTACGCTCCAGGCCTGCTTGGCCGGCGCCGGAAAACCCGCGGTAGGCTTCATTCTGTATTTGCGCTGCGATCAAAGGATCTTTGACCGCATTAGGTATGCGTGTAGGCTTCCCTATCCCGAAGTTATTGGTATACCGGATCTGGGGTTTGCTTGCCGAGCCCCTGCTGGTGGTAATCAGGATAACTCCGAACGCGGCCCTAGCACCATATATTGCGGCCGAGGCTGCGTCTTTCAGTACCGTCACCTGTTCGATGTCTTCAGGGTTAATCAAGTTGATGTCGCCCGGAACACCATCAATCAATATTAATGCGCTGCCGCCATTGATCGAGGTCGTGCCCCGAATGTTGAACGACGCTCCCCTGCCGGGTTGCCCATCTGAAAAGGAGATGTTTAGGTTGGGTAATACCCCTTGTAGCCCCTGTGCTACGTTTGTGATTGGGCGGTTGCTGAAAGTTTCCTTACCCGTTTGACTAACGGCCCCGGTGATGTTAATTTTTTTCTGATCACCGTAACCTACCACGATCAATTCATCCATCAGCGTGCTCTTGGCCGACAATACCACACGGATTTCGTTGTTGCCGTTTATTGGAATTTCTTGCGTCGCATATCCTAAATACCGGAATACGAGCGTGGCTTCGGGCAGGGCTTCGATCTGGAAGCGGCCATTTTCCCCGGTTAGGGTGCCTCTGCTGGTCTCACCCGCTATTGCTATGGTAACACCTGCAAGCGGGGTGCCCGTACTATCCGTGACGATACCACTCACCAGGACCGGTTGGGGAGGTGTTTGGGAGACGCCGTTGGTGGAATGTGTTATTGCTGTAAGTTCTTTGATGCTGACGATTTTTTCGCTAACGGCATAGCCAAATGGTTGATCCCTAAAGATACGTTGCAACGCCTTGTCTACCGGAACCTGATTCAATCGTAACGTCACTGGCCGAGCGCGCGACAACAACATATCATCGAGGAAAAAAGCGTAGCCACTTTGGTCCTTGACTTCTTTGAGCACATCTTTCAATTGGGCATTCCTAACGTCGATACTGATGGATTGCCCGTAGGTCCTCGCGTTCAGCTGCAGTGCAAGTGCGAACGTCAATAACAATGTCAGCTTCATAATTAAGATTAGTTTGCCTATAGCATCGTGGTATTCCCGGTGCTTATAGGGGTCTTTCCTGTAACACGGTTTGGTTACATGAATAATAAAATTCATACATTTGTAATGTTAAGTGGTTAGTAAATAAAAAGGTGACTTGCTCCAGTGATTCATCCAATACGGCTTAACGTTGACCGGAAGTGTTACCAGCGCTTCCGGTTATTGCGTATCAGACACCGTCTTGTTCATTCGTTCAGTATTAACCTCCTTTCTTGTTGGGCCGTTTGTTCCATGCGGAATGTGAACCCAGTGCTTGACTCGATGGTTTTCAATAAGGTCGATAGTCGGACACTCCGCGGAATTTCGGCAGAGAAGGTACGCGCTGGAATCCCCTCCAGATCCACTTCGAAATCGTACCAACGGGAAATTTGTCGCAGGATGGCTTTTAAATCGGTATTATCAAAAACAAACATCCCATTCTTCCAACCCACCGCTGTGGCCATATTTGCTTTTTGCTTACGGAGTGAATTGCCCAAAAGGGTCGTCTCTTCACCAGGCTTCAGTAAAATACTCATCGAATCGGCCGAGCCGTCACGGGGTACGGAAACCACCTTTATCGTTCCTTCGATGAGCGTTGTGCGCACCGTCGGCTCGTCTTCATAAGCGTTGATATTGAAGGTGGTACCTACCACATTAATATACTGCCCTTTGGAAACCACTTGGAATGGTTTTTCCTTATTGGGGGTTACTTCGAAGTAACCCTCTCCTTCCAGCAGTTCGACCACGCGGCGCTTACCGTCGAACGCCAATGGATACCGTAATGCGGAAGCGGCATTCAACCAAACCGTCGTGCCATCTGCCAGTACCAGTTTATACTGCCCGCCTTTGGGGGTACGGATGGTGTTCCAGTCGACGACATTTCGATGCCCCTCCGCAATGGGGCTGCCGTCCATATAGGTAACGGCTTCGGCTTTCACCACAATCCCCTCACGCTCATCGCTAAGGTCGATAATCGAGCCGTCTGCCAAAATAAGGCTTGCCTTGTTGGTTCCCGGCAATAAATCGGTGGATAGCAACTCCTTGTTTTCGGACAACGGGGCTGGACGCCCCGCCCAAAAATGATAGGCCAGTGATAGGCTTAGCAAAAGCAGGGCTGCAGCGGCCCAACGGATGGTGGGGGAGAGCTTCTTAGGGAAGCGCTGAACAGTGCCCGTGGGGCTCGTTGCCAAAAAGCGCTTCATGTCGCCCTGCATCTCCGCGCTGATGCGTTCCATCACTGGGGCGTCGGCATGAGGTAAACGGCGGTCTTTTAAATAGGCCAGAAAAGCCGCTTCGACTCGTTTATTTTCCTCCGTGGAGCACGAGTCCACCAGATAACGCTCAATGATATCGCTTATAGGGTCTTTTTCCATGGCTAATTCAGGAACTCCTTTTATAGGTTATGTCCCGTGATCACGGCAAAAGTCCCGGAAAAATTTGATTTTTTTCACCAAAAAAGGCCGAGTAAATGAAAATATGGTCCTTTGCGTTTTGCTCGGATGATGGTTTTTGCTTCACTGAGCATGTTTTGTACGGTTTTCTTCGACAGTTGAAGTGCCTCGGCAATTTCTTCATTCGAATAGTTTTCCACTTTGCTCATGAGGAAAGCCTCGCCCATTTTGCCCGGTAAGGTATCGGCCAACCGTTCAACTTCTGTAATGAGTTCTTTGAACAGAAGTGTGTCGTCAGCGTAAACTTCTGCCGTTTCCATGAACTTGTGGAAATGAACAGCGTAGTCCGCCCGTATTTTATTGTGGGCTACCAGCTTCAAGAATTTATATCGAACTGCGCTATAGAGATAGGCGCGAATGGATACCGACACGTAAACGGTCGCCCGTTTATTCCATAATGAAATAAAAATTTCTTGAACAAGGTCCTTTGCGGCCTGTTCTTCGCCGGTTAATTTGAAGGCATACGCAAACAATAGCAGGTGATACCGATTGTGTAATTCAGTGAATGCTTCCTGACTGTCTTGTTTTATTTGCTGAAGAAGTTCGCTATCTGTCACATTCACCATGTGTCATCCCATTACTATTTCATTACGCAAGTCAAACATAAGAACTTTTCACGACATAATTATTGCCTGTCTTCTTCTCAGACGGTAGCTACTTATGGAAACAAAATACTTGAAAAAATGTCGATACTTTTTATTGGTGATTTACGTGCCAGGCGGAATCCGAATATTGAGCAAAACAATAACTGGGGAGGGCCATTTGACCCGACCTTGGAGTAGGCAAATGATCTCGTTGATCAATACCGGATAAGCACATGGGGGTTTCCACTTATTCGGTGTATTTAATCGCTTGGGCTTTTTGGTATTCGTCGGTTTCTTCGGAACCGCCGTACTCAAATCCGAGAATGATAACACCATCGGCGCCTACTTCACGGCATTTAGCGATAATTCGCTGCTTGGCCCGCTCCTCGCCCTTCAGGCCACTGACTTTTTCAGAGAGATGGCCGATGACACGGTACGCAGTATTGACATCTTTCTCGGCGTAATAAACATCTACCTGTTCCGTAGGCTGGTAGCGGTCGCCCACATAGGAGACCGTCATGCAGGCTTGGAATGTGAGGAGGGCGACAATCAGTGCGCCCATTATCTTGGGTAGGGTCATATTCTTCATGATGCATCTGCTTTGATACGCAATAATACAAAAAAATAACCAACGGGCCGCTGCGCTGCATGCGGATGTAATCGGCGGTTGTAGCATGAGCAGGAGAGTACAGTACAGTTATCAAAAAAAATATCCCGAAGTTTGTAACTTCATAATTAGGTTTATAATTGGTTTGTAAAGGTTTCCATTCTCCCCGTTTGGAAACCTTTCTTTTTGTGCGCTAATGAAATGCCCGCTGGTTAGTCCATCTTAAAGTGTTTATCGGCAAAATCCAGAAAGGCCAGCCAGTCGTACCGTGTTACATCGTGCTTGCCTGCGCGGATGTGGTAGCCCACATCCTGCATGATGGGCTGGTGGATGGCCGGTGGCGTGGCCGACGGAAGGCCCTGTAATCCGTAAAGTTCGTATACCGGGCCGGCATGGTAGGCCGCCAGGTATTCGCCCTTGGGGTCTGCCCATCGGTCTTCTTCAGCACTGGCGACATAAACCGCCCGCGGCGCCATCAATGCAATCAGTTCGTGTTGGTCAAACGGCAGCTCGTCCGCGCGCCTGTGGTAAGCATCATAGGCCGGGCAAAACCACGCCGGTTTGATGGAGCTCACAATGGCAAGCGTTTCGCCGAAATTACGGCGCGACAGCGCGGCACCACCCTCGCCTGAATTGTTGGAGATGACAACTTTGAACCGTGTATCTTGCGCACCTGCCCATAGGGCGGCCTTGCCCTGCCGGGAATGACCCATGATGGCGATACGGGCTGTGTCGACCCGGGGCTCGGTGGCCAGGTAATCGACAATCCGGCTGGAACCCCATGCCCACGCGCCAATGGCCTGCCATTCGTCGGGCGCTTCGCTATCGGCATCGTAACCGGGGAAAAGCGAAACAATGCTATGGTCTTTCAACCCGGGTTTATCGGGGAATATGTCGTGGTAGCACATGGTGGCCACGCCATAGCCGCGGTCGATGATGTCATCGTACGACCACCGGCTGGCCTGGCAGCCCCGCTCCCAGTCGGGGTGGCCCGCTTCCTTCACCAGGGCGAAATTTTTGGAGTATAAGATGGTCGTATCCAGCGTGGTGCTGTGGTTGCCCTTGAAATTGTATCCCACAAACATCGGCACCTGCTTCGCGCCATTGTTGGGTAGGTATACCAGCAATAGGGCCTCCAGGGTTTTGGTGCCGTTACTGAACAGTAGCTTTACCTGTCGGCTCGTCGCTTTGCCGCCCAGCGCCTGTGGGTTTTCGGTGAGTACTTCGTAGCGCACGGCAACAGGGTCGGTGGGCGTGCGCCCATACATATACGTGCTGAACAAGTTGAGTAGCTCGGGCCGCCGCTGTTGTTCCCATTGTGCCACGGTGGTAATCTGCTGGCCGTCTTTATTGGTGAGCAGCGCCGGAAGCGTGTATGCCCCGACCTTCGACTCGTCGTAGTTTACATCTTTCCGCTGTGCCCAGCTACTGGCGCTGGCCATCGTCAACAGCATCATGGTGATACCGATAGGCTTGTATTGGATCTTCATACGACAAACTTAACGAAAGTTAGGTTAAGTTCCATCCACCAAACGGAACGCCTCAACGGTCTTGCCCTTCAGGTGCGCCTCCCATCGGTCGAGCAGCGGCTTCTCCAACTCAAATTCGCGGTACTCGTCGGGACTCATAATGGGGATGCCCCGCACGATGGGGTACATACGGCTGCACTGCCCACAGCGAAGGTACCCCTCGTCGATGGCGCCCGCCGCTGTGGTGCGGATGGTGGTAAGTGTGAGGTCTGCCCGATCGAAGGGGCAGCATAGCTTGTTAATGGTAGCGATGTTCATGATAATGGGTTTTCATATTATCGAAATGTGTTTTTGGTAATGGCGGATGGCCTCCGCGGGGGAGTCACTGCCCATGATACCCGAAACAACAGCGATACCGCTATAACGGAGGTTCCTGAGTTCGGCTACATTGTCGGGCCGGATGCCACCGGCCAAAAAGACGGGTCCACCATAGATGGCCCGTGCCCGGCGTACCGACGCGGGTGTAACGATTTCGCAGCTCTCGGTGGTGCTGGAGGGAAACATCGAGCAGAACGAGATATAATCGGCCTGATGGGCGTGCGCCCAGTGTACGGACGCCATATCGTTCGTGCAGGTAATGCCATACCGGAAGGGCCGGCTTACCGCAGCTTGCACGATCCCGAAGTCGGTAGGGATAGCGTCAAAATGGACACCATCCAGCGGGGTGTCCGCCAGGTAGGGCCACTGGTTGTTGATAAACACGGGCACGTTGTGGGCATGGCACCGCTTACACAGTCCCTCAACAAGAGCGGGAACATCCTCCTCCTTGTCGAAATGGTCCCAGATTTGCAGGGCAGCGATACTCTCGGCCTCCGCCAGCACCGCATCCACCTTGTCGTATAGTTCCAGTTTGTCCATCGCCGGGTCGACCACCAGATAGATTCCGGTGCCGATGGGGCGTGGTGTTTTTATTACGTCCATCCGTTCTGATAAGCATGTTGAAAAGCGGCCCAGTAGGGGTCTTCATCGTGGTAAGGCATGTCCGTTGCCTGGCCGTCCTCTATGAGTTGGATACCGTTGGCCTTATCGGTGAGGTGGCCCACTTCCGCGCAGGGGATACCTGCGGTTCGGAGGCGGTCGATGGTGGCGCGTGCGGTAGCGGGCTGGCAGGCGATGACCATGGCGCCCGCACCTACGCAGTAGCGTGGGTCAAGCCCGAAAGCAGTGCATACCTGCAGCTGCACCGGATGAACGGGCAACTTTTCGCTGTCGATCAACACGCCATGGCCCGATGCGACCGCCAGCTCGTAGATGGCTCCCAGCACGCCGCCTTCGGTAACGTCGTGCATGGCGCTGATCGGCCTGTCGGCCGTCTGGCCGTTTACCGCCACGAGCGCATCCGGTAGGGCAGAGGTACGGAAAAAAGATTCGCAAGCCAGCCGGTATATTTCCGCACCGGCCTTTTGTTTCACCGTCTCCGGAAAGCTCATGGCCAGGATGGCTGCCGATGACAGCGCACAGTGCTTGGTAACCAGAATGACATCACCCGCACGGGCTGCCGAGGCGGTAAGCAGGGCGTCACGCGGCGCTACCGTAACCAGCGTACCGCCACCCGCGATGGTGGAATGTTGGTGTGCAACGAAGCCGGTATGGCCGCCCGTGATGGCTACACCGATATCGGCACAAAAACGATGGATATATTTCCAGTATTGTTTGAAATCGGTTTCGCTGAGCGTGTCGGGCAGGTTCAGCACAAACTGGCCGTACATGGGCCCCTGACCGGTGGTGGCCATGTCGTTGGCCATGAGGTGTACCGATAGCCATGCCGAGGCTTCCAGCCCCAATGAAGGGATGAGCGACAGGGGGTCGCTGGTCATGGTCATGGCCAGCCCGCCGGGCAGGTCTACTACCGATACATCCACGCCGAAGCTTGGCCCGGCGCGTACTTCCCCACGGGGGTGACCACCCATGGTCGCGATGGTGCGGTCAAACAGCGGAATCCCTATTTTGCCAAGTTGCTTCGTCATCAACCCACATCATTAAACCGCACGTACAAGCCGAAAAAATCACCGTACGGCAGGCTCCACTGCTGTACGGGGAACCACCGGGGCAGGCCTGTGCAGGTCCATTCGATGGTGTACTCGCGCCCCAGAAGGGCCTCATGGATGATGGCACTCAGTTTCTTGGGCGTGTAGAAGGTGGCCGTGAGGTAGAAAGGGTTCTTGCCGAACAGCTCCTGCACACGCCGCCGCACTACTTTAGGCGAGTTGCGGTTCATCATGCCCATGGCGATGCCATAGCGGGCAACGCGGGCAGCCTCGCGGATCACGCGCACCGGGTCGCGGTAGTACTCAAACGTGGTGATGAAGGCAAGCGCGTCGAACGTTTGGTCTTTGAAGGGCATGTGGTGCGAGTCGGCCATTACCAGGTCACCCTCGAAGAGGTGCATGGCCTGCGACAACATGAGGGGTGAGATGTCGCCTCCCGTGGCTTCAATGCCGATTTCTTTCCACCACCGTGTGAAACGGGTGGTGCCGCAGCCGAATTCGAGCAGCGTCTCTACGCGACGGTCTTTAGACACCAGCTGTTCCATCACCTTCTTCTGCCAGATCTCGGCACGTTTGTAGCGGCCCTCGTACCACTGTTCATACGTGTCGGTGTGCGCCCTGTTGAAAAACCATTCGGGTCGGTTTTGCCAGTTTTGCTGTTTTTGGGGAATAAGTTCGAGTGTTGTTTTTCCGTGTTCCATGATGTTCGCCTTTGTGTTTGACAGCACCGTGAACGGAAATACCAATGGCGTGCGGAACAAGTATGGTTGTCTTGTTGGTCTGCATCCCTACGTTGGCATCATCCAAATCAGGTAATTAGGGTGTAATCTCAGCCCCCACGGGGCACCCCTTGCTGTGTACCGCCACAAACATAGGGAATGTTGGGTTGATATGCAACCGCATTTAGAAAACGAAAGGCCCGATTCCCCCTTGTTGCTAAAAGATTGCCATGTAAAGCGAGTACAGCGAGGTGGCGATGATGAGCGTGCCGACCGCAACGAAAAGTGTCTTCTTGGTCACCTTTTTGGTAATGTAGGCGCCCAACGGAGCAGCCAGTGCCCCACCGAGGATAAGACCGAGGATAATCTGCCAACTGTGGATACCCGTGAAGTAAATCAATACCCCCGCCGTGAAATAAGTGACAAAAAATTCTGCCGTATTCACCGTGCCGATAATCGTACTGGGCGTATTGCCCTTGCGGATGAGGTTGGAAGTAACGATGGGGCCCCATCCGCCTCCGCCAATGGCATCAAAAAAACCACCGAAAGCCGCCAGCAACGACGCACCTTTGGTATTTTCTGTCGTCTTGAGGTTCTTCTTGAATGCCTTGAGCAAAATCAGCACGCCTAAGATGAGCAGGTAGGCATTGATATAGGGCTTGATGACATCGCCGTCGATGACCGACCCCAGTATAAAAGCTCCTAACGACGCAAAAATAACCCCTGGAATGACCAGTTTGAAAAATAGGGATTTGTTGAAGTTGCCGAACCGGATGTGTGAGAGCCCCGAAACGCCGGTGGTAAATATCTCTGCGGTGTGGACGGCCGCAGACGCTAACCGCGGCGACAGCCCATAACTGAGCAGCACGGCACTCGAGGTGGCACCATAGGCCATGCCCAATGCACCGTCGACCATTTGTGCTACAAACCCCGCCAGCATAAACCAAAAGAAGGTCTCGTCGAAAAGCAGGTCTTTGGTACTGGCATAAGGGAGGTATTTAACCACCACGATGGCAACCAACGCCAATTTCATCAACACGATCCCAATGGAGATATGCCGGGTTGTGATTCGCTTCATCCGCTGAATCGAGTATGCTTGGACCCTAGCGAATGGACTCATATACTTCTATTTACAGTTGCACTCATATGGTATTTCCATGATCTCTGTTGTGCGTCGCCTACCCACCGACCATGGTATTACCCGGCAAATATATAAATACAGCACAAATTCTACCTAATAAGTAGAGTATTATTTTAAAAAAAGTTTCGAAATGTGTGCCCAGTACGCCGGTTTTTTTGTTGGCATATATAGCAACTTTGGTTAAGTTTGCATGCAACCAATGATATTCAGCTCATGAAACATTACCTCCTATGGATTGCCTTGCTCGCCGTGATGGCATGCCATCCGGCCAACAACAAACACGAAGCCAACAAACGACCCAACATCGTGGTCATCTATATGGACGACCTGGGCTATGGCGACGTCGGCGCGTACGGTGCTACCGAGTTGAAGACACCCAACATGGACAAACTGGCTGCCTCGGGGCTGCGGTTCACCAATGGTTATGCATCGTCGGCTACGTGCACCCCCAGCCGCTTCGCCCTGCTCACGGGCACCTACCCTTGGCGCAATAAGTCGGCTAAAATCCTGCCGGGGACCGCGCCACTGGTTATCGATACGCAGCAACAGACCATACCCCGTATGCTCAAGCAAGCGGGCTACCATACGGGAGCAGTGGGCAAATGGCACCTCGGACTAGGAACGGGGGTGATCGACTGGAACCAGCACATCGCTCCGGGGCCCAATGAAGTGGGCTTCGACTATGCATTTATCATGGCCGCTACGCAAGACCGCGTGCCCACGGTCTTCATCGAAAATGGCCTCGTGGTAGATGCCGATCCGGCTGACCCCATCGAGGTAGATTACGCCAACAACTTTGCAGGTGAACCTACCGGACTGGACAACCCCGAGCTGCTGCGGATGCGGTGGCACCATGGCCACAACAACAGCATTGTCAACGGCATCCCCCGCATCGGGTTCATGAAGGGAGGCGAAAAGGCCAAATGGGTAGACGAGCATCTGGCCGATACGTTCCTTACCCAAGCCCAGCAGTACATCCGTAAGCACAAGGACGGGCCTTTCTTCCTGTATTATGCGATGCACCAGCCGCATGTGCCCCGTACGCCCCATCCGCGTTTCGTAGGGGCCTCTGGACTGGGGCCCCGGGGCGACGTCATCGTGGAGGCCGACTGGTGCATTGGCCAGCTGATGAACACCCTCGAGGAAGAAGGGTTGCTGGAAAACACGCTGGTGATTTTCACCAGCGACAACGGCCCGGTGGTAAACGACGGTTACTACGACGATGCGGTGGAACTGCTGGGCGACCACACGCCGTGGGGCCCGCTGCGCGGGGGCAAGTATAGCCTGTTCGAAGCCGGAACGCGGGTACCATTCATCGTGCAGTGGAAAGGACGGGTAGCCCCCGGCGTATCCGATGCCATGGTATGCCAGTTGGACCTGCTGGCCTCGTTGGCCAGCCTAACGGGACAGCAGGTAAACACTGGCGACGGCCAAAACCTCCTCGTCACCCTGCTGGGCGACAGCACCACCGGGCGCGACGACCTGATTATCGAAGCCAGCTCGCGCACGGCCCTGCGGCACGGCGACTGGGTGATGATACCGCCATACAACGGACGGAAACGCAACCCCCGCGTAAACATCGAACTGGGCAACGACACCACCTACCAGCTGTATAACCTCAAAGACGACATCGGCCAGCAACATAACCTGGCCGCGGCGGAGCCGGAGAAACTACAGGAACTGGTAGACCGGTACCGCCAGCTGCGCGGCGAAGCGGGCACACCCGAGCTGTTGGAGTTGAAATGATAATCGGCAAAAAATTCCTTATTGCTCAAACAAAACGAGCCCCCCGCTGGGTGGGTTGCCGCTGAGCGTGAAAGCCACCTGGCGGTGGATGATGCCTTCTACTTTGGGTGCCAGCTGCTCCAGGTAGTCGGCATTGAGCCGCGGCCCCACGATGGTAACCTCGATGGTGCCCGTATCGCGCCCCTCGGCGTAGTCGCCCGTAAGGACCACCTGATCCACCTCCCCCATGCGCTGCAACACGGTCTCCACAATGCGATCTAAACCCAGGTACTTATGCACGATATCCTGCAGTGAACCGAATAGCGGATGCTGCGTGTTGGCCCGGTACGACACGCGGTTCCGCTGCGCCTCCTTTTGGAGGTAACCGGCGTCCGACAGGTTGTTGAGCTCCCGGCGGATGGCGTTGGTGGATTCGTTGAACTCATCGGCCAGCCCCCGCATGTGGCCCCGGTTGGCGGCATTGATGAAAAACTTCACCAGTAATCGCAAGCGGGTTTTCGAGGTAATGAGCGAATCGAGCATGTTTGTTTGTGTACCGAGCAACAAAAGTACTCTTTTTTTCGGAAAGTCGTTCAAGTGGACATGCCTACAAACATTCGGGCGGCAGCGGCGTTTCTTAAAGGATGAAGCCGTTATGGAAATGGGCAATCGGTGTAGCCGCGGGTATACTCGTGGTCATTGCCGTGGCCAGTTGGTTCGTGAACCGTATGCTGAAGCCGAAATTGGCGGCGGCCTTGGTGGCGCGCGTGGCCGAAGGTACGGAGGGCCGCTATGCTCTCACTTACAATCGGCTGGAGTTGTCGGTGTTGGCTGGAAACGCTATGGCGACCGGCATCCGATTGCGGCCGCGCGCGCCGCACGACAGCACCTGGCGGCCGGCAACCAGCTACGATATCCAAGTGGCGCGACTACGGGTAAGCGGGGTGGGCTTACTGCGATTATTGGTAACCGGTAACCTGCACATCAGCACCATCGCCGTAGATACCCCATCGATACGCATAACCACCCATGCGACCGTGGATACCGCGGAGGTAGACACCGCCGGGGGGGCATGGTTGGACCGGCTGGCCGAAAACCGAGCGTTGGCAGGCACCCGCGTGGGGCGCTTTGCGATCCACGAAGGTGAACTGGCGTTGGTGAGCGACCGCGATGCTGGCCGCCTCCATGTCCGGCAAATCAATGCAACCCTGCGGGATATCCAGGTCGACGCTGCTGCCTTGCACGATACGAGCCGCTTGTATGGTGCAAAGGCTGCGCACATAACCGCTGCGGCGGTGGCCTACACCCGGCCCGATAGCTTGTACCAATTGCGTACAGGCGCGCTCCGTTTCGAGACAGCGAAGCGCCAAGCGGTACTGCGCGATCTGCAGTATGGGCTCACCGTAAGCAAGGCGGAGTTTTATCGCCACGTAGGGCGGGCGGAAGATATCGGCGACATCGCCGTCGCCCGCATCTCCCTCCGCGGCATCGATATAGGTCGGTGGGTGGCTACGCAGACCCTGGCGGCATCCGCCCTGCACATCGACAGTGGCCATATCGCCGTGTATAAAGATAAAACGCAGCCCAATCCGCCGGAAAATAAAATCGGCCGGTCGCCGCACCAGCAGTTGCTGCGCATGGAACAACGGGTGGCTATCGACTCGGCGCGGGTTGGCGCAATGGATATCCGCTTCACGGAGGTAAGCGACCAAACGGGTGAGGCCGGAACGGTGACGTTTGGGGGCACCACCGCCCTGATACATCACCTTACCAACGATTCGGCCGAATTGGCGCGCGATCCCTTTATGCTGCTGCATGCACGCGCCCGGGCCATGGGAGCGGGCGACCTCAGCGTCGACTTCCGATTTGACCTGCGGGATAGCCTGGGTGCACATACCTACCATGCTGAGGTCGGTCCCATGGACGCGACGGCCTTCAACCGCATGCTCACCCCCCAACTGCGGGTCGAAGTTGCCGGAGGGAACGTCCGCAGCCTGCGCTTCGACATGGAGGCGAACGACCGCCGTACGGCTGGCACGCTGCAGCTGGACTATGACGGCCTGAAGGTGAACTTTTTGCGGGAAAACCGCGATGGCGGAACGTCGACAAAGAAGGTAGCCTCCTTCCTGGCCAACCGCTTCCTCCTGAACGATAGCAACCCCGATGCGAACGGTGTGCACCACACGGGGCAGGTCTATATCGAACGTCCAGCTTCGTTTTCGTTCTTCAAGATGATCTGGCGCAGCATCCGTGAAGGAACGAAGCAGTGCATCGGATTGGGCGATGAATGAAAAAGAAACCGTAAATTTACGCCCATGATACGTACGTGTTTACTCCTTTTTGCCGTGCTGGCCACCCACGTAGCCTTGGCGCAAAAGACCCCTGCGGTATTGAAAACCGAATTTACTGCGGAGGCCCTCCAGCAATCGCTCTTCCGTCCGGATGGCACACAAACCACCGCCGGCGAGGTGTTGGATGGGTTTAAAGGCCAAACGGTGCTCCTCTATATCTGGGCCATGTGGTGCCCCGACTGTCTCAAAGGGTTTCCGGAGCTGAAGGCCTTCCAAGCGGCCAACCCCGATGTGCCCGTGGTCTTCTTTTCACTCGATAGGGAAAAACAGCGGTGGAAAGACGGTATCGAGAAGTTCGACCTGAAAGGCACCCACTATTGGTTTAAAACCGATTGGAAGAACGCTTTCACGAATGCGATCGACCTCAACTGGATACCACGCTACCTGATCATTAACCCCGAGGGTGGCATAGCCCACTATTATGCAGTAAAGGCCAATGACCCCGCATTGCAACAGGCCGTCGACAAGCTGGCGAAGTAATTGGGCACTTTTCAACGTGTCGCGTGTCGTCATTGCGAACCCGAGCGTGGGGAACGGGCGACGGAGTGAAGCAATCAACGGCAGCGGAGAGATCGCTAACATTCGCATTTTTCTGCGAATTTAGCTAAGTTTGCCGCCGTAAATAAACATTAAACGCCGTTTGCACCGGTATCAATGCTATGAAAAAATACCTTACGTTGCTGTACTATTGCTACAGCCCCATTGAGCATGCGGACGTGTATGCCGCAGATCACCTTCGATTTTGTAAATCGCTCGGCCTGGTAGGCCGCATCATCGTGGCCGACGAAGGCCTCAACGGTACCGTATCGGGCACTCCCGATGCCTGCCGGGCGTATATGGATGCCGTGCATGCCGACCCCCGCTTCGCAAAGGCGGAGTTCAAAATCGATGCGGTGGATGAGCTTTCCTTCGTCAAGATGCACTGCCGCTATAAGCCCGAAATCGTACATTCCGGCCTGCGCGACCCGACAATGATCGACCCCACCAAGGAAACGGGCAAACACCTGGAACCGCATGAGTTTATGGAAATGAAAGACCGCGACGATGTGGTGGTGTTAGACGTGCGGTCCAACTACGAGCATAACGTGGGCCGGTTCAAGAACGCGGTAACGCTAGATATGGAGAACTTCAGGGAGTTTCCAGATAAGATCAAGGAACTGGAGGCCTACAAAGGCAAGAAAATATTGACCTACTGCACCGGCGGAATCAAATGCGAAAAAGCCTCGGCCCTGCTGCTGAAAAGTGGCTTTCCCGACGTGTACCAGCTGCATGGGGGCATCATCAAATACGGTAAGGAAGCGGGTGGAAAAGACTTTGAGGGGAAATGCTATGTGTTTGACAACCGGGTAACGGTAGACGTGAACCGGGTGAACCCCACCGAGGTAGCCACTTGCCGCAACTGCGGTACACCTAGCAGCCGCATGATCAACTGCGCCAATCCCGAATGCAACGACCACTTTGCCCAATGCGAGGCGTGTGGCTGGAAGATGGAAGGGTGCTGCTCGGAGGCTTGCATGGCGCACCCCCGCAGGCGCCCCTACGATGGTACGGGCTTTTATGTAAAGGTGCCACAGCCGGTAAACTACGAGAAAATCAGCCGCCGTGAAGCGAAGCGGCTCACGGCCACCCCCAAGTTACATAATTGATGTTTTTGGCTACTTCGAGGTATTTGCGCTCGTAATAGGTTTTGATGCTGAGCACCTCATCGACCAAGTCGGAATGGTAGAGGTCTGTGGTTTGGGCACGAATGGGCAATCCCTGCGCAGTTAGCTGCGCCAAGGTATAGGCGTACAGCCCGTCGTTATCCGTTTTGAGGTGCATCACACCTTCGGGCACCATAAGCTGCCGGTACCGGGCGAGGAAAACCGGGTGGGTGAGCCGCTTTTTTTCGCGACTTTTTTGCGGCTGCGGGTCGGGGAAGGTAATCCATATCTCGGCCACTTCACCGGGCGCAAAATAGTCGAGGATCGTCTCAATCTGGATACGGAGAAAGGCGACGTTCGAAATATCCTCTTCGATGGCGGTTTTGGCACCCCGCCAAATGCGGTTGCCTTTGTAGTCGATACCGATGAAGTTGCGCTCGGGGAACAGCTTGGCCAAGTTTACCGTGTACTCGCCCTTGCCGCAGGCCAGCTCAAGCACGATGGGCCGGTCATTGCCGAAATGATCGGTTGCCCACCTGCCCTGCATCGGCTTGCCGGCATCCAGCTGCAATACATTGGTAAACGTCTCGATTTCCTTGAACTTGCGTAACTTGTCTTTTCCCATGGGGCCACTTAATAGCCCGCAAACTTAGCAAATTACGCACAAAGATGCGTAGTTTGTGATCTCTCTGCTGCCATTGAAAGCACGACAGCTGCAGAAACTTAGCAAATTACGCACAAAGATGCGTAGTTTGTGATCTCTCTGCTGCCATTGAAAGCACGACAGCTGCAGAAACTTAGCAAATTACGCACAAAGATGCGTAGTTTGTGATCTCTCTGCTGCCATTGAAAGCACGACAGCTGCAGAAACTTAGCAAATTACGCACAAAGATGCGTAGTTTGTGATCTCTCTGCTGCCATTGAAAGCACGACAGCTGCAGAAACTTAGCAAATTACGCACAAAGATGCGTAGTTTGTGATCTCTCTGCTGCCATTGAAAGCACGACAGCTGCAGAAACTTAGCAAATTACGCACAAAGATGCGTAGTTTGTGATCTCTCTGCTGCCATTGAAAGCACGACAGCTGCAGAAACTTAGCAAATTACGCACAAAGATGCGTAGTTTGTGATCTCTCTGCTGCCATTGAAAGCACGACAGCTGCAGAAACTTAGCAAATTACGCACAAAGATGCGTAGTTTGTGATCTCTCTGCTGCCATTGAAAGCACGACAGCTGCAGAAACTTAGCAAATTACGCACAAAGATGCGTAGTTTGTGATCTCTCTGCTGCCATTGAAAGCACGACAGCTGCAGAAACTTAGCAAATTACGCACAAAGATGCGTAGTTTGTGATCTCTCTGCTGCCATTGAAAGCACGACAGCTGCAGAAACTTAGCAAATTACGCACAAAGATGCGTAGTTTGTGATCTCTCTGCTGCCATTGAAAGCACGACAGCTGCAGAAAACTTAGTTAAGTTAACGAAATAACACAAACGCCAAAATAACCTTACCTTTGTACCACACGCAATCGAAGCAATGGAAAAAAACGCGAAGATATATATTGCCGGGCACCGCGGCATGGTAGGATCAGCCATCCACCGGAAGTTAACAGCGCTGGGATACGATAACCTGTTGCTGCGCACCTCGGGCGAGCTGGACCTGCGTAACCAGCAGGCCGTGGCAGATTTTTTTGCGGCAGAGCGGCCAGATTACGTTTTCATGGCCGCAGCCAAAGTGGGGGGCATATTGGCCAATAATACCATGCGCGCTGATTTCCTCTATGAAAACCTGGCGATACAGAATAATGTCATCCACCAAGCGCATGTGCATGGCGTAACGAAGCTGCTTTTTCTGGGATCAAGCTGCATCTACCCGAAGCTGGCGCCGCAGCCCATCAAGGAGGAGTACCTGCTCACCGGTTTGCTAGAACCCACCAACGAGCCCTATGCCATCGCCAAAATTGCAGGCATTAAGCTATGCGAGGCCTATCACGACCAATACGGCTGTAATTTCATATCGGTAATGCCGACCAATCTCTATGGCTACCGCGATAATTACCATCCGGAACATTCGCACGTGTTGCCGGCGCTATTGCGGCGCATTCACGAAGCGAAGGTGGCCAACAAGCCCTCGGTAACCGTGTGGGGCAGCGGCAAGCCGATGCGCGAATTCTTGTTTGCCGACGACCTGGCCGATGCGTGTGTGTTTTTGATGTCCACCTACAATGACCCCCAGCTGGTCAATATCGGCACAGGCGAAGACCTGCCTATCAAGGAGCTGGCGTATCTGATTAAATCGGTGGTAGGGTATGAAGGTGATCTGGTGTTTGATCCGTCGAAACCCGACGGCACACCGCGTAAACTGATGGATGTGAGTAAACTGCACGCCTTGGGATGGCATCACACCACATCGTTGGAAACGGGCCTCGAGCTCGTTTATAAAGATTTTCAGGAGGTCTCGCTATCGGGCGGGATGCCGTAATCTTTGCGACGTGCCCGCTTGCGGCGTTTGGCCGGCGGGCGCACGAAATCGGCCACTTTGCTGACGAGGCTGGCTAAGGTATCTTTATTGAGCGCACCGGCGGCTTGTTGGGAAAGCAACGTAACCAGCGCGCGCTTGATAAAACCGGCCTTATGTAAGAAAAACCGGTTGAGCACCACGGGCAGCCCGACGCGCAGCGCCCTGGTTAACCAGTCTTCATCTTTTCTGCCTTGCTCAAACAGCCCCTTGGTAAAGTTAACCCCCGGTACCCAGGTGGCGAGCGACTTGATGAAGCGCGCCGGTGCGGCCACCTTATCACTCAGCAGCTGGTACTGGTCACCGAGGTAACTCTCCTGCTCGGCGGCCAAGCTTTTGAGTCGGGCGATTTCGAGCCGTAGGTCGCTCAGGTCTTTAATTTTGCTTTCCTTCCTCATCGTCTTCGTCTATTTCGTCATTCCACTTCTGCAAAAAACGCTTGATGGAAAGGTTCATGAAAAAACGTTCCAAGGGATTCTCAAAGGCCGATACGATAATAATCAGCAGCACAAAAATCCCACCGGTTGCCAGAAACCCCAATGCCGAGCTGCCCAGTAGTTCGCTGAGGTAAAAACCCAGCGCCAAGCTCAGATAGAAAATCACAAAGATAGCCAGGATTCCCTTTAGCCCGTCGGTGATGAGGCTTGCAATCAATCGTGACGATCGTTCAACAAGCTTCAGTTTGAATAGCTTGAAACGGGTATCGATATATTCCTTGCTCTTTTGGAATACGCCGTTTATTGAAAATTTTTTCTCCTCCATTTGGTCTTGGCCAAAAGGTTTATGCTTATCGCCTTAGAAAGGCATCCGAATGCAGTGCCATGTGATGGCCTAGGGCGAGGCCCCTTTCTATATTCAGGCGTGTTCTTCGAGGGCCTCCTCAACCGCCCCTTCGTGCTTGTTTACTTTGGTTTTAACGGCGGCAACGACCTTCTCCTTGAAGTCATTAAGGTGGTCTACCTGCTCGGCCGTACGTTCCTTCAGTGCGTCGCCGAGATCTTTGAGCGAGTCGTTCAATTTCTCGCGCGTCTCGGAGCCCTTTTCTGGCGCAAATAAAATACCCAACGCAGCCCCTGCGGCTAAACCTGTCAACAATGCTGCTACCACTTTTGCGTTATCATTCATAATCACTATCTATTTATATATGGAACATACGATTAAACTTCAGAAGTCCAGTCCTGTTAAATATACAAACAAATCCGCAAATCGTTTGCCAAAAACTAAAAAAAGGGAAGAAATGAGGGTGCTTTGAACCGATTCGACGGGGTGCATGTTAATATGGCATAAATATTGCACCATCGCTAAGCAGCATGGCAGGATGACTTTTTCCAATATTTCGCTTATCTTTGCCACGTTGCATTTGGACGAACACGCTAATCTATATGGTGGAGATCTACTTGTTATTGTTTTCCTTTCTGTTCTCCTGCATCATCACCTTGTATGCCGTGCCGTCGCTCATCAAGCTGGCCTATAAGAAGCGATTGTTTGATGACCCGGCACTGGAAGAACGGAAAATCCATAAATACCGCACACCAAATCTGGGCGGCATAGCGGTGCTTATCTCATTTGCCTTTACCGCGTGTCTTTGCATTCCGGGAAATATTTTACCGTATGCCAATTACATCTTTGCCTCCGGATTGCTTATTTTTTCGGTAGGCCTCAAAGATGACCTCGCCGCATTAAATCCCTACAAAAAATTTCTTGGCCAAGCGGTAACCGCATTCATTGTGGTTTATTTTGCCGATATCCGCCTTACGGGTTTTTATGGCGTATTTGGCATCCATGATATTCATCCCGTAGTAAGCTACCCGTTTACCAGTCTGCTTATCGTATTTATCATCAATGCATTTAACCTGATCGATGGCATCAATGGGCTGTTGGGCAGCGTCAGCATGATCGTGAGCCTTACCTTCGGCTACATGTTCTTCCAGATGGAGGAATATGGGCTGGCGATATTGGCGGTTAGTATGGCGGGCTCGGTACTGGGTTTCCTCCGTTATAACCTGGGCAAAGCCCGCATCTTTATGGGCGATGCAGGAGCATATACCATTGGCTTTATCATTTCGGTGCTTGCCATTCAGTTTATCGAGCTAAACAAACCCGGCGAAGTAACGGCATTGGTCGAGTCGCTCCGCCCTGCGATTCCGGCTGTCGCTATCGCCATAGCGATTTTGATTATCCCGATTTTTGATACGCTGCGCGTGATTGTAATCCGCCTGTCGCAAGGCAAATCGCCTTTTATGGCCGACCGCAACCACCTGCACCACCGCCTGCTCGACACCGGAATGACCCATACGCAAGCTACGTTGGTGCTCTCCGCGTTCAATATGGTGATGATCACTACGGCCCTATCTTTCCAGTTTATCGGCACGGTGGAACTTCTGATCCTTATCGGACTCGTGGCGTTGCTGATGAATACCATGCTGTGGCTCTATGATGTACGCCAGGTCATCGTGCGGTCGCAAGCGGCCGTGGTCGAAGACGACGAAGCCATCTATCCGCTGCGCGACCACGCGCGCGAGGTGGCCGAGGAAGCGCTGCAACAGTACGAGGAAAAGCAACACCAAAATTAATTTCCCCAGTTTCCTGCCCTAATAATCTATTTTCAATTGCTTTTCCAGCAAACTTTTTCTAAGTTTATCGGAAATTATTTCCTCCTATGCTCATAAAAACCTATGGTAGTTCTGTTTATGGTATTGAGGCAACAACAATTACCATCGAAGTGAACATTACAGGTGGAACCCGCTATTACATTGTGGGGCTGCCAGATAATGCCGTGAAAGAAAGCTTGCAGCGCATTGAAAGTGCGCTGTCTACGGCCGGTATGCGGATGCCGCGGCAGAAAATCGTAGTAAACCTGGCACCGGCAGATATCCGGAAGGAGGGCTCTGCCTATGATCTGGCCATCGCCATGGGCATCTTGGCGGCATCCAAGCAGGTGGAAGCACCGGCACTCGGCGACTTCCTGATGTTGGGCGAGCTGTCGCTCGATGGTGGCGTGCAGCCTATTAAAGGGGCCCTCCCCGTGGCCATGCAGGCCGTGCGCGATGGCTTCAAAGGGCTTATTCTCCCCCACGCCAATGCACGGGAAGCTGCGGCCGTAGCGGGTTTGCAGGTTTATGGCATCCATCATATCAAGGAGGCCATTGCCTTTCTAACCGGCAAGCAGCCGCTGGATAGCGTAACGGTAAATAACAGCAATGGACTACTGGAGCGGACTGGCGACTATGACACTGATTTTGCGGATGTGCAGGGACAGGAAAACATCAAACGGGCATTGGAAATTGCCGCCGCGGGCGGGCATAATGTCCTGCTCATCGGCCCGCCGGGATCGGGCAAGACCATGCTGGCCAAACGACTACCTACCATCCTACCTCCGCTCAGTTTGGACGAATCGCTGGAGACCACCAAAATCCATTCGGTAGCTGGTGCGCTCGGTACCGCCCAATCGCTCATGGCCACGCGGCCTTTCCGTGCGCCGCACCACACCATTAGTGATGTGGCCTTGGTGGGCGGTGGGGCAAACCCTAAGCCGGGGGAAATTTCGCTGGCCCATAATGGGGTGCTGTTTCTGGATGAACTGCCCGAGTTTAAGCGGGCTGTGCTGGAGGTTATGCGCCAGCCGCTCGAATCGCGCCAGATTACCATATCGCGCGCCCGCTTTTCGGTCGACTACCCCGCAAGCTTCATCCTGGTGGCGGCCATGAACCCCTGCCCATGTGGCTTCTACAACCATCCGCAGAAAACCTGCGTGTGCCCTGCGGGCATGGTGCGCAAATATCTCCATAAGATATCGGGGCCGCTGTTAGACCGCATCGACCTGCATGTAGAGGTGACCCCCGTCGATTTCCAGGCGCTGACAGCCCCGCGGCCAGCAGAGACGAGCGCCACGATACGCCGCCGCGTCGTGGCCGCCCGCGAGCGGCAAGCACAGCGGTTTGAAGCACACGCCACCACCCATTGCAACGCACAGATGAGTCCGCGACAGGTACACGACCGCTGCCGTATCGACGAAAGTAGCCAGGCGCTGCTGAAAACAGCCATGGAGCGGCTCGGCCTCTCGGCCCGGGCGTACGACCGCATCCTCCGGGTATCACGCACCATCGCCGATATGGCGGGGTGCGACGGCATCGGGCCCGAACATGTAGCCGAAGCCATCCAATTCCGCAGTTTGGACCGCGACAGCTGGGCGGGCTAATGGGGCGGGCTCGCGGGGGGAATCCCCCTCCTCTCAGAAGGCGTACAGGCCCACGTCGAACAGGGAGCGCGCTTTCACGTCGGTCAGCTCGACCAGCAGCTCGTTGGCGCCACGCTTCAGATAGCCTTTGAATTCACTGATGTTGATGTCGTCGTAATGCCGCTTCGTCTGCAAAAACTTATCCACTACGAGTTTGCCGTTTAAATAGATCTTCACATCGGCATGGGCCAGAATGCGGAGTTGCAGGTTCTCCACCTCGTCCATGGTGAACGGCAGCAGCCCCCACCGGTTGTCGCCTTTATGTAAGGTTACGGGGCCGCGCTCGGCGCGGAAGGCCGCCCGATTGACCTCTCCCGCATCGTTGATGGGGTTTTCGCTGGCAACGAGCAGCTGCTGTGGCTGAACCTCCGAATCGCTTACCACCGCCCGGGCGGGCTGGGGTTCGTTGTACAGCCGGCTATGCAGGAGGCGTAGCCACGCGGGGTCCACCTTGACCTTCCGGCGGTCGTAGGTGATGAGCCCGTTGACTTCCCCTTCCACATCGGTAGTTTGGGTATATATGGCGGCGGAAAGGCCGCGGCCGATCATGGGTTGGAGGTTGTGGATGAGCTGGGTATACTCCTTGATCAGCCTGTCGCTTGTCATGTAGGTACGGTACCCCCAGTTGCGCATTTCGGGGTTCCAAAGATGCTCTTTCACAGGCAGGCCGAGGCCACCGAATTCGCCGAGGACGATAACACGGCCGGGGTTCTGTTCGGCGGGCTCCATGGCTGGGCCGGGATACTGGTGGGCATCGTTCATGTGGCCCACACCCCGATCGGTCCAGCCGCTCACCCCATCAATCACCCGGGTGGTGTCATATTGCATAGTCCACTTCACCATCCGCTCAGTTTCGTACTGTCCCCACCCTTCGTTGAAAGGCACCCATACCACGATGGATGGAAAGAAGCGCAGGTGATCGATGATCTGCTTCCACTCCTGTTCAAACTGGGCAGCCGATTCCTGGGGCCGGTCCCAATCCGATGCCGCATCGGCCGCCACATGCTGGGTGGCTTTTTCGGCCGTTTTGAAGCCCGAAACCATGTCTTGCCAGACCAGCAGCCCGATGGAGTCGGCGTAGTAGTAGTACCGTGAGGGCTCCACCTTGATGTGTTTCCGCAGCATATTGAAGCCCATTTCTTTCAGTACTTCCATATCGTACCGCATGGCTTCTTCCGATGGCGGCGTAAGCAGCCCATCGGGCCACCATCCCTGGTCGAGCGTGCCGTATTGGAAAAGCGGTTCGTTGTTTAACAGCAGCCGCTGGTAGCCGTGCTCGTCTTTTCCGATAGCAATTTCGCGCAGGGCGAAATAGGATGATATGCGATCGAGGGTTTTCTTGTCCTTGTGCAGGGTGATCTCAAGTTGGTAGAGCGTGGGGTGGTAAGGGGTCCACCATTCGGCATCGGGAACGGCGATGGCTACTGGCTCGTTTGCCGGATGGTCCTTTTCGGCAATCACCTGCCCCCCTTTCAACACCTTCACGCTGACGGTCTCGCCGCCTTTCGCGCCGGCGAGGGTGTGGGTAAGGGTAACTGTGTTGGTTTCGATATCGGCCACGGGGAGCACCGATTCGATGTGTGTTTTTTCGACCGGTTCCAGCCATACCGATTGCCAGATGCCGGTAACGGGGGTATACCAGATCCCCCGGGGGTTCAGCACCTGCTTGCCGCGCGCTTGTGTGCCCGTGTCGGTGGGGTCCCATACCGATAGGACCAGCTCCTGCTCGCCCTTCTTCAAGTGGCGGCTGATGTCGAAGGCGAAGGGATCGCTGCCCCCGCGGTGTTCGCCGATTTTCTTGCCATTGAGCCACACGGTTGCTTCCCAATCGACCGCCTCGAAATGGAGCAACAGTCGTTTCCCGGACCAGTCGGCCGGTACGGTAAACCGCGTATGGTACCACAGGGCTTGGTCGGGGCGGACACTTTTCGCCACGCCCGACAACGAAGACTCGACGCTAAAGGGAACCAGGATCTGGCCATCGTATTGGCTGGGTTTTGAAGCGCCTTTTGCCTGGATGGCATAATCCCAAAGGCCGTTGAGGCTCATCCAATCGGCCCGTTCCATTTGGGGGCGCGGATAGGCACGCCAGGCATTTTGGGGGGTTACCTGCTCACCCCAAGGGGTCATCATCGCTGCGGGGTTCAGTGGGCTGGTTTGGGCATGGCCGATGGAAAAGAGGCATGCCAAAAGTACCGCGGTGAATAGTCGCTTCATTCGTTTATGATTTTTGATTTCTGAACCGCAATGTTACGGCTTTCGGCCGTTGCCGGTTAACAGTTTTGTCGTGAACAGTAGCAGATATGTCTTTTTCTGTGGCGTGTGCGCATTTTCACTCACCGGACGGGACGGCTATCCGCGTACCCGCGGGGATGGGCCTGCCGAAACGGGGGTTCCCATCGGGTGCCCAGGAGAACGGCTGCATCCGGATATCCCGGCCCCACCCCGGCTTGGCGGCTTTCTTGGCGTGATAAACAATCCACCATTCGGTGCCATCGGGCGAAGTGGTGAAGCTGGCGTGGCCGGGGCCCAGCACCTGGGGGGTGGCTTGGAAAACCGGTCCGCGCTTCTGCCAGTTTGCCGGGTCGAGCGGGCTTGCTGCGGGGTCGGTAAGCCGCAGCTGGCCCAGCCGGTATTCGGGCAGCCACGACTCGCGCGTGGAGTAGATGATGAATACCTGGCCGTTGTGCTGCAAGAACTGCGGCCCTTCATTCAGGTCGAGCGGCCCACCCTGCTCCCACGGCTGGTCGGGACTCGATATTTTTACCCGCTCGCCCTTGAGCGTCCACGGATTGGCCATCTCGGCCATATAAAGGTGCTGCGATGTTTTGTCGGTAGGCGCGTTGGTCTCCCAGCCCGACCATACCGCGTAAAGGGTGCCGCCGATTTCGGCTACGCTCACGTCGATGGCCCAGATGGTTCCGGCCGGATCGGTGGGGTCCGTTCCGGTTTGCAGGAGCCCCTTATCGATATAGGGCCCTTGGGGATCGGACGTCACCGACTCGAGCACGCCCGACCGCTGCTGGGTGTAGGGTGGGCCCGACCGGCCGGCGGCATAGTAGATGTACCACTTGTCGCCGAGGCGGTGCAGCTCGGGCGCCCAGATATGGCTGCGGTTCCACCCCGTATCGGGGGCCGACCATACCTGGACGGGCTTGCCCCGCTCGGTCAGCTTGTCCGACTTCCGGATGGCGATGCCGGGCTTGCCTTTGGCCTGGCGACTCTCGCAGGTGTAGTAAAAGCCGCCATACTGGGTAACCCAGGGGTCGGCGCCGTTTCCTACGGGGTTCCGGAAGGTCGCTTTGGCCGGCACTGCGCCCACGTCCTGGCGCCAGCGTTGCAGCTCCGCGGCCAGGTCGGCCGCAGTGGCGGGGTGCTGGGCGGCGAGGTCGCGCTGCTCGCCCAGATCGTCGCGCAGGTTATAAAGGACGGTGGTGCTGTCGTCAAAAAATTCGATCAGCTTCCAATCGCCCTTACGGATGCTCCCGGCCGAACGGCCACCCAGAAAATGGGGCTTATCCAGCGGGTAATGCCAGTAGAACGACCGCTCGGGCGGTACCTGCTTCGGGTGGCGGAGCGTCTGGGCGATGGAAACCCCATCAAAGGGCTGCCGGTTTGGTTTGGCGTCGATGAGATCCATCAGGGTGGGGTACACATCATAGGTGGCCATGGGGGTATGCACCACGGCGGGGTCGAACAGGGTGGGGTTCCAGATGATGAACGGTTCGCGTACGCCACCTTCATACAGGGTGCTCTTGCCTTCGCGCAGGGGCGCATTGGTGGTAATGGTGGTTTCGCCGCCGTTATCGCTGGTGAAGACGATGATGGTGTTTTTGTCGATGCCGAGTTCACGGAGCTTTTCGCGGATCATGCCCACGCCCTGGTCGATCACGTAGAGCTGGGCCGCCAGGTGGGGGTTATGGTGGGTAGCGCGCGAATCAGCGGGCCACCGCTTATAGGGGTCGTTTTCGGGGTTGCCCCTGGTGGGGGCGCTGGTGCCGGCGGCGGCTTTGCCGCGGAACCGGTCGACAACCTCGGGCTGCCCATGCACGGTGGTGTGCACGGCATAGTGACTGAGGTACAGGAAGAAGGGCTGGTCTTTGTTGCGCTCGATAAACCCGAGTGCCTCTTCGTGCTGCCGGTCGGTAATGTACTCGCGGCCGGGTAGTTTCTTTTCGATTTCGTGGTTAAAGCCGTAGGGATGGAAATACCAGCCTTCGGCGATGCCCCTGTTTTCGCTGACCAGCACTTCGTCGAAGCCGTGCTTATCGGGCAGTGTTTCCACTTCGGCGCCCGCCTTCACATAGCCCGACAGGTGCCATTTGCCCACGATACCGGTATGGTAGCCGTTCTGTTGGAACATTTCCGCCAGCGTGGTGTGGGCGGTATCGAGGTGCTGGTCGGCGTCGGGGCGCAGGTAATCGGTAATCTGCAGCCGCGCGGGGTATTGCCCCGTCATGAGGGCGGCACGGTAGGGCGAACATACAGGGGCGGCGGCATAGGCACTCGTGAGCCGCACCCCCTCGGCGGCAAGCCGGTCAAGGTGGGGCGTTTCGTTGAACGTATTGCCATAGCAGCCGAGCTCGGAATAACCCAGGTCGTCGGCCAGGATATAGATAACGTTGTACTGGTCGTTGGTTGGGTTCGCTGCCGGTGTGCTGCTTTGTCGGTACGCCGATGCGCCGCAACTGGCGGCCAGGAGGGCTGCCGCAACGGCGATGGTGCCGGTCATTCGTTTATTTACGTGTTTTTGCATCATGGGAAGTTCCTTCATTCGATCAATCGGTAATTTTCCAGTCTTTGGGCGCTACGAAGCCGCGCCGTCCGTGGCCATAGGGTGGCACCACCACGTGGGAGGTGATGGCATCGAACCCGGCCACTTTTCCGCTCAGCTGGCGGAAGCGGCCGGGGTGTTGGCTTTTGAGGTCGCTGGTTTCGGCCGGGTCGGCCACGATATCATACAGCATATCGGTCGTTGCTTTCATGCGGGGATTGCCGCTGTTGGCTTTCACGATTTTCCATCGGTTGTTACTGATGAGGGCGCCATAGCCGAGATAAAAGTCGCGGTCGATGTGCGGCTGTACACTTTGCAGCACGGGCAGGATGCTGATGCCATCCAGCGGCTTCCGGTGCGGGGCATCGTATCCGGCGATATCGAGCAGCGTGGGCAGCGCATCGATGTATCCGGTCACCTGGTCCACGGATCGGCCACCTTCGAATCCGTCGGGCCATTTGATCACGGCGGGGCTCCGCACACCCCCGTCCCATTCCTGAAACTTGGTGCCTTTGAGGGAGCCGCTGGACCCACCCTCGCCGGGGGCGGCGCCGTTGTCGCTATGGAAAAGGACCAGCGTTTCGTTTTCGATGCCGAGCGAATCGAGGGCGGCCAGGATACGGCCAATGCCGCGGTCCATGCACGTAACCATGGCGGCATACGTCTGCGCGCGGGTATTTCCGCGGCCTACGGTGTGCTGTGCACCTTTTTGGTTGGCGCCGAACACGGGCTTGGAGGCATCGTAGCCATACCGGCGGAGGTCTTCTTCTTTCGCCTGCAGCGGGCCGTGCGGGGCGTTGTAGGCGACATACAGAAAGAACGGACCGTCTTCAGCGGCGTAGTCGGCGATGCAGCGGACCGCCTCGTCGGTGATGAGGTCGGTGCTATAACCGCTGTCGCGCACGGTCTCTTCGTTGCGGTGCCAGTCCAGCTCCCCTTCGCGCTCGTGCGAAAAGTAATCGATGGCCCCATTATAGTGGCCGTAAAAATAGGTAAACCCACGCTGCAAGGGCAGGTAGTCACGGCGGGCATGTCCCAGATGCCACTTGCCGAGAGCCGCCCGGTTGCGGTAGCCGGCGGCCGCCAGCCACTGGCTTAAGAACGTTTCGGCGGTATCTACGGCAAAGGTGCTCCATGGCGGGATGACGGTTTCGCGGAGGCCGAACCGGTTGGGATACCGGCCGGTCATCAGACCTGCACGGGTGGGTGAACAGACGGGGGCGGTGTAATAGCGGTTCAGCACGACGCCCTCGCGGGCGAGCCGGTCGATATGGGGCGTTTGGATATCGCTGCCATGGAAGCCCACGTCGCCCCACCCCAGGTCGTCGGCCAGGATAATCACGATGTTGGGCCGCTGCGCGGGCTGGGCCAGGGCCAACAGCGGACCGGCCATCAAGAACAGGGATAATGTCTTTAGTCGCTTTAACATACTTGCTAGGGTTCTATTTGTTTGCTGATGGGGATTTCCATATCGTCGCCGGTGTGGTCCTTGCCGGTGTACTTGTCGATAAACTCGCTGGGCGTAAGCTTAAACTGCTGTGCAAAACATTTCGAGAAATACGATGGCGAATTGAAGCCAACCATATAACCTACTTCAGACACACTTTGGTGGGCGGCCAACAGCAACTTCGCGGCGTGTTTTAGCCGCACCACCCGGATGAACTCATTGGGCACCCGCCCCGAGAGCGACTTCACCTTTTTGTGGAGGCTTGAGCGGCTCATGTTCATTTCGCGACTGAGCTCCTCGACCGACAGCTGCGGGTCGGTGATGCGGGTTTCGATGACGGCTACAATCTGGGCGATGAATTGCTTATCGCCGGCATTGGTGCCCAACGAGTTGACGGTTTCGAACGGGTGCTGGGCAAACTTCTCGCGGAGCAGATCGCGCGATTCGAGCAGGTTTTTCGTGACGGCCAGCACATGCTTCCATTTAAACGGCTTGATGATGTAGGCATCGGCGCCATTTTCGATACCGGCAATCTCGGCGCCGGAATTTCCCTTCGCGGTAAGCATAATCAACGGGATATGACTGTAATTGATGTTCGTCTTTACCAAGCGGCAGAGTTCCAGCCCGTCGATTTCGGGCATCATCACGTCAGAAATAATCAGGTCGACCGTATTCGCCTCCAGGAGCTCCAGCCCTTCGCGCCCCTGCTGGGCCGCCAACACATGGAAGCCTTCGGCCCGCAACGACCCGGCAAGGAACTCGATCAGCGCCACATCGTCCTCGACCACCAGGATGGTGGCCTTCCCTTCAGCCGACTCGGGGGGTGCCGATGGGGTCGCTGCCCGACCGGTTGCCGCGTGAGGATGACTGGTGTCACCGGTATAGGGAATCAGTACGGTAAAGGTGGTCTGCTTGCCCTTTTCGCTGTTTACGTTTAACTGGCCGTGGTGTTTCTCGGTGAGCGACTTCGCCAGGGCGAGGCCGATACCGGTACCGCCCAGGTTGGTGTATTGGTGGGCTCCCTCAGAGACCTTGAAAAATTTCTTGAAGATGTTGTTCACCTCGGTAGCGGGGATGCCGATACCGTCATCTTCGATGCTCACCGAAAAATAGGCCTGTCCGGAGGCATCGCGATGGGGGTCGTTGATGTTCATCCGCACCTGCGTACGAGTAAATTTGAAGGCGTTGATGAGCAGATTGTTGATGATCTTGGTGAGTGCCTCGGCATCGGCCTGTACCCGCAATGAACTGACTTTGGTACTGAGGGCAAACTTGATCCCTTTCTGGTAGGGTATGGCAGAAAAACGGGAGTAGATGGCGTGGATGAAAGACACCAGTTCGATGGGCTCGGGGCAGATCTGGTAGATATCGCTTTCGATGCGGCGGAAATCCAGCAGCTGGTTGACCAGGCTCAACAGGCGGTCCGAGTTTTCGTCCATGGTACGCAGCTGCTCCTGCTCGGCCGGCTCCCAGTCGTTAGCATCCAGCAATTTTTCGAGGGGCGCGATGATCAGCGATAGGGGGGTACGGATCTCATGCGCCATGGCGGTGAAGAATTCGATCTTCTGGTTGTAAAATTCCTGCTCGCGTTTGTTCTTCAGTCGCTCCAGCTTGATTTCGTTCCGCTTTTGGGTCTGGCGGATGTAGTACTTCCGGATGCCGGCGATACTGCCCATGGCAACGAGCGCATAAGCGATGTACGCCAGATTGGTCCGGTAAAACGGTGGCTTCACGGTCAGCTTGACGCGCGTTTCGGCGGTGCTCCAGTCGCTTTGGTCGTCGGTGGCCTTCACCTTGAAGACGTAGTCGCCGGGGGGAAGGTTGGTGTAGGTGGCCTTCCGTTGGTTTTTGACGTAATTCCAGTCCTCGTCAAAACCTTCCATCTTATAGGCGTATTGCGTTTTCTGCGGGGCGAGGTAAGTGAGCGCCGCATATTCGAAGCTGATGACGGACTGGTTGAATTTCAGCGTAAGCTGATCGGTGAAATTGATGGACTTCGACAGCGGCCCCTGCGGATCGTGGATGTCGACATCCTGGTTGAAGAGCTGGAAATTGGTGAGGGCTACAGTAGGGCGACCGTAGCTGCTTTCGATGCTATCGGGGTAAAAGGAGTTGAATCCTTTGATACCGCCGAAGTACAGCTTCCCATCGGAAGCTTTGTAATGGGCCTTATAGTTAAACTGCTTTCCTTGTATGGAACTCCAGTCGGCATAATGCCTGATTTTACCACTGCTCAGGTTCAGGCTGTACAGGCCGTTGTTGGTAGACAGCCAGATGTTGCCGATATCGTCTGCCAGGATGCCATAGATGATGTTGGCATCGATCCCTTCCCGACTGCCGTAGGTGGTTATTTTACGGTCTTTGAAGGTTAACCGGTTCAGCCCGCCCCCGTCGGTGCCGATCCATAGGCTGCCGTTGTGGTCGTCGAGCAGGCAGGTCAGCTTATTGGAGTTGAGTGCATCGGGTGAGCCATCTGCGGCGTACCTCGCCCACTTGCCCGAACGCTTGTTCTTGACAATCAGGCCGGCGTTGTAGGTAGCAAACCAGATGTTATGGAGGTTATCTTCGTAAATGTCGTAGATGAAAGTGGTGTCGAGTCCCAATTCGCGGATGCGGATAAAGGTGTCGGCTTCGACGTCGAAAATATTCAGTCCGCTCACGGTGCCCACCCATACGGCTTGTTCTTTATCCCGGTAGAGGGAGTAAACGATGTTGCTGCTTAGGGAGGCGGGGTTACCGGGCTGGTTCCGGTACCGCTTTACGCGGCCGGTTTTGGGGTTATAGACATTCAATCCGTTGGTGAAGGTGCCGATGAGGATGTTTCCCGAGGCATCTTTGACCAGCGCATGGATATTGTGGTACGTGAGGGGTTCCTGCTCCGGCGAAAACGGATACTGTTTGAATTCGCCGGTTGCCGAATCGTAATAGTTCAGCCCCCCATCTTCGGTGCCGATCCAGAACTTGCCGGGTTTGTCTTCCAGAAAACAGCTGATGGCACTGCCCGATATGGAGTTCTGGTTGGCCTTGGGGTAGTACAGTTCAAACCGGTAGCCGCTATCCTGGAAGTAGTCGACACCACCGAAATAGGTGCCTAGCCATACGTTCCCTTCGCGGTCGGGGTAGATGGCGTAAACGGCGTTGTCGCTGATGCCATAGTCATCGCCCAGCCGTTTATCGTAGGTGGTGAACTGGCCGGTGTGCAGGTTTAACACGCCCAGGCCTTTTTCCGTGCCGACATAGAGCTTGTTGGGCGACGGCTGGTATATGGCGCGTACAATATTATCCTGAATCGTACCGGGCCCGGATTTGGTGTAGTTTCGGATGGTCTCGGTATCGCGCTGCCACACCGAAAGGCCGCCCTGCACGGTGCCGACCCAGATGTTATCGTTCAGATCGGCATAAACGGTAAGTACGTGGTTGGTGAGCAGCCCGCTGTTGCCGGTATGGTAATGGGTAACCTCCCCCGAAAGCGGGTCGAGGCGGTCCAACCCGCCGCCGTAGGCGCCCAACCAGATGTTACCGGCCGCATCTTCGGTGATGCTGCGCACCTGGTTGGACGAGAGTGCGGTGGCGGCGGCCCGGTAGTTGCGGAGCTCGCCGGTAGTCCGCTGGTAATGGAACACACCCCTGTTGCGTGTGGCTATCCACATATCGCCGTGCTTATCCCGGTGCAGTGCGTATATGAGGTTCTCTGCGGTCGGCTCGAAGCGGGCGAACTGTTCGGTTTTGAGATCAAACACGTACACCCCCTTTTCGGTGCCCACCCAGAAGGTGGTCGAATCGAAGGCGCAGATATCGTGTATGAAATTGTTGCCGAGGGAGCCTTCGGCTTGCTCGTCGAACTGATACGACTTAAACTGGTAGCCATCGAACCGACTGAGCCCGTTTTTGGTGCCAAACCACATGTAGCCCTGGGCGTCTTGGGTAATGCACCACACCGTATTGGAGCGCAGGCCGTCTTCTACGGAATAATTGCGGAACAGGATCTGCTGTGCCGCAAGGGGTGTGCCAACGAGCAGGGACACCAATAAACCAAGTAAACGTACTGCCGCCATAGCCTGCGCAATCTAATCACTTTGGGTCCTTTTCCAGCACGGGTTCTTCGGCGTTCACGTCTTTTTTCCATTGCGCGAGCAATTTTTTGAGGGCGGCAGTTTTTCCGGGCAGCTGCCGGGCGAGGTTATTTTGCTCGCCAGGATCGTCCTTCAGGTTATACAGTGCGTAGCGATCGCGTGCATAAAAATACAGCAGTTTATAGTCGCCCTGCCGTACGGCACTGGCCATCCGCTCTTTCCACCGGCCCGTTTCTGAGGGGTAATGCCAGAACAGGTTGCGGGGCTGGGGCTGTTGCCCCTCGGTGAGCAGGGGCAGCAAGTTGATGCCATCCAGTTGCTGGCCCTGGGGCGCAGTGGCACCCGCGGCGGCGATAAACGTGGGGTAAAAGTCGGTGCTGGTCACCGGCTCATGGCTCACCTGCCCAGGCTGGATATGACCCGGCCACCGCATAATCAACGGGTCGCGGATGCCGCCTTCGTAGAGCCAGGTTTTCCCGGCTCGGAGGTTGCCGTTGTTTCCGATCCGCCCGGGACCGCCGTTGTCGGAGAAAAAGACCACCAGCGTATTTTCGGCCAGCCCCTGTTCGCGGAGGGTCTGGAGCAGTCGACCCACACCGTCGTCGATGCCCTCGAGCATCGCTGCCAGGTACGGGTTATCCGGGTGGCGGGCGCCGGTTTTGGCATCGGCCCCCACGCCGTATACCTCGGCCGCCTTACCAGCGCCGTATTTGGCGTCGAACTTTTTCCGGTATTTGGCCACCACCGGGGCGGGGGCTTCCAGCCGCGTGTGGGCGCTGTAATACGAAAGGTAGAGGAAAAAGGGCGTGTCTTTGTTGCGTTCCACGAAGCGGCATGCTTCGTCGCTCTGCCTGTCGGTGAGGTATTCATTCTCGGCACCTTCGGTGAAAGTGGCGATCTTATCGTACGGGAAGAAGTAATCGCCATCGGCGATGTACTTGGTTTCGGTACCGATGACCTCATCGAACCCGTGCTTATCGGGGCCACCGGGGTTGGCCCCGAAGTCGGTATCGAGGTGCCATTTGCCGATCAGGGCAGACCGGTATCCGGCGGTGCCCAGGGCCTCGTTCAGCGTTACGTGGCTGTCGGGCGCCAGGTAGCGCGATGTCTTGCCCGGCAGGAAGTCGGTGATGCCTACCCGCGCCGGGTATTGGCCGGTCATGATGCTGGCACGGGTGGGCGAGCACACGGGTGCGGCGGCATACGCCTGGGTAAACCGGATGCCCTCCGCGGCCAGCTGGTCCAGGTGAGGGGTCTCATTGAAGGTATTGCCGTACGTGCCCAGTTCGCCCCAGCCGAGGTCGTCTACCAGGATGAAAACGATGTTGGGTGGTCTGTCGCCGGCGGCTTGCGCCTGTAGTGATAAGGGGTTTACAAACGCCGAAAGGATGCCGGTGATGCATAATAGGGCAATGCTATGGTGTCGCATGTGTTTCTTCATTTTCGCTTAAAGGGTTTGTCCATGGCCGCGCCGCGGTCGCCTTGCCGCTGCATCCATGCTTCCAATTCGGTGCGCATGGTGGCGATGGTGTTTCGGTGGGCCGCCTCATTGGCCAGGTTATCGATCTCGTAGGGGTCGGCATGGAGGTCGTAGAACTCCACGGCCGGCCTGTTGGCAATGCGTTCGGCTAAAAATGCCGCGTGTTCGTCGGTTTCGGCACGGTGGAGCCAGGTGGCATACGCATGATTGGGTTTGGCCGGATTCATCATGTATTTGATGTAATAGGTGCTATCTGGCGTGAGGTTGAGAATGAGCTTATACCGATGGCTGCGGATGCTGCGGATGGGGTAAGGCGGGCCTTCGGGGATGTTGTTGTGGATACCAAAGGCATAGTCGCGATGGTCGGTGCGCCGGCCATCCAACACGGCGAGGAAACTCCGTCCGTCGAGCCCGTTAATGGGTTTGCCCCCGGCGATATCGATGAGCGTAGGGGTTACATCTTCGTATTGGATGATGGCGTCGCTTTCCGAACCCTGGGGCACACGGCCGGGCCATCTGACAATCATGGAGCTTTTCTGTCCGCTATCCCATAAGGTCCACTTCGCTCCGGGAAACTGTGCGCCCTGCTCGCCAAGGAAAATCACAATGGTGTTTTTATCCTGGCCGGTTTCTTTCAGCAGCTGCATCACATCGCCCACCTGGTCGTCGAGGCGGCGCACCTCGGCGAGGTAACGCGTAAACTGCTCGCGGATCAGCTCCGTATCGACCCAATGGGCGGGTAGCTGCAGCCGGTCGGCATCGAATTCCGACGGGTCGCCCACAGTCCATGGGCCGTGGGGATTGATACTCATCACGAACAAGCAGAACGGCTTTTCCCGCCGCGTGATGTATCTCCGTATGCTATCCAGCGTATAGTCGTCCGTTTTGGCCACGCAGATGGGTTCGAACCCTTCGATGATCTCGAAGGGGAACACGGCTTTCGGCTTGGTGACGTGGTTTTTGCCGGTGAGGGCGACACCATAGCCGAGGTCGTTGAGGTAGTGGGCCACACTTTTGAGGCCGGGCCGCACGGATTTATGGTTTTGGTAGGCGCCATGGCGGGCGGGATACAAGCCCGTAAAGAGCGACGCCCGTGTAGGGATGCACATGGCTTCCGAGGCGATCATCTGGTTGAATTTCATGCCTTCGGCCGCCAGGGCATCGATGTGGGTGGTCTGCAGGTTCTGTCCGCCATAGCAGCTGAGCTGCCGGGAGTCGAGGTCATCGGCCATAATGATGACAATGTTGGGGCGCGCTGCCTGTTGGTTGTTTTTTTGCTGGCCGGAGGCCGCATGTGGGCTGCCGTACAGCAGGGTAGCGATCAGTACCACGGGTATCGTTAGCTTTTTCATTGTGCGTCTTTGTGGGTGGTCACGTTTTTTGCCGAGTTGTTTTGGAGGATGCCGGGCACGACATGTCCGTCGGGGGCTTCCATATCCAGCCCGAGCAGCCGGGCGATGAGGGGCGCCACGTCGACGATTTCCAGGCGTTCTATTTTTTGCTGCTGCCGGATGCCGGTTCCCTCGGCGATGAAGCCCGTTTCCATGCCGGGTGTTTCGGGGTGGTAGCCGTGGGCCGACCCGAAGGTGCGTTTCCGGTAGGGGATGCCCTTGATGGCTTGCGCGGCGGGGCTTCCTTTTTTCATGGCCAGCGCGAATGCTGCCCCGGGGTTGGCGCCCATCCGGTCGAGTTCATCACGCTCCACGATGCGGAACAGGGTGTCCTGGCTATCGGGCAGTTCGGCCAGTATCTTCCGGACCTCCTGTTCGGTCTGGCGGTCGCCGGGATCGTTCAGGAAGAGGAACGCCGAGCCACCGGCGGTTTCGAACCGGGCTTTCCAGTGCTGCTTGTCGGTAATGAGGCCGTTTGTCTTGAGGTAGATGTTTGGCGAGAATATGGCCTTGGTATCGGCATGGCCATGGTCGCCGGTAATCACGATGGCGGTCTGCTCACGGATGCCGGCTTCATCGAGGGCCTGTATCACGGTGCCGATGAGGCTATCGATCACTTCTACCGCGTGCCGCACTTCGGGGGCGTCTGTGCCGTGGCGGTGCTGGGTGTGGTCGGCCCCGAGGAAATGGATGGCCGTAAGGTTCGGCTTATAGGTCTTGATAACGTAGGCGGATAGTTTGCCAACGGTCTTATCGTAACTGTGGTCGCGGTGGCCCAGGTCGTCTGCGTGCAGGGTGCCATAGGCGTGCTCAAAGCCAGGGAGGAAAGATCCGGGGGTAACGTAGGGACGCGTGATGGCCAGCTGGTCGCCTTGTTCATCGCGATTGGCCCGCCGCACGGGAATGTTATAGTCGATCGGCGCGCCCACACTGGCCGGCCAGAAGATCGCTGCCGAGGTTTTGCCGGCGGCGTGGACCGCATCCCAGAGGGTGGGCACCCGGATGGAGTCGGCTTCCCAATACCACGCACCGATTTTACTGTCTTTAATGCCATTATATAAGATGCCATGCTGTGCGGGGTAGGCGCCGGTGACCAGCGAGGTGTGCGACGGGTAGGTCACCGAAGGAAAAACGCTTGCGGCGCCTTCGGCCATCACCCCTGCTGCGGCGAGGCGCTTCAGGTTGGGCGTGTGCCAGCTGGCATCGAGGTAGAATGGCGGCCGGAGCCCGTCGATGGAAATCAGCACCACATGGTTGGTTTGCGGGGTATCGTGCACGGGCTGGAGTTCGACATCGTCGACCCAGAGCGTGGTACCGGCCTTTGCACCGCCGAAATAAAGCGCCAACCGGTATTGGCCATCGGCGGGCAACGGCTGCGATACGCCTCGGGTGGTGCGGGCGTCTGTGCCGATGGCGATGGCTTGGTCGATCACGGTTATTCCGTTCTTGCCGACCTGTTCGAGCCGCAGGGAGCCGCCCGACGGGCGATCGGCCACCGCCTTCATGGCCACTTCGAACCGCTCGCCCTTCTTCGCGCGGAAGGGCCAGAACAACGCCACCGCTTCGGGGGCGGTGCCCGGGCGGGCTATGGCGACGCGGGCCGATTTTGGTCCGGAGAGCTTACCGGTGGTGTCGGCTACGACGGTAGCGTCGGCACCGGCGCCGACATGTATGCGCCAGCCCCCCAGGTTATCGTCGAAGGCGCCGTTGATCTGCCGCCGGTAGGCTTGCTTGCGCTGGCCGTATTCGCGGGTATCGAGCGGAAAGATGCCGATGTCCTTGCCCCATGCTTGCCATCCGGCGTACATGCGTTGCACCCGCTTGGGCGCACGGGCCGATAAGTCATGCAGCTCCGTAGGGTCCTCTTCCAGGTTATATAACCGGAGGTTTGCCGGGTCGAAGGGCTGCCCCTCGGGGGTTTTGGCTACCAGTTTCCACTTCCCATCGCGCACGGCGAGGTTTGCTTCGTGTTCCCAGAAGACCTGGCCGCGTGCGTTGCCGTGGCCCGTAAAGTGCGGAACCAGGCTTTTGCCCACCAACGGGTGGATGGCATAGCCCTCTTTCGCGGAGGGGTAGGTTGCGCCCGATACCGCTACGCAGGTGGCCATGATGTCGGTTAAGTGGCCGTATTGGCTCACGAATGTATTGTTCAGTGCCCGGTCGATGCCGTCGGGCCAATGGACCACCAATGGCGTGGCGATGCCGCCTTCATAGGTGAAGTGTTTATACGACTTGAAGGGGGTGCTGCTGAGGTTTGCCCAGTCGATGCGGTAACTTTCGAAGGTATCTTCCTTGCCATCCACCGCTTTCCGCTTGCCGCTGCTGATGTACTCGGCGCAGGCACCGTTGTCGCTCAGGAAAAAAATCAACGTATTGTCGAGCTCCCCCCGCTCCCGGAGCTCGGCAACGATACGGCCGATGCCTTGATCCATACGGTCTACCTGCGCCGCATAGATGGCCATGCGCATGGCCATTTCCTGCTGCTTAGCCGGTGTTAAGCGGTCCCACGCCTCCACGGCCGAGTCGCGCGGCGACAGGTGGGCCTGCGGACCGAAGAGCCCCATTTCGCGCTGGCGGTGGAACCGCGCTTCGCGCAGGGCGTCCCACCCGGCCAGGTAGGTGGCTTTATATTTATCGATATCTTCCTGGAGGGCATGCAGCGGCCAGTGGGGTGCGGTATAGGCAACATACATGAAAAACGGGTCGTCGGGATGGGCCTGTTGGTGCTCATCGAGGTACTGCACGGTGGTGTCGCTGATGGCATCGGTGAGGTAGAAATTGTCGGGCGCCCGGTAGCGGTCGTTACCGCTATAGATCACCGGCGTGAAATAATTCGCTCCACCGGGGATGATGCCAAAATACCGGTCGAAACCGCGTTGCAGCGGCCAGTTGTCGGTGACCATGCCATCGATTTTCCGTTCGTTGGTTAAATGCCACTTTCCGCTCATGTAGGTACGGTAGCCGGCGGTTTTCAACACTTCGGCAATGGTAACCGCGTGGTTGTTGAGGTTGCCCTGGTAGGCGGGGGTGCCCAGATCGGCAGCGGCCATCCACCCCATACCGGCCTGATGCGGATAGAGACCACTCATCAGCGCGGCCCGCGTAGGGCAGCAGCGGGCGGCGTTATAAAATTGCTTGTAGCGTACGCCTTCGTGGGCCAATCCGTCGATGTTGGGCGTTTGTATTTCGCCGCCATAGCAGCCGATATCGGAAAAGCCCAGATCATCGGCCAAGATCAACACGATATTGGGGCGCCGGTTTTCGGCGCCCTGCTGTGCCGGTGCGGCCAGGGTGCATAAGGTCCCTGCAACCGTGAGAAAAAATACCCTTCGCAGAAAGTTATCCATTATTCGTCCGTTTACTGATGGCTATAAATCTACTGTAAAGTTGGGAATAAATTTTCATTCCGCGGGGAAGACGGTCTTCGTCGTGAACCCAACTTCGTAAAAGGACCGCTCTTCCCATTGGCCATCGGTGTTTTCTAATGTTGCGGTTTTGCGCGTCAGCGCATTCACGTGGATAAGTCCCTTCTTTCCGTTCGCCGTTTTAAACAGGTATACGTTGCCCGCTTCGATCTTCACGGTATCCAGGCCGGGGTCGGCCAGTGCGGTAATCAATGCCTCATCTACCCGCGATACGGCCCGGTAGTCGGCCGGGGTCCATTCGGTACGGGCAAATTTAGCCTCCTGCAGGCCGGGGATGGTTAACAGGTCGTAATCGGTGCGTTGGGCGGGGTTGACCAGCGCCGGTACGGGGTCTTCGCCGGCGGCCGGGATGACCACATCGCCCAGCGAGAAGTCGATCGCGCCGGCATGTTCGGTATCGCGCATGTACACCCGCCCCGAAAGCCACGTGGCATAGAATGGTCCGTAATAGTTGGCGGCGGTCTCCATGCGGCTGGCCTCAGAAAAATGAACCGATGGCGTAATGCGGATCAGGAGGTTTTTTTCAAATACCTGTTCCAGCGTATCGGTAACGACGACTTTGATGCATTTGTTTTCGGTTAAATCCGATAGCGTATAGGTCGTCGAGAAATTGCTTTCGGGCTGATCAAATTGCTGAACCGTTTGTTCGATCAGCGCCCCCCGGTTGCCGCTTCGTGGGTCTGCTTCGTATATTTGGAACAGGCGGATAACCGCGCCGGCCGACTGCACATTGATTTCCGCGGTATAGTCCATTACGCCCTTGCCGACATCGACGATGCTGGTATCGCCCCCTTCCGAGAAGTGGATTTTCACATCGGGATCAAACGATATTTCTTCAAAATCTTTGCCGCACGATGCGACTAATATCATCCCGAAAATGGCGAGCAGCAACGCCGTCCTGTTCGTTCCGTTTTTTTGTTGTTTCGTTTTCATCTATTTCTTTTTTATGGTTGATGAGCGCTCGATGCAAATCATCGTAATTAATATCCTGGGTTTTGATAAATCAGTGGGGCATTGTTGACCTCCGCAACCGGAACCGGCGAGAGGTTCATCCGTTTATTGTAGCTCCGTTGGTCGAGTACCTTACGTACAAACTTCCCGTTTTCCACATCAATGCCAATGGCGGGGCGGTTCATCACGTCGTGGGCGATCTGCCACCGCCGGATATCGAAAAACCGGTGTTCTTCGAAGCAAAGCTCAACCCGCCGTTCTTTGCGGATCCGTTCACGCAGGGTGGCCTGCGTGTAATCCGCTGCGCTGAGGGGGGTGGTAATGCCGGCCCGCGCCCGGATGCGGTTCAGTTGTTCTACCGCTGCTTGCCGCGCACTGGCATCATCGAGCGATTCGTTAACCGCTTCGGCATAGTTCAGTAACACTTCGGCATAGCGCATCATGATGAAATTCATCGACGTCTTGCCATTATCGCGGTGGTCGATACGATCGTCGAGGTACTTCACCAGGAAATATCCGCTGCCCCAGTTATTCGGGGTGGTGAGGTCTACCGTGGCGGTACCTTTGTTGACACTCGGCCAGGTGGCTCCGTGGTGAAGGATGGTTTGGTAGAACCTCGGATCGCGATTGGCATATGGATCTTGCTCATCATAGCCCGAAAGGGGATTGATAATGGGACTATAATCGGCGTTGTAGCCGGTAATCGGCTCGGTGCCGTCGGCCATATCGTACGCATCGACCAGCCATTGGGTGGGCACGGTAGTGAGCTCCTTGTTGACGTTCCAGGGATTAAATGCGGGGAAAAGGTTATACAGGTCGTTGTCGGGCGCCCGGAGGTACACCAGTATATTTTCGGGGTTGTTCCGCTCGTTGAAGTAACGGGTGTAACTTTTCTCCGCTTCGCCGGGCGCAACGTATAATCGGTGCACCTGCGTCGCATCGGCATAGGTGATGAGTTCTTCGGCCGCGGCAGCAGCCTCGGCCCAGGTAACGCCCGACTCCTGGAAGAGTGGGCTCGCGGCGTACAGGAGTGTGCGGGCCTTATAGGCCATGGCGGCGGTACGCGTTACGCGCCCGTAGTCGGCACCGTCCCATTGGTCGGGAAGCGCACCCTCGGCCGAAAGCGCATCGAATTCATTGGCAATGAACCGGACGGTTTGCTGGAGGGTTTCCCGCCTCACGGTATCAAAGGCAAAGGGGTCTTCGGGGGCCATGGAAATAACCAGCGGACCGAACCAGCGGAAGAGTTCGTGGTAGAAGTAAGCCCGTAGAAACCGTGCCTGGTTGGCACTGCTCTGCTTCTCGCTTGCCGGCAGGGGCGACTGGTCGACATGGGCCAGGAAGATGTTGGCATTCCGGATCGCCCGGTAGAAGAAGTTCCACGGATGCTCGGTAACCAACGGGTTGCTGGTGCCGGAGATGGACCCCGTGATGTACTTCTGGATGCCCGGCGATACGCCGGCGTTCCGGGTGGTATTGCCGGCCCCGTCGTCGGTGGCATTATCCAGCATAGCTACCGTTACATTCATGTTGAACAGCATGGAAAAGCTCCCGCTGTTATTGTTCCGTACGTCGCGCATGTTACCATACAGGTTGTACAGCGCCTTTCGGGTATTCTCGGCATCCGTGAATACTTTATCGCTGGTCAGTTCGTCCAAATCGGTGCTATCCAACAGTCCTTCATTGCTGCACCCGGCAAGCAAGAGAACGCTTAGGAAAACAGATAATCTCTTCATGTTCATCGTTTAGAATCCAACATTTAATCCAAAATTTATCACCCGTTGCTGCGGGTAAAACCGCCCCACATTCCGGTCGGGATTCGATTCCGGATCAATCCGCTTCACTTCATCCCAGGTAAACACGTTAAACGCGTTGGCAAAAATACGGACCGTGTTGAGCGGCAATTTCCCCAGCAACGTGTTGGGAAGAGTATACCCGATCTGTATATTTTTGAGCCGCAGGTATTTGCCGTCGCGCAGCCAGAAATCCGACAGGAAGTAGTTTTGGTGGTTGCCGTTTGCCTTCTGCAAAAAGCGGGGATACGTAGCGACATCGGCGGTTTCGGGGGTCCATCGGTTCACGTGCTCCGCGAAATAATTACCCCAACTGTTGTCCCAACCCACATCACCGGCCATATATACCGAGCTACGCGTGGCGCCCTGCAAGAGTACGCTCAAGGATATGCCTTTGTACGTTACACCCGTCGACAGGGAGAATGTATACTCCGGTGTCGTGCTGTTTCCAATAATCGATTGGTCATTTTGGTCAATGATACCATCCCGGTTGATGTCTTTGTATTTGATATCGCCAGGAGCCACGTTTGACAAGCCGAACTGCTGGGGCGAAGCGGCAATTTCTTCATACGAGTCGAAGAAGCCATCAAATTGGTAACCGATGAATTGCCCGATGGGATGCCCCGTTGCCTTCATGTAGTCAAACGGTTGATTCACCTCACTCATGGCGATGATGGTATTGCGCGCATAGGCATACTGTGCTTTGGCAAAGTAGTTGAAGTCTTTGGATGTTTTATCGCGCCATCCCAGTTCCAGCTCGAAGCCCCGGTTGTCTACCACGCCCAGGTTCTCGGGTGCTAAGCTATTGATGCCGGCCATCATCAGGAACCGATCGGGAATCGTGAGGATATTGGTGCGGTGTTCCTTGAACATATCGGCATTGAGGGTAAGCCGGGAGCGCAGCCACCGGGTTTCCAATCCGAGGTTGTACTTCGAGGCCATTTCCCACTGGATCTGCTCGTTGGCCATCCTACCCTCCTGCAAGCCCGTCACGTTCGGGTTGTGCGTTTCGCCGAATGAATACGACGCGCCGTTGACGTAGGTAGACCGGTAGTAGTAGGAGAAATTGCCCAGCTGGTCGTTGCCCACCTGGCCGAACGACCCCCTCACTTTGAGGAAATTGAGGGCATCCCACTCGGGCATGAACGCTTCGTTGGTCAGTATCCAGCCGGCAGACACCGCGGGGAACAGCTGGTAGCGATGCCCTTTCGCAAACCGGTTTGAGCCGTTGTAACCGAGGTTGACCTCGAGCAGGTACCGGTTCCGGTAATCGTAATTCGCACGGCCGATGACGGCTTGGTAAACATGGGGAACATAGGAGTACTGCCCACCGGGCACCGACCGGGCATTGAAGTTGCCCAACACGACGCCCGACACGTGGTGGCCATTGAATTCTTGTTTATAGCGGACGGAGAGTTCGGCATACTGGTTGTATGCACCCGATGTCTTTCCGGAGTCTTGGAAAGGCAACACACCGCGCAGCCCCTGCAGGTAGGAGTCGTTTTGCGGATTATAGGCGTAAAGGTACGGGCGCCACTGCATGCCCCGCCAATTGTTCCAGTCCACGTCAAACGCATATTTCCCATCGACCGATAGTCCTTTCAGCAGTTTGCGGAGGTCGTAATCGAGGGTAAAGGCCGTTTGCAGCTCGTTGCTGAAGTCGGATCGGAACCCGGTATTCGCGATGGTCACCAAGGGGTTCTGGCGCCACACGCCGATGGCCCCGCCAAAACTTCCATTGGGGTTCATCAGAGGGAATGCTTGCGGCGCATTGCGGTAAAATGCGGCAAACAAGCGGAGCCCCTCGCCGTTGCTTCCCAGGCCATCGTAGGTGGCGGGCCGGTTTTCCTTCCGGAACAGATACGACATGTTGACGCCGAGCTTCAGGTCTTCGCTCAGGGTAATGTCGATATTGGAGCGGGTGGTGACGCGGTTGTAGAAATAAGAGGCATCGTATTCTTTCGGTCCGAGGGCTTCGTCAACCTCGGGCGACAGCTCGATGAGCTGCTTCAAGTCGGGCCGTTCGCGCAGCGCATTGATGTCTGACTCAAACATCCCCTCTTGGGTAAAATAACCGGCCGACACAAAATAACGGACCACCTTGTTGCCGCCGGTGATATTGAGGTTGTACCGCTGCTGGCTGCCGGGTTTCGTGAAGGTTTCGACGAAATTGTTGTCGGGGTGCGTAAAGGGGTTTTCTTGGGTGCGGTACAGGTAATTGTCGTACTCGGAAACGGGGAAGTTGCTGGTATTGGACGTGCTAGAAGGGTCTAACCCGACGTTGATGGTACCCTCGCGCTGAAATCGGGATGTCGTTTCGGCGTTGAGCGCCTCGGTGAGGCGGTTGAAATGGGTGAGGCCGTACTCGGCGTTGAAATTGATCTTGGATTTGCCCACGGCCCCTCTTTTGGTGGTGACCAACACCACGCCGTTTGCGCCGCGCACACCGTAAACGGCCGTGGCCGAGGCATCTTTCAATACGGAGATGCTTTCGATATCGCTCGCTTCGATTTGCCGGAAATCACGTTCTACGCCGTCGACCAGTACGAGGGGATTCGAGTTGTTGAAGGTGGCTTTGCCCCGGATGAACAGGGCGGCATCATCCTGCCCGGGCCGGCCGCTCACCTGCCGGGTAATCAGGCCCGGTACGCGGCCGGTAAGGGCGTTGGTGGCACTAGACGCGGGCGTGCTGGTGATCTCATCGGACGTGACGCTCGAGATGGCGCCGGTAACCGAGGCTTTCTTCTGCTCGCCATAACCTACGACCACCACCTGCTCCAGATCGATGCCCTGGCCCGAGAGGATCACCTCAACGGCGTTCATGCCACTCACATCGAGCTCTTGGGGGCTATAGCCCACCATCGTAAATAGGAGCTGCGGGCTGGATGCATCATCCAATACAATAGAAAATACGCCGCTTTCATTCGTGAACGTGCCGCTGGAGGTACCCACCTGGCGGATCGATACGCCGGCCAGTGCCACGCCCGATTCATCGTTTACCGTGCCCCTCACCGTTTGCTGGCTAAAACCGGCGGAACACCAAAGTATGCATATACTAACTAAAAATAGGCTTCTCATCTGATTACGTTATCTTTTAGGGTTACCATCCTGGGTTTTGTTCAATCTGCGGGGATATGCGTATTTCGCGCAGGGGGATGGGATGCAAATACATATTGGGCTGGAACTTTCGCTGTTCATCAACGGCGAAGTAATCTACCGTGGTTTGGTTGCCGGCCTGTTCGATGCGTACGCCCGAGACCGGCTGCCCCAGCAGATCCCCATCGAGCCACCGGCGGAGGTCGAAGTACCGTTGTTCTTCGAACGACAATTCCACGCGGCGCTCCTGCTTAACTTTATCGCGCATGGTGGCTACGTCTGTCACGCCATCCAAATAGGTGTCGTTCTTGAAGCCGGCCCGTTCGCGCACGGCATCCACGGCATCCTTGGCGGTCAGTCCGTAGCCGTGGGGGTCGGCATCGGGCCCGTAGGCTTCGTTCATGGCTTCTGCGTAGCAGAGCAGCACATCCGCCAGCCGGATCAGCGGGAACAGGTGGAACGCCTGGCCGGGGTTACCACTCGAAAAGTCAATGCTGAAATCGAGGAATTTTTTCAGGTAGTAACCGGTGTTTGTCGACCGGTCGATGGTAACGTTGAGTCCATCCATGGTGGCACCCTGGCCGAGCTGGGTGTATATGGTGCCCTGCGGACCGTACTTTGACCCGTTGAAGCCGACGGTGGCCCCGAAGCGGGGGTCCCTGCCGGTATAGGGGTCGGTGGCATCGCTACGTACAAAATCGCTCCCGTCGGCCCGGGTAAAGGCATCCACAAATTCTTGTGTGGGCACGGTGCCACCCCCCGAATTGCGGGAGAGCGAAGGGGGGAACTGGCGGTTTTCGAGGCCGTTGCTGCGCGTTGCGCCGACGAACAGGATGTACTCCCTATTGGGCGAGGAGGTAAATAGCTTGGCGTAGTTGCCGTGTAAGGTATACATATCGGAGCCGTTGGGCCGCTTCAGCTGGATGACATCTATGCACGCTGCGGCGGCGGCTTCCCACCGGGCCTGTATGTCGGCGGGCGACGGCGACACATAGCCGATGAGCGGGTTGGTATTTCCTGCTTGGTTAAACAAGGGACTGGCCGCAAAAAGCAGCGTTTTGGCTTTGACGGCCAATGCGGCACCTTTGGTCATGCGGCCGAAGCCGCCGCCGCCGCCCACCGGGTTGACGGCCAGGTAGGTCGCCGCGGAGTCGCACAGGCTAACGATGTGGTTGACACACGCGTCGAACGTGTTGCGCTGCTTCACGGCAAGCTCGGGGTCGCCCAGCGTATAGTATTTATCGATGATGGGGAACCCGCCGTAGTGGCGCAGCAGGTCAAAGGCATACCATGCCCGCAAGGCATACATTTCGCCCGAATAGGTGTTTTTGATTTCGAGGACATCTTCAGCGCTCTTGTTGTTCAGCACGAGGTCGATCTCTGCCAGGCTTTTCTGTACGAACAGGGCCTGCCGGATACCTTGGTACGATACCTCCCAGGGGTTGACGACGGGGCTGCTGGCATTGACATACGCGCGGGAAAGCCGGTGGATGGCCGAGTTGCGGATGGTGCTCATGCCATCGTCGGTGGCGGCACCGAGGAACGATCCGGATATGCGGTTGAAGCCGCCGGTGAGGAACGAATAAGCTTGGTTGATGGGCCGCTCATAGTTGTGCTCCATCGAGAATACGTCTTCGGGCTGTGCCCAATCGTATGGAAATTCATCCATGTAGTTGCAAGACGAAAACGCGAGGGCGAGCAGCAGGACAATCGGGTGTTTTCTCATGATTCTTTACTTTTTAAAACCTTACGGATAAGCCGACGCTCATGTTGCGGGTGAGCGGCATCGTGCCGGAGCTGCCGGTATCTTCGGGGTCTAATGGGTTATCTTCAACGGTCCACACCCACAGGTTATAACCGTTTAGGGTAATGCGGAGGTTATCTAAAAACAGGTTCTTCAGGGCGTTACTCGGTAGCTCGTAATACAATTCGACCGTCTTCAGTCGCAAGTAGCTCACATCCCGCATCCAGAATGACGAATTTTGGGTGTTGTTGACGTTATTGTGGACGGCCGATATACGGGGCAGTGCGGCCGACCGATTCTCGGGTGTCCAATAGTCGAGCTGGTGCGCATAGATGGTTCCATCGCCGATAAACGGATAGGCGACCCGGTTTTCAAGTATCCGCGTGGCGCGCCCCGCTCCCTGGAAGAGGAACGTAAGCCCGATGTTTTTATAGGAAAGGGCACCATTGAACCCGTAAAATATACGCGGTACGCGGCCGTAGCCCAGTGGCACCTGGTCATTTCGGTCGATCACCCCATCGCCGTTGATATCCTTGTATTTGATGTCGCCGGGATGGACATCGGAAAAAGTCTGCCGGGGTGAGGCAGCAATTTCGTCGTACGAGTCAAACAGGCCCAACGCGGTATATCCCGTGCGGATATCCTGCGGGAAACCAGCGTTCTGCAACCAAAAGTAGGGTTCGTCGATCTCGCCGGTTTTGACGATATGGTTGTCGGTCTGCGAAAAGGTAGCGCCTATGCGGTAGGCCAGGTTGCCCACGGACGCGTGCCACGACAGTGCGGTCTCGTATCCACGGGCGTACATTTCGCCAATGTTTTCATTGATCGTGACGGTGGTACCCAGCAGGGCGGTCACCTGGTTATTCACCATATACATATCGTGCCGCCGATCGTGGAAATAATCGAACACCAGCGATAAGCGGTTGTCTAGCAAATGGAGGTTGGCGCCCAGGTTGAGCTGCTGCGATTTCTCCCACGTAAGGCCCGGGTTGGCGATGATGTCTTCGATATAGCCGCCCACGTTGTTCATGGCATTGCCGAATTGGTAAACGCCGCCGATGGCCCGCAGGCGCGATTGATACTGGAATTCGGACACGCCGCGCTGGTTGCCAACCAGCCCATACGATCCGCGCAACTTCAAGTAGGAAATGGCGGGTTTCAGGGTGGCGAAGAAGGCTTCGTTAGACACTGCCCACCCGGCCGTGACGGTAGGGAAGAAGCCGAAACGATGATCCGGGGCAAATTTGTAAACGCCGTGGTACGACCCGGTTAAATCGACGTAATACCGATGATCGAAATGGTAGCCGACCCATGATCCGATGGTTTGGAAGCGGCTGGGAATGGAGGTCTGGTTATCAAACTCGTACTGGTTGTAGAACCCCGAGGCAAACAGGGCATGTTTACCGAAATCTCTGGTGTATGACAACTGGAAATCTAACGAGGTGCGGGCATCGCTTTCGCGGCTGCTTACGCCGTTATTCATCCGGTCGTCGTTGCCGGTCCGCCGCAGCAGGTTGGCGTTGGCTCCATCCCGCTGGTAGAAGGCAAATGCTTTCTCCCGATTGGTCACCGCGCCGGTGAAGGCGTCCATCGACAGCGTTGCCGATGCCGTCAACCCATCGGTTATAAAAGAAAAATCCTGTGTCAGCTGTGCCCGGAACGAACCGTACATCCGGTTCAAGACCGAGTATCCATTGCGGTTCAATAGCGCCCAAGGGTTGGTATGCAGGTTACTCCCCGCCGTGATGCGGCCATCGATACCGTTCACCAAGCTTCCTTCCTGATCCACATATTGTCCGTTACTGAGGTAATACGGAGGAAAAGCGTTTGCCGGGGTGGTCACCAATTTTTCGTATGCGCTAAACGAATCGCCACCGGGCCTGTTCTGTTTGTCGTACCAGCCATAAAGATCCAGTTTGAGCACGGTGGTGGGCATCACGTCTACTTCGAGGTTAGACCGCAGGTTATACCGGCTCGTTGCATTGTTCGTGCTGTAAGACGAGGCGGCATCGGTATTGAACATGCCATTTTGGTTAAGAAAGCCGCCGTTGATAAAATACCGGGTGCGGTTTGACCCGCCCGAAACGCGTACGTTATGCCGCTGAACCCAACTGTTTTCCCTGAAATAGTCGCCCAACCAATTCACATCCGGGTAACGTTCGGCATCAACACCTTCGCGGTTACGGTATTGGTTCAGGTACGCATTCGAATAGCGCGCTGAGGCGTCCCGGCCGTCAGCCTTCATGGCTTCATTGTAATGTGTGGCGTAGGTAAGTGCGTTTACGGGCTCCAGGAGCCCAATCGGTTGCTGGTTAATCAGCTGCGAGGTGATCTCGATCGAAGGCTTCCCGATGGTTCCTTTTTTTGTGGTTACCAAGATGATGCCGTTGGCGGCGCGCGTGCCATATAGTGCGGCCAGCGACGCGTCTTTTACCACGGTGATATGGGCAACCTCGCGGGTAGACAGTACACCGAAGGCTCGTTCCTGGCCATCAACAAGCACCAGCACCCCTTCGGAATTGGTCCGCCGTCCGCGTATCCAGTAATCGGCCGACTCATTCACGGTTCCACCCGAGGTCTGGATGGTATACAGCCCCGGCACCAACCCGGATAAGAGGTTGGTGAGGTTGGTCACCGGAAGGTTTTCCAGCTCTTCTGCCGTGATCGTATAGGCCGCCCCATTAAAGTCGTGTACGCTCATGGTGCGGTAGCCAAGGTCCAACGTATCGCGCTGCTGTCCATTCGAAACAAATGGTATCTGCCACAGAAGGAGGCTCCCAACGAAATAGGGAATAAGGATTCTCATACCACTAACTTTAATTTAAATTTATAACACTCGTATAGTTAAGATGGCTCATCGCTGCCGCGCGAACCGCTTGTAATTGATTAAACAGGTTTATACTACGCTGTAATTGTTTTGCAATACTACCCGCTTGCTGCTTTCCATGATGCCATATTTGTCGCGATTTCTATAACTTCTGTATAACGTTCCCATCCAACGGCATCTCACCTTACCCAACGCAGCCTCGTACGGCGAAAAAGGTTAAATGCGGTTGCTCTGGCGATTCCCGTTGAATGAGTGCGACAGTAGTTATCATGCGCGCCGGATGGCATAGGCCGCAGGGGGTTGGGCCAAAAACAACAAACCCGGAGCCAGGGGATGCCTGATTCCGGGTCATATCAGCTCATGAGATGAGCCGCGAAGCGTCGTTCTACCAGAATATCGTATAGATCGCCACCAGCAAGCCCACGATGATCACCGTGCCGGCGAGGAAGCCGGGGTGCACTTTAAACATGCTGCGATCCACCTGCAGCCCTTTGGGCACCACACCGCGTTTGTTTTCAACGATGCTGATGAGCAACATGCCCAGGATACAGAACACGAACACAATGCCCATGCGGTCGATAAACGGTATTTCGTAGATGCCTGCGGCATTGGGCACGGCCAGTCCGACGGCATAGAGGCCGGAGAGGTCTGTCCATTCGGGCAGGAACTTCAAGATCACCGACAGGGCAAAACCGCCGATGGTGGCGAACAACGCCGCATTGGAGGTGGCTTTCTTCCAGAAGAACCCAAGGATAAACATGGCGAAAATGCCGGGCGACACGAAGCCGGTGTATTCCTGGATATACTGGAAACCGCCCTTTTCGATGCCCAAATGTGGCGCGATGATCACGGCCAGGATCATGGTGATGACGATGGTGATCTTGCCGATATTGACCAGTTTCCGCTCGCTCGCTTCTTTATCGAATATCTTTTTGTAAATATCCAGGGTAAAAATGGTAGCAATACTGTTGGATTTACCGGCCAACGACGCGACTACGGCAGCAGTCAGCGCGGCGAATGCCAACCCTTTTAACCCTACGGGCAGCAGGTTGAGCAATACGGGGTAAGCCTTATCGGGACGGACAGCGCCGGCCTCGAGCATTTCCTGCTGGAAAAACCCTTCTTGATAAAGCACGTAAGCGGCAATACCGGGCAACACCACGATAACGGGCATCAGCATCTTGAGGAAAGCAGCAAACAGGATACCGTTACGTGCCGTCTTGAGGTCGGCGCCCAGTGCCCGCTGGGTGATGTATTGGTTACAGCCCCAGTAATTGAGGTTCACGATCCACATGCCGCCGATCAGCACCGACAGGCCGGGCAGGCTAATGTAATGCTCCTGCGTTTTGTCGAAAATCATATCGAAGTGCGAGGGTGCATTGTCATGCAACAAGCCCAGACCACTGAGCACCCCGCTGCCACCGAAATGGTCGGCCACCATATTCAACGCCAGGTAGGTGGTGGCCAGGCCGCCGAGTATGAGTACCAGCACCTGGATCACATCGGTATAGCCGATCACCTTCATGCCGCCCAGCGTAATGAAAATGGCAAAGATGGCAATACCATACATACAGACCGTGAAATTGATATCGGATATGGCCGACACCGCCAGGGCGCCCAGGAACAGGATGGATGTGAGGTTCACCACGATGTACAGCAACAGCCAGAACACCGCCATGATGGTGCTCACCGTGCCGTTGTACCGCTGATTGAGGAACTGCGGCATGGTGTAAATCTTATTCTTAAGGTATACCGGGATGAAAAACACGGCGACAATGATGAGCGTGGCGGCTGCCAGCCATTCGTAAGCGGCAATGGCCAGTCCCAGCTTAAACCCATCGCCACTCATGCCGATGAACTGCTCGGCCGAAATATTGGAAGCAATCAACGAGGCCCCGATGGCCCACCACGTGAGCGACCCTTCCGCGAGAAAATAGTCTTTGGTGTTGAGTTCTTTAGATCGCTTACGGTAGTAAATCCAAAGGCCGTAGCCGGCGATAATAACGAAATAGCAGAGAAAAACAATATAATCTGATGTTGCTAAGGTGTTCATTATGCTTCCTATTCATTAAGTCTATAACCGCCGCTAATGTAAATATTAATCGCATAAAATCAATATGGGCGACCTATATTTGGCGGTTTATTTTAACGGAACGAAAGTAATTTATTGATTAAAAGCGCATTAAAGTGGTGTTACAAAAACACTAAGGCTTTTCATGTCGTCACGTAAACTGCCCGATAAAATAGGATATGATGTTCGGATAACATATGATGGTGAACACCAACCCGAATACGGCGCCATAAAAGTGCGCATCGTGGTTGATGCCATCGCGCGCATTGCGCGATGCCCACACACAATAGCCCAAGTAGAGAAAGGCAAACAGCCAGGCGGGCATGGGGATGATCAAGAAGATGCCGAGCATGGTTTTGGGCTGGAACAGGATGAAGCTGAACAAGACGGCGCTAATGGCGCCCGATGCCCCGAGGCTGTAGTAGTTGGGGTTGTGGCGCTCTTTGAATACGGTGCGCACATCGCTCAACACGAGGCCAAGGATATACAACAGGGCGAATTGCAGGTGGCCCCAGGCGCTCAAGCTCACCAATATCGATTCCAGAGCGAAGCCAAAGAAGTAAAACGTGAGCATATTGAACAGCAGGTGCCCCCAATCTTTATGGATAAGGCCGCTGGTTAGCAGGGTGTAGAGATGGCGCCCGCGGCTCACGCTGTGCGGGTGGAGCATAAACCGACCGAAAAGGTGGTGGTTTGAAAAGGTGTAGATACTGGTAGCGATGGTAAAGGCAAAAATGATGCTGGCTACCGGGGTCTGGATCAGATATTCTTTCATCCTATAATCTTCAACTGCCGAAAGTAAGAAAAAAAGGGGGTACTCAAAACAAATCGAGCTGCTTTCCTCCCTTTGGGGTGAACAAATCCAGCCGCAGTTCGGGCAGGCAGCGGTCGCCGAGGTACTGCTTCACGCTGAGTTTGAACAGCTGCCGGATGCTTTCGGCCTCCTGACCTTCGCCCTTCATGCGGGTTCCCCACCGGCTGTCGTTGAGCTTTCCGCCGTGGCAGGCGGCAATGCCATGAAGTACTTTTTCGGCCCGGTCGGGGTAGGCCTTGTGTACCCAATCGGTAAACAAGTCGCCAATGGCGCCGTTGAGCCGCACAATCGTATACCCTGCGCCACGTGCACCGTGGTGCGCAGCCGCCTCGATGACGCGCGGCACCTCCTCGCTATTGAGGCCGGGAATGATGGGGGCACACATCACCATCACCGGTATGCCCGCATCGCTAAGCCGCTTGATGACCTGTAGCCGGCCCTTTGCCGTAACCGTGCGCGGCTCCATCTTCTGCCGCAGCGACTCGTTCAGCGAGTTGAGCGAAATGGCGACATGGACAAGGCCCAGGCGGGCCAGTTGCGAGAGGATTTCCACATCGCGCAAAATGAGGTTGTTTTTGCTGATGATAGAAACCGGATGGCGGTGGCGCAGCAGCACCTCTAGGATTGCGCGGGTGATGCCGAGCTTGCGCTCCACGGGCTGGTAGCAGTCGGTATTGCCCGAGAGCATGATCGGCTGCGGCCGGTAGCCACGGGCGTTGAGCTGGCGCTCCAGTACGCTGGCGGCGTTGCGCTTCACGATGATTTTCCGTTCGAAATCGAGCCCGGCACTGTAGCCCCAGTACTCGTGGGCGTTGCGGGCATAGCAATAGATGCAGCCGTGCTCGCAACCTTGGTAAGGGTTGAGGGAGTACCCCATGCGGACGTCGGGGCTGTCGTTGACGCTGATGATTTTCTTGGGGTTTTCTTCAATAAGCTGGGTATTCGAATTTTCGAGGAATTCTTCATCCAACCCTTCGATGTGCTCAGCGACGTACCGCTGTGCGGCAAACTTATTGTGCGTATTCACCTGGGCGCCGCGGCCCTTGAAATATTCGGGGTTCTGTATCGTATCCATTGCACAAATATACTAAATAAATTAGTGTAGTCATTTACCCTTGCGCGTGGAGAAGTAATTGTTAAAAAATGTTAAACCGATAAAACCAACGTATCAAAGCCTTATCTTTGTGGCTCATAATTTAGGTTTATAATTGGTTAGTTTAAAAGGTTTCCATTCTCCCCGTTTGGAAACCTTTTTTTATTGACCCGACCATGCCGCCCGCATCCACCCATATCCCTCCTTCACCATTTTTTTACATAAATTTCATGCGTAGTATACCTGAAATTCGTTTCTTTGTAACAAAATGAAACAGAACGGAAGTAAAATTAACCAGGTAGTAAAATAAAAAGCAAATTTATGAAGAAGCAAGCGTTCTACCTCGGCATGGGGTTTCTCATGCTGTCGTTGCCATCTCTAGGGCAACAGCTCGCAAAAGGAGTGGTCTTTGACGACCAGAATCAAAACGGCACCAAAGAACGGCGCGAAAAAGGCATCGCCGGCGTGTCGGTTACCAACGGCCTCCAAGTGGTTCAAACCGATGAGAAGGGACGTTATGAGTTGCCCGTGGGCAACGACCAGATCATTGCCGTCATCAAGCCGGGCAACTACGATGTGCCGGTAGATGACAATCAGCTGCCCCAGTTTTTCTACATCCACAAGCCCGACGGCTCGCCCGAGCTCAAGTATCCGGGCGTGGCACCCACCGGTCCGCTGCCCAAGAAAATCAATTTCCCGTTGGTGAAGCATGAATCGGGCGACGATTTCAAGATGATCCTTTTCGGCGACCCACAGGTGTATACCGAAGATGAGGTGCGCTACTACGAGCAGGGCGTCATCGCCGAGCTGCGCGGGGCAGAAGGCTATGTATTTGGCATGAGCCTGGGCGACCTGGTAGGCAACAGGCCCGACCTGTTCAATCCCTATATCGCCGCCACTAAACAAGTGGGTGTGCCGTGGTATAACGTGATGGGCAACCACGACCTCAATTTCGACGTCACGGCCGATTCGCTGTCGGACGAAGCCTTCGAAGCCCATTTCGGGCCCAGCACCTACGCCTTCAACCAAGGTAAGGTGCACTTCATCGTGATAGACGATATCCTCTACCCCGATCCGCGCGACGGCGACGGCTACTGGGGCGGCCTCACCGACCAGCAGCTCACCTTCATCGAGAACGACCTGCGGTACGTGCCCAAAGACCACCTGGTGGTATTGGCCTTCCACATCCCGTTTACCAGCGCCTACCGCAAGAAAGATCGCGATCGCCTCTTCGAGCTGCTGCAGCCGTTTCCCCACACCCTCTCGTTTTCGGCCCACACCCATCGGCAGTCGCACTTTTTCCTGACGGGCGACCACGGCTGGCTGCGCGATGAGCCACACCACCACTACAACGCCGGCACCACCTCGGGCAACTGGTACAGCGGCCGCTTCAACGATGCCGGCGTGCCCGCTTCCATGATGGCCGATGGCACTCCCAAGGGCTACGCCCTCGTAAGCTTCGATGGCAACCAATACCAGATCGACTACAAAGTGGCCGGCAAACCCGCCACGCACCAGATCGGCATTTTTGCACCCAAGGTAACCGCAGCGGGCATCAGAGGATCCATCACCATCTACGCCAACTTCTACATGGGCGGCGCTAACGATACCGTGCAGGTGCGCATCGGGGATGGCAAATGGACCACCATGAAACGCGTGGAAGAGTACGACCCCACCTTCGTTGCCGAGCGCATCGCGTGGGACCGGACCGAAACCATCTGGGAAGGCCGGAAGCCCGGCGAACCGAGCATCAGCAACCACCTGTGGAAACTCAACGTGGCCAACCGAAAGCTCAAGCGCGGTAACCACACCATCGAGGTGCGTGCAACCGATATGTTCGGCCGTACCTTCACCGAAAAAGCATCGTTGACGGTTCGTTAAACATCTTATTGCAGCATATTAGACCTTACATGCAGGCTATGCCGCCGCCAACAGCGGGGCATAGCCTTTTTGCTTCCCGGCCCTGCGGGTTTCCATAATAAGCGTACCTTTGCGCGCTTAACGCGGCAGCATGAAAGCATACGTACAACTATTCGATCTTAAGCAAAAGGTAAACTACAAAACCGAGATCCTGGCGGGGCTCACCGTGGCCATGACCATGATCCCCGAGTCGCTCTCATTTGCCATATTGGCCGGCTTATCGCCCCTCACTGGGCTGTACGCCGCCTTTTTGATGGGCTTGGTTACCGCCATCCTCGGGGGGCGGCCCGGCATGGTGTCGGGCGGCGCGGGGGCTACCATCGTGGTGCTCATCGCGCTCAGCAAGGCCCATGGCGTCGAATACCTGTTCGCTGCCGTGGCCCTCGCAGGGCTGCTCCAGTTCCTCGTTGGTGTATTCCGCCTGGGCAAGTTCGTGCGGCTTATCCCTCAGCCGGTCATGTACGGCTTTCTGAACGGCCTGGCCGTTATCATCTTCATGGCACAGCTCGAGCAGTTCAAGGTTGCCGATGGTGGCATCACCACGTGGCTATCCGGCACCCCGCTGTACATCATGGGTGGGCTCACATTGCTTACCATTGCCATCGTGCTGGTAGTGCCGCGCCTTACCAAGGCCATCCCCGCCTCGCTCGTGGCCATCCTGGTGGTATTCGGCCTGGTGCTGGGGTTCGGTATCGACACCAAAACCGTGGGCGATATCGCCAGCATCGAGGGTGGTTTTCCCGCCTTCCACATCCCCATGGTGCCGTTTACGCTCGAGACCCTGCAGATCATCTTCCCCTTTGCGCTGGTGATGGCCGGCGTGGGACTGGTAGAGTCGCTGCTCACGCTATCCATGGTCGATGAGATCACCCGTACGCGGGGCAGCGCCAACCGCGAAGCGGTGGCACAAGGCACCGCCAATGTGGTCAACGGGTTCTTCGGCGGCATGGGCGGCTGTGCCATGGTGGCCCAGACATTGGTAAACCTCAATGCCGGTTCGCGTGCCCGCCTCGCGGCCATCATCGGTGCCGTTACCATCCTGCTCATCATTTTGGTGGGTGCACCGGTCATCGAACGCATCCCCATGGCTGCGCTGGTGGGGGTAATGGTCATGGTCGCCATCGGCACCTTCGAGTGGGTGTCGCTGCGCATCATCAACAAAATGCCCAAATCCGATATCTTCGTAGGCATCCTCGTGGCCGTCATCACCATTGTGCTGCACAACCTCGCGTTGGCGGTACTGGTGGGGGTCGTCGTGGCGGCCCTGGTGTTCGCGTGGGACAATGCCAAGCGCATCCGCGCACGCAAGCACATCGATGCCACGGGCGCTAAGGTGTACGAGATTTATGGGCCGCTGTTTTTTGGCTCGGTGACCGCCTTCCTGGAGAAGTTCGACGTGGAGAACGACCCCGAGGATGTCGTTATCGATTTCAGGGAGAGCCGCGTGGCCGATATGAGTGCCATCGACGCCCTCAACAAAATCACCGCCCGGTATTCAGCGGCCAACAAACACGTCGTGTTGAAACACCTGAGCGACGATTGCCGCAGCAAGCTTAAGAAGGCCGAAGGCATCATCGTGGTAACGCTGGCCGAAGACCCCACGTACAAGGTGGTGGCCGATCGGTAGCGCTGCGCTTATTTATCGTCGTAGTGTCCGTAGGCGGATAGTATATCAACTGTGACCGTTTGATCGATCACTTTATATACCAATCGATGTTTCTTGGAGATGCGTCTTGACCACTGGCCTTTCGCTTTATGTTTTAACTGTTCCGGCTTGCCGGTTCCGGTGTAGGGGTGCACGATAACCTCATTCAGTAATTGTGTGACTTTCTTGAAAGCGGGATGATCGGTTTTTTTTGAGGCGGGCTATATCTTTTTCTGCCCTCATGGAAAAGGTTAGTTTATAAGACATATCATAAAGACTCCAAAAAGGTTTGAAGTTCCGCTTGGCTTTTGATTGTTTTCACTGCTTTTCCCTGTTCAGCATCGTTAATCGCTTCTTTCAGGAGTTCTACGTTTCGTTTGTCCGCATAATACAAATCCCCCGATGGGCTAATTTCGAAAGGATCAATGCGGTACTCCACCGGTATTCTTAAAAAATCCTTCACCCAGTTTTCATCCAGAAATACACGGTCAGGAGCGTCACTTACGATAAGATTAACAAATTTACTGCCGCGCTTCACTACGACCCTTTCTTTCTCAGCGAGTTCGAAATATAACTTCATCCCACTGCGGATTTCCCGCGTTGTAATTACCTTCATAATCATTTATTTAATACACTTTTGTGTACACAAAAGTAGTAACATTTTATTGAATTTGCAAGTCCCCGCCGCCTATTGAGGGCAACCGCATTTAAAACTTGTCGTCATCGCGAAATGGTGTTGGATCGTGCGAGTTGAAGCAATCTTCGACCAAAACAGATTGGTTTCCTTCGGAGCTGCTTCGCGGTCGCTCCTTTTCACCGGCAAACGCGCTTGCTCGCAAGGACGATTAATCGTTAATATTTTTAAATGCGGTTGCCCTGCGCTTATTCTTTATCCCGGGTATTGCGCACCAATGAAATACCTGATAGGAAGAAAATGAGCCCGATGACCCCTACGACGATCAGCTCGCGGGTGCCGCCGGTCTGCTGTACCACCATGGCGCCCGTGTAGATGAGGCCCCCGATACCCAGCACGGTAAGGATGGTGCCGAAAATTCGCTTTACATTCATAGCTCTTGTTTTTGGCGTAACACTTCTGTCCATAGAACAACCGTTATCGGATTTTGTTGTTTTTGAATGGGTGTATCCTCTCCCGCGGAGCGGAAACTAAACTGCAAAACGTTTTCGGTTGAGGACAATTTTTATTGTTTTTGTCTTTCGCTGAGGACATTTTATGGAAACGTTGCACGAAAAATCCGGCATTCTGTTCGTTTAATCCCAATCTATTCCATGCGTTGTCTGCCCAACCCAAGAATGCCGGGAGCACCCGCGAAAGTTTTTTCTACCCCACCCCCCCCATGTTGCCACTTTTTCGGTATTACCTTAAAAGAGCAACATGGAAAACGAAGCATCACGTATTGCCGAACTGCTCCGCAAGTACCGATCGGGTTCGCTTTCGGAAGCGGAGAAGGCTGAACTGCTGGAATATGCGGAGACGCATGCGGGCACAAAGGCGTTGCTGCGTGATATGCGCCGCTCGTTTCGGGAAACGAACCTTGGCCACGTCGCTCAAGATGGTGCAGCCCATCATGAGGCGCTTGACGACACCCGGGCCACGCGCATGCGGGCCGACATCTGGCGGTGGGTTGCCCCCGAAAAAGCCATCCGCCGTCTTCCTCGGTGGCGCATTCCCGCGGCGGCCGTGCTGGTGTGCCTGCTGGGCGCTGCTTATTTCCTGCAGCGCAATGCTACCGAACCGGTCACCTGGCAGCACCTCGCCACCACGGCCGGCGAGCATCAACGCATCGTGCTGCCCGATAGCTCCGTGGTTTACCTCAATGGCAACTCTACCCTGTCTTACCCGCAAAAATTCAGCGGCGTGCAGCGCGTGGTACGTTTAGCTGGCGAAGCTTTTTTTGATGTATCGCACAACCCACAGCAGCCGTTTTTCGTGGTGGGGAAAGATTTTACCACCAAAGTATTGGGCACCGCCTTCAACGTAGATACCGACTTGGCACCCGGTATTGCTGTGGCTGAGGGAAAGGTCCAAGTGGTGCGTATACCACAAGCGACCGTACAGCAGACCTTGGATCGAGCGGCATCCTGGCAGGCGAGAGTTGGTCTGCGCCAACCCGTACGGGTAGAGGAGGCTTGGGCCACTAAAGGCCCACGCGACGAGGCGTTCGTCACCGCAGCGCAATATGTATTGGTAGATACCGTATCGGGTATACTGGAGGTCGGACAGGGCAGCGCTCCCAACTGGCGGGCGGGTGAGCTCGCTTTTTATAACGCCCCTATCGGGCGGATCGCCAAGCAGCTAACCCGTTACTACGGCGAAGAAATCGTGGTTGATGAGACCATCAGCGGCTGTGAAGTTACCCTTCCGGCCATGAACAAGCCGCTCGAACACGTGTTGAGTACGCTGGCGCGCCTGCGGCAGGGCAGCGTAGTGAAAATACAAGAAACATGGCATCTCCGAGGGCGGGGGTGCGGATCGTAGACTTCGATAACTAACCAACCTGATGATGAAGAAGAAAAAAGCCCCCGAATAATGGTATCACCGGCCCAAAACAACAAAGTCGGCAAAACCATGTTTCACCGACTCGTTCACTGAATGGTAAGTGCAACGCCAAGCCTGAGAAACTTGTTGCAGCTACCTGAGTCCATACAAATTATTTACCCTATTCAGTTATGCAAATATGCAAAAAATTATATGTTTAAGTAGTTGTATATCATCTAAATTCATTATGCGGTTATCGGTGTTTGTTTGCGTGTCGGCCATGGCAGTAGGCTTAGTGTTCGCTGCCAATCCCGGATATTCACAGCAAGAGCTAGAGAAACGGGCGCATGTTGCGTTCAACGGCCTGCCGCTCGCCAAAGCCTTGGAACAGCTGCAGCGGCAAACCGGCGTACCGCTGGCGTATCAGCCATCGGCATTGCCCGCGTCGCCCGAGGTTACCTACTCGGCTAATAAGAAGGTGAAAGCCATATTGGCCGACGTGCTTGGCAGGTATGACCTCACCTATGAGGTGAAGGACGGCTTCGTTTTACTCAAGCCGCAATCTAAGCATAGCCAAGCGACGCCGATTACCGCCGCTGTGCCCCAGCCCGCAGAGATTACCGGCAGCGTGCAAGATACGGCGGGCAACTTCCTCACCGGCGTAACGGTATCTGTAGCTGGCAACCCGCAGATTGGATCGGCTACCGACATCAACGGCCGCTTCGTGCTCGCCGCACCACCAAACGCCACCTTGGTATTCACCTACCTCGGCTACGTGGAGCAGCGGATCACGCCGGGCGCCCAGCGCACACTCACCGTGGTGCTTCAAGCTTCCGAAGAGTCGAGCCTGGACGAAGTTGTGGTGGTGGGCTTCGGCCAGCAGCGGAAAATCAGCGTGGTGGGCTCGCAATCCACCATCAAACCCGAAGAACTGAAGCTCCCCGTGCGCAACCTGTCCAACTCCATCATCGGCCGCATCCCGGGCATCATCGCTGTGCAGCGCAAGGGTGAGCCGGGGTATGATGGGTCCGACATCTGGATCCGTGGCATCGCCACGCTCGACGCCGGCCTGAGCCGGCCGCTGATTCTCGTAGATGGCGTGCCGCGCAGCTTCAGCAACATCGATCCCGAGGATATCGAAAGCTTCACCGTACTCAAAGACGCTTCGGCCACGGCCGTATATGGCGTGCGTGGGGCCAATGGCGTCATCATCCTCACCACCAAAAAAGGGTCGCCCGGCAAGCCGCGCTTCAACGTGCGCTACAACGAAGGCGTTACCCAATTTGTGAAGATACCCGAGTTTGCCGATGGCGCCACCTTCATGGAGATGGTCAACGAAGCCAACACCAACATGGGGCAGACGCCCACCTACTCGGCGGAAAAAATACAGGAAACCCGCGACGGTACCGACCCGTACCTGTCGCCCAACGTCGACTGGTTCGATGAGCTGTTCCGCGATTTCGGCCGTATGCGCTCCATGAACGCCAACATCGACGGCGGTTTCGACCGCGCCACCTACTACGTGGGCCTGGGCTACTACCAGGAGGAAGGGCAGTACCGCGACGTGGAGACCATCGACTACGACTTCCAGTCGAAAGCCAAGCGGTTCAACGTCACCACCAACCTCACCTTCAAGCCTACGGTCACCACCGATATCCAGTTGGGCATCCAGGGATACCTCATGGTGGGCAACTCGCCCGGCAGGGGCGAAGGCACCATCTTCGGGGCCGCGTATGAGCGTACGCCCATATCCTTCCCCGCGCGGTACCCCGATGGGCGCATCGGCGACCTCAGCACCAGCGGCCTCACCAGCCCGTACGCGCTCCTCACCCAAACCGGGTATTCCACCTATTGGGACAACAACGTGATGTCCAACCTGCGTATCACCCAGCAGCTGCCTTTCGTGCTCGACGGCCTGTCGTTTACGGCCATGGCTTCGTTCGATGCATCCAACTACAACAAACAAAACCGCACGAAAGCATCCGATACCTGGCATGCCGAGCGCCGCAATGCCGAGGGCGAGCTGGAGTTCATCCAGAAATACACCGGATCACGCTTCCTGAGCTATAACAAAGAGGCAGCAGGATCGCGGCAGCTGTACGTCGAGTCCGCGCTGAACTACGTTAAAACCGTGGGCGACCACAACGTTACGGGCATGTTCCTCTTCAACCTCAGCGACCTGTCCAATTCGCAGGCAGACAACCTGGAGTCTTCCCTGCCTTACCGCAGTCTCGGTATCGCCGGCAGGGGCACCTATTCCTTCCGGAATAAATACCTCGGCGAGGTCAACTTCGGCTATAACGGGTCGGAAAATTTTGCGCCCGAAAAGCGGTACGGCTTCTTCCCATCGGTGGGCCTCGGTTGGGTGGTCTCCGAAGAGCCTTTCTTCGAAGGTGTCAAGCCGGTGATGAACTTTCTGAAACTCCGCGCCACCTGGGGCAAAGTGGGCAACAGCAACATTGGCGGCCGCCGCTTTGCCTACCTCAATACGGTATATGAGAATGTAGACGGCTACCAATTTGGCAAAGACCAGAGTTACAACTATACCGGCAAGGCGCAGAATGAAATCGGTGTCAACGTGGGGTGGGAAACCTCCACCAAGTACAACCTCGGCATCGAAGCCTGGTTTTTCAACAGCATGTTGAATGTCCAGGCCGACCTGTTTAAAGAGCACCGTGAAGACATCTTCCTGCGCCGGCAGGGCCTGCCGGGCTACCTCGGTGTGCGCAACGCGCCCTACGGCAATATCGGCAAGGTAGACAACCAGGGCATCGAAGGGCAGCTCACTTTCCAGAAAGTGTGGGGCGACGTGCGCCTGCAAGTGTTGGGCAACTTCACCTTCAACCGCAACGAAGTGGTGGAAGACGACCGCCCCTGGCCCTACGAATGGCAGTACCGCAAAGGGCGCAAGGTCGGCCAGAACTTCGGCCGCATTGCCCTCGGTTACTTCGAGGATGAAGCCGAAATCGCCAACGCCCCCTTCCATACCGGCACCGTGCGGCCGGGCGACATCCGCTACAAAGACATCAACGGCGACGGGAAAATTGACAGCAACGACGAGGTGCCCATCGGTTACGGCGACATCCCCGAGATCGTCTATGGCGCCGGCTTCACGTTCGGCTACAAGGCCTTCACGCTGTCGGCCCTCTTCCAGGGCATCAGCAACGTGGATATCCTCGTTAACGGCGAGGGCGTCTTCCCGTTCCGGTTCAGCACCAACAACGGCAACCTGATGAGCAACATCGGCGACCGGTGGACCGTGGAGAATCCCAACCCGGATGCGTTTTACCCCCGCCTGAGCATCGGCGAGCTCAATGCCAACAACGTGACCAGCACGCACTGGCTGCAAAACGGCCGATACCTCCGCTTGAAATCGCTGCAGTTCGCGTATGACCTCCCCAAGGCCTTCGTGGCCAAAGCGGGCTTGCGCGGTGCCAGCCTCTTCTTTTCGGGTATCAATCTGCTTACCCTGTCGGAGTTCAAACTCTGGGACGTCGAGTTGGGCAATGGCCGGGGGTCTACGTACCCCAACGTGGCCACGTATAGCTTCGGCGCAACCCTGAATTTTTAAGAACTATCAAGAATAACGAATGAGACGCATATATCTTTTATTGACCACCCTGTCGCTGTCGCTTCTGCAGGCGTGTAACAGTTTTTTCGATCAGATGCCCGACGACCAGCTGACGCTGGACCTGGTGTTTCAGAGCAAGCAATATTCCGAAGAGTTCCTGGCCCACGCCTACAGCTACGTGCGCGACGAAGCCGACCGCAAGGGCGGCGTGCCGTTCGATCCGCTATCGGACGACTTCGATGTGCCCTATAGCGAGTCGCCCGCCTATCCCTTGAATATCGGCAACTGGAACGCCGCTTCGGGCAATTACAATTTTTGGCACGACTATTACCGGGGCATCCGCCAAGCCACCTATTTCATCCTGCACATCGACGAGAACCGCGAGTTGCAAGGCATGGCCGGCGGCCCCAAGTTGATCAAGCAATATAAAGCCGAAGCGCGGTTTCTGCGCGCCTTCTTCTATTTCAACCTGTTGCGGCAATACGGCCCGGTCATCCTCATCGGCGATGAGATCATCGCCAGCGACCTGGAGGGGGGCGACCCCAAGATGAACCTGCCCCGCACGCCGTACGACGCGTGCGTGGACTACATCGTCAGTGAACTCGACCTGGCCGCCGCGGACCTGCCGCTACACTTCACGGCGCAGAGCGAACGCGACTACGGCCGCGCCACCAAAGTGGCCTGCATGGCCGTAAAAAGCCGCCTGCTGCTCTATGCCGCCAGTCCGCAGTTCAACGGCAACCCCGAGTATGCGGGCGTTGCGAACCCCGACGGTACGCCCCTGTTCAACACCCAATACGATGCCACCAAATGGGAGCGCGCGGCCAAGGCCGCTAAAGACCTGATCGACCTCGATATCCTGGGGTTGTATAAAGTGGCCGGCGACGACGGCAACATCGACCCCTACCGTTCCTACCGGGATATCTTTCTTACTCCCTGGAACAACGAAGTGCTCTTCGCCCGCAAAGGCACCGACCTTGGCTGGCCTTACGAGAAGCATATTGCGCCCCGGCCCATCGGCGGGTGGCCCAGCTACTCCATCACGCAGCAGCTGGTGGATGCCTACGAAACCGCATCCGGCAAGCGCATTGACGAACCCGGTACCGACTACGTCGAAAATGGCTTCTCACAAGCCGACGGAAAGTATACCGAAGCGGGCACCTACATGATGTACGTCAACCGTGAGCCCCGGTTTTACGTCACGGTGCTGTACAACGGCGCCTATTTCCCGTCGCATGTGAACGGAGCGCAGCGCATGGAATTCTTCAAGACCGGTTCGTCGGGCCGCGACGGCGCGCGCGACTATCCCCACACGGGCTACGTGGTGGGTAAAAACGTCTCGCCCAACTCCGACGTGCGCAACTCGCAGTTCATCGCCCGGCCATATATCCTCTACCGCTATGCGGAGGTGTTGCTGAGCTACGTGGAAGCGCTTAACGAATCGTCGCCGGGGCATCCCGATATCGCCACCTACCTCAACGCTATCCGCGAGCGGGCCGGCCTTCCGGGCGTGCCCGAGAGCCTGGGCCAATCCGAAATGCGTGAGCGCATCCGCCACGAGCGCCGAATCGAGCTGGCCATCGAAAACCTGCGCTGGTCAGACACCCGGCGCTGGAAAATCGCCGATCAGACCGATGGCGGCGAATTCTGGGGCATGAATACCGGCGCGGGCACATCGCTGCACGACCCCGCTTATTACCAACGGACCGTCTTTGAACGGCGGGTGTTCCGCAAGGAATATTACCTGTTCCCCATCCCGCAGTCGGAAATGGACCGCAACAGCAATCTCGTACAAAACCCCGGTTGGTAACTTAAAAAGACATTAAACATGAACAACATCAAGAATATATCCATCGGCTTGGGCATGGCGTTACTGACGCTGGCGTGTGGTAAAGACACGGGTTTCGAAAATCCCGACCGTTTTGCGCAGGTTTACATGACACAAGCCTACGACCTGCCCAACATCAAAAGCCTAGCCATCGAATCCGATGCCCAGCCACTCTATTTCGGTGCGTCTTTCGGCGGGGTCAACTACCCGTCGCAAGACATCCGTTGCCGCTTTGAGATCGCCTCCGAGCTGGTGGCCGACTATAATGCGGCCAATTTCACGGCCTACGAGCTGCTGCCCGAGGCGAGCTATACGGTAGAAGACTTGGAAGCCGTACTTAAGCAAGGCGAGCTTAGCTCCGAAGTGCTGCGCATCGATGTACATACCGAGCATGAAAGCATCGACGCCCGTAAGCAGTACATGCTACCGGTGCGGCTGGCTGCCGCCGAGGGCGGCCAATACCCCATCAACGAGCAACTCCGTGTCACGTACTTCGTGGTGCGTACGGCCTATACCGAGCTGTCTAAAACCTCGTGGGAGGTTGTCAGCTTCAGCTCCGAAGAAACCGTAGGCGAAGGCCCCGACAACGGCCACGCCAAACACGCCATCGATGGCAATCCGGACACTTTCTGGCATACCCAGTACCGCGATGGCAATCCGGCGCATCCCCACTACCTGGTCATCGATCTGGGCAGCACGCAGGCTGTGCACGGCTTACGGATATTCGGCCGCAGCAGCTGGGCACCAGGGCGCCCGTTGGATATCGAAATACTGGTGAGCGACGACGAGGTCAATTGGGTAACTGCCGGCGCGTACGCATTGGATGGCGATGTGGCCGAAAATGAGGTGTCCTTTATCGACAACGGACAGAAAACGATCGATGGGCGATACATCAAAATCGTGGTCAACCGGTCGTTCACCGATTCCAACCACACCTGTATCGCCGAAGTGGAGGCATTTTGATGAGAATGACAGCCATTACCTTGCTTTACCTGGCTTGCGCCGGAGCACATACCCACCTGGTGAACTGGCATTCATCCAAACGCATATGGATTAACATGAGGGTGAAATTTCACATAAACATGCTAGCGCTGGCGTTAACCCTATCCGGTCCGCACGTTTCCAACGCAAAGGGCGTCACCGCAGACCGCATTGACGTCACCGCCTATGGCGCCCATCCGGACGACGACAGCAACGATGCCGACGGCATCCGGCAGGCGATGGCTGCCGCCCGGAGCCAGCCCGGCGCGACGGTCTATTTCCCGCCAGGTGTGTACCGGTTCAGCGATGATGAGGCACGTCGCATCGAGTACGAGGCTATCAGCGGCCAGTATGGCGAAGATGTGCAAGGTCGCTTATTCAAGCCCGATGCCCCTTACGTCATCGCGTTAGACCTCGCCGATAGCCGGGGAGTGACCGTAGAAGCTGCGGGGGCGACCCTAGTGCTTGAAGGGTGGTATGAGGCCGTTTCCATCACTGATGCCGCGAACGTGCAGATCAACGGGCTCACCATCACCTACAAGCGACCACCCCATACCATCGGGCAAATCACCGCCGTGGCCGATGACCATTTCGATATGCAGGTGGACACCCGCCGTTATGCGATGCTCGACAGCGCGGTGACCGGCCGCATCCATTTCTACGATGTGTCGAAAGCACGCGTATATACTGGTGCCTGGCACGATAAAAAGGAGTGGCTCAACGATACCACCATCCGGGTATTCTCGGGGGCCCGGCCGCGGGCGGGCGACCTGTGCATTTTAAGGCATTCGGCACACTACCGGGCGGGAATTCTCATCAAGGAATCGAAGCATATCATCCTCCGGGATGTCACCATCCATAGCCAGCCCGGTATGGGTGTGGTGGGCCACCGCAGTGAAGACATCTTCTTGCATAACCTACAGGTCATCCCCGAACCGGGCAGTGTGGTGTCTACCAACACCGATGCCACGCACTTTACCAGTTGCAAAGGCCGCATCGTGCTGGATGCCTGCAAGTTTGGCGGACAGGGCGATGACTGCACCAACATTCACAACTATTATTACACGCTGTATCCGGATGCCACGCGCAAGGGCTGGGTCGACATCGCGGTGGAGCAGGCGGATCTCCATGCACTCTCGCTGGATTTCCCCGACGTGGGCGACACGCTGTCGCTGGTGGATCGGGAATCGTTAAAGCCGGTAACCACGTATACGGTACGTGGCGTAGACACCAGCCACGGGGAGTGGCGGGTGTCCGTGCAGCTCGACCGGCCGCTGGTGGGCGATGGGGCCGGTCATTTCCTCACCAACGAATCCCGCAGGCCGGCCGTGGAAATCACCAACAATACGGTGCGTAGCCACCTGGCGCGCGCGTACCTCATCAAAACCAACCGGGTACGTATCGCCGGCAATACCATCCAGCAGAGCAGTGGTACGGCCATCCAGCTTGGTGCCGAAAGCGGCTGGCGCGAAAGCGGTCCGGTAACCGACGTCGTCATCGAAAACAACTGGATCGTGGATTGTGGCTACGGCCACGGCAGGCAGACCGGCACGGCCGTGAATATCGACGTATCCGGGATCGACGGTCCGCCCCCGCCGCTCAACAAAAACATCATCATCCGCAACAACACCATCCAAGCTACAGGCGTGCAAGCCATCTACGTGTCGGGCACGGATGGTGCTTCCGTGAGCCACAACGCCATCAGCGGCAGTGACCGTGCCGTGCTGGTAGAACACAGCGCCAACGTAACCGTACACGGCAATGGCCCACTTCCGGTAACCATTAAAAACACCAAACACGAATGAAAACACAACTTAGTTTCCTCTATGTCCTTGCCATCGCTTTCAGCACACCTAACGTCCTCAACGCACAGCAGCGTTGGCAAATCGATGCAGACGGCAGCATCCGGTGGGAGGTGGGCATCGATATCCCGCATTACGACCACATTGAAATGAGTGGGCAGTACCTGTCGGCCGTGTTGCGCTACGGCGTCAATGCAGACGGGTCGTTCAGCCTGGAGCGATCGCTTGTGTGGCCCATGCTGCGCACCATCCCAAACAATACCCACGCCAGCCTCATGCGGCGGTTTGGCATCGACTTCGTGTCGCAGCTGCAGGTAAATGGCCGGTCGCTCACCCGCGAAACCGTCCACTCCATGCGCCTCAATGGCCTGCTTACCGTGGTCAGCGAGCTGGGCACGGGCGATAGGCCCACGGATAAGGGCCCTGCGCTCGTAGAGCTTACGCGCACGTACTTCCCCGCAATGGACCAGCCCGTTTTCTGCGAACGCTACGCCATCAAGAACATCAGCGACCACACCCTTGAGCTCGTTGTGCCCACGCAACAGGCCGTGTACCATACCGACCCTGCTAAGGGCGTATCCGGCAGCTACACGCTCCTTGCACAGCTCCATGCGCCACCGGGCGAGGTGCAACATCTCAAGCCGGGTGAGGTTTGCTACTTCGACGCGGCGATCCAAGCTTATAGCGGTCACCAAGCAGCCGCGACAGTGGATGTGGCGGCGGCCGGGCAGGCGCGTACCGCGTTCGTAGACCAGCTATGGTCTAAGCTCGTGTTCGATTCGCCCGACGAGACGCTCAACACCGCGTTTGCCTTTGCCAAGATCCGCGCGGCCGAAAGTATTTTCAAGACCAAGGGCGGGTATATGCACGGGCCGGGTGGCGAGTCGTATTACGCCGCCATCTGGGCCAACGACCAAGCCGAGTACATCAATCCGTTTTTCCCGTTTCTACATTACGATATCGGCAACGCCTCGGCGTTGAACGCCTTCCGCCATTTTGCTCGGTTCATGAATCCCGAATACAAGCCCATCCCCAGTTCGATTATCGCTGAGGGTGATGATACCTGGGGCGGTGCCGGTGATCGTGGAGACGCGGCTATGATTGCGTACGGTGCCGCCCGTTACGCCCTTGCCCGGGCAGACCGAGAAGAGGCTGAGGAACTGTGGCCACTGATCGAGTGGTGCTTGGAATTTTCAAGGCGGAAAATCAACGACCACGGTGTTGTGGAGTCTGACAGCGATGAGCTGGAAGGCCGCTTCCCGGCAGGCGACGCCAACCTGTGCACGTCTTCGCTGTATTACGACGCCCTGCTGTCGGCCGCCTACCTGGCAGAAGAACTGCAGTTGCCGCGCCGGGCCGCCAACGACTATCGACGCCAGGCGAAACGTATGCGTGCGGCCATCGAACAGCACTTCGGCGCCACGGTAGAAGGCTTTGAAACCTATCGCTATTACGAAGGTAATGATGTGCTACGGTCGTGGATCTGCATCCCCCTCACGGTGGGTATCTACAACCGGGCGCCCGGCACCATCGATGCGTTGTTTTCGCCCCGCCTGTGGACCAACGACGGATTGCTCACGCAGGCCGGCACAGAAACCTTCTGGGACCGCTCTACGCTCTACGCCCTCCGGGGCGTCTTCGCTGCGGGCGAAATCGAAAAAGCATTGGCCTACCTCCAGCATTATTCGGCCACCCGATTGCGGGGCGAGCATGTACCGTACCCCATTGAGGCTTGGCCCGAGGGCAGCCAGCGCCACCTTTCGGCCGAGAGCGCCCTGTTTTGCCGCATCTTTATCGAGGGCATCTTCGGCATCCGGCCTACCGGCTTCCAGCGGTTTTCGATGACCCCGCAGCTGCCCGAAGGGTGGGATCACATGGAGCTCAAGCAGGTCGGTGCGTTCGGTGAGCAGGCGTTCGATATCCGGGTAGAGCGCCAGGGCACCCAACTTACCACCACGTTGCTGCGTGGCGGTACACCGTTTAAAACATACACGTTGCAACCGGGGGAAACCATCGAGGTGGCCCTGTAAGGTCAGCTGATACTGTAAACCACCGCCAAGAACACCACAAACACCTCATTCCTATGGAGGTGTTTTTTTATGGCTTGTATAGCCAGCGTCATGTGTTCTTTTACGGTATAGTAGGAGATGCCCAGTTGTGCGGCAGTCTCCCGGTAGGTTAGCCCGTCCATGCGGCACATCCTGAATATCCGCTGTCGCTGCGGGGGCAGTGCCTGTATCGCGTTTTCGAGCACGGTGTCGTATTCCCGGTGCTGCAAAATCGTATCCACCGCCTGCTCCATCAGCGCCGGGGATGCGGTGGCCACGCCTGCTTTCGCTTTTTCGCTTTTCGCGATGGCCTGGAGCTCGTTGAAGACTTCGTTGCGGGTAATGCGGAATAAATACCCCACAAAGGGCCGCTTAGGGTCTATCCGGTGGCGTGTTTCCCAGACTTTCATGAACACGGTCTGCGTAACGTCTTCGGCAAGGTCTTTATCGCGGAGGTAACGGTAGGCAAAGGCAAAGAGCTTTTTCTGAAAAACATCATACACCGCCATGAAATCCTTCCGCGAACCCGCGCTAAGGCCAATCAGGGTTTCTTCCGCAATGAGGTTTTCTGTTTGTATCATTTCTTTGTCGTCCGGCCAGCGGAGCGAGGTTAAACTGGAATGACCAAAGATAGTCGATTTGAAAACGAAATCAAAGAAATTCCGATTGAAATCAAGCCGGCAAGACAACACCGTATTCAACCAATTGCTCCATCGTAACACCACATTTTGTTCGCCCACCTAAAAAAGTTACTTTAGCAGCCAGCAAGTACTTTATATGAACAGAAGAACCTTCATTGCCCAATCTGCCGCGGCCACCACGGCACTGGCCGCCGCGCCGGTCATCAACGCCTTCGGCGCCACCGCGGATGCCGTGTATGGCCACAACGGTATGACCTATAAGCAAGTAAAGGGCTGGGGTGTGCTCGATAACGCCAAGCACCCGGTAAACGACTGCCATGAGATGGTGCAAGACCGGCGCGGGCGCATCCTGCTGCTCACCAACGAAACCAAAAACAACCTCCTGGTATACAACACCCGTGGCAAGCTGGTCACCAGCTGGGGACACGATTTTCCTGGTGCCCACGGCCTCACCCTGGCCGGCGAAGGGCGCGATGAATTCCTGCTCATCACCGATACGGCCAAGCACCAGGTGTATAAAACTACCCTGGAAGGGAAGGTGCTGTGGACTCTCGACGTGCCGCTCGAATCGGGATTGTATGACAAAGCCGAGGCCTTTATGCCCACCGAAACTGCCGTGGCACCCAATGGCGACATCTACGTGGCCGATGGGTACGGCAAGCAGTATGTGATGGTATACAGCGCTGAGGGCAAGCTCAAAAGCTGGTTCGGCGGCAAGGGCGAGGGCGACCAATACTTCGAGACTGCCCATGGGGTATGCATCGACCACCGTACGCCGACCCCCACGCTGCTGGTTACCGACCGGCCGCGCCAATGCTTCAAGCGGTTTACCCTGGCGGGCGAGCTCCTGGAGATCATTTCGTTGCCCGGCGCCTGCGTATGCCGGCCCGTTATCCACGGCAACCACCTGTATGCCGCCGTGCTGCGTTCGCCCGATATGGATACCGCCGGCAGCGGCTTCGTTACCATCTTAGACCAACACAACCGTGTAGTGAGCAATATCGGCGGCACAGCTCCTAAGTACGTCGGCGATCAGCTCCAGCCCATGGCGCAGCAGACGCCGTTGTTTGTGCATCCGCACGATGTGTGCGTAGACCGCGATGAGAACCTCTACGTTGCGCAGTGGGCTTCCGGCAAGGTGTATCCGTATAAGTTTGAGCGGGTGTAGTAATGACGAGATGCCTTTTTACGGTGCTTCTCCTTTCCGCCTGTTTATTCTCCCGGGCGCAAGATGAAAGGGCCGCCGTAGTGTCGTTCGAAGACGCCTACAAACGCGTATATTCCATTACCAGGCTCGATTCTGTGCGCCCGCAGATCGATGGGCAGCTCAACGAGGCCGTGTGGCAGCACACCGGCGAATGGTCGGCCCCCTTTTCGCAGGTCATCCCCTTTGAGCGGGTACACACCGGGTCGTGGACGCGCATGAAGATCTTCTACGACGACCAGGCCCTCTACATCGGCGTATACTGCAAAGATGAACACCCCGAAACCATGAATGCCTTTATCGGCAACCGCGATGATAATAGCAATGGCGACCTCATCAGCATCGCTTTCGATACCTACCACGACTACCGCGTAGCGCCCGAATTCAACATCAACCTCGGCGGCAATAAAACCGACCTCACCGTTACCGACAAGCTCTCGGTAAACCTCAGCTGGAACGCCGTATGGGAAGGGCGCACCCACATCAACCTCCCCGATTCGAGCTGGACCGCCGAGCTGCGCATCCCCTTCAGCCAGCTGCGGTACAACCAAAACGATAGCGATGGCATCTGGGGGCTGCACGTGCGGCGCATCATCCGGCGCAACAACGAGGTGCAGAACTGGAGCCTTATCCCCATCAAAAACAACGGCCACGTCTTCTCGTTCGGCGAAATGCACGGCATGACCGACCTGCCCAAGCCGCGGGGCATCGAATTTGCGCCCTACGCCATGGGCAAGCTCACCGTAGAACCCCGCGTGCCGCAAAGCCCCTTCCAGCAGGGCAGCCGGTGGGGGGGCACCGCCGGCCTCGATGCCAAGGTGGCCCTGCAGGATTTCACGCTCGACCTCACCTTCAATCCCGACTACGGCCAGGTGGAGGTAGACCCCTCCGTGATGAACCTGTCGGCCTATGAAGTTTTTTACGACGAAAAACGGCCCTTCTTCCTGGAAGGGAAGCACATCCTGGAGTTCGACAACAACGACGGCGGCATGATGTTCTATTCCCGCCGCATCGGCGCCATGCCATCGTACCAACCACAAGGCATCGACCAGGAGGCAAGCTTTGCCAGCACGCCCAACTTCATCCCCATCATCGGGGCGCTCAAGCTCACGGGCACCAACCGCCGGGGGCTCACCGTAGGGCTGCTGGAAAGTGTCACGGCCCAAACCGCCTCCCGCGTAGAGCGCAACGGCGTGCGCAGCAAGGAAGCCACCGAGCCCCTTACCAATTATACCGTGGCGCGGATACAGAAAAACTGGGACGGCAACACGCTGCTTGGCGGTATGGTTACCGCCGTAAACCGCCACCTTGCCCAGCCCCACCTGCGCGAGGCGCTGGTGGCGAATGCCTTCACCGCCGGGATAGACGTGACCCGCTATTTCGCCAACCGCCTCTACTATATCGATGCCAAGGGCATGTTCAGCACCCTGCAGGGCTCGCCGGCGGCGCTGCTCAAAACCAAAACGAACGCCGTCCACTATTTCCACCGCCAATCGGGGGCCGACTACCTCAGCCTCAACCCCGATAGCCACTCCATGCACGGCACCGGCGGCTACGTAAAGGTGGGGAAAAAGGGAAACGCCCAGTGGAACTTCTCCCAGCTGTTCAGCTGGTCGTCGCCGGGCTTCGACCTCAACGACGTGGGGTACATGAAACAGTCGGACTATACCCTCAACGAGTCGGAAATCGCCTTCCGCAAAACCGACCCCTGGGGCCCGTTCCGCTTTGCGGGGATCAACCTCACCCAGCGCAACGTGTGGAACTACGGCGGCGATGCCGTCAACAACGACGTGGCCCTGCGCTGGCGCAGCCTCAGCATCGGCAGCCGCATGGAAATGGACGTGAAAGAAACCTTCAACTGGCACACGGTAGATAGCCGCCGGCTGCGGGGTGGTCCGGACTTGCGGTACGGCGCCAACTTCGAGACCAACATCAGCCTCGGTACCGACCGTGCCAAACGGGTGGTGTATAAGCTGGTTTACGATGGGCGCCATTACCTGGCCGAGGAGACCGGCTACAACCAGGTGCATCCCGGTGTCATCTTCCGCATCGGCAACCATATGCGTCTGGCGGGGCAGTTCGATTACGCGTGGAATAAAGACAACCTGCAATACGTGGGCAGCATCCCGCCCGCATCGGCGGATGGCGCGACGGCCTACGTAATGGGCCTGATGAGGCAGCGCACCTACGGCGTTACGCTAAACATGCAGGTAAACGTTACCCCCGATATCTCCATCCAGTACTACGGTTCGCCCTTCACGTCCGTGGCCACCTACAGCGACTTCAAGCTGGCCACCGATACCCGGGCGCGCCGCTATGCCGATCGGTTCCGGCCACTGGCCGAGGGCGAGCTGGCTTTCCCCGATCCGGACTTCAGCTTCAATGAGCTCCGCTCCAACCTGGTGGCCCGCTGGGAGTACCTCCCCGGCTCCACCCTCTACGTGGTGTGGCAGCACAACCGGTCGCAACAAGATCCCTTCTACCAGCCCGGCTGGGAGCATAACTTCGACCGCATGCTGGCCCTGCCCGCCACCAATGCCTTTATGGTTAAAATCAACTATTGGCTTAGCCGTTGAGCGCTTTTTCTGTGGCATCTGGAGAAATGGAATGTTTTTTGCTTCTTTCGTGGCACATGTTAAACTATGCGTATCCGATATTTACTTTATAGCTTGTGCCTGCTCGCACTTTCCACGGAAAGTCTATGGGCGCAGACGCTGCCTGTGGGCAGCCCCGTGCTCGAAGACTACTACCGGCGGTTGCAGCTGCTGGGCGAGGTCGATTCGTCCATCTCCTTCAGTGTACGGCCCCTTACGGCCGAGGCCCTGGGGCAAACCAACCTGTACGACCCCGAGGGCGTGCTGGGCGACCAAAGCTACCTGTATGGCTTCCCCGGCGACGATACCTACGTGCAGGTGATGCCGGCCGGGCTCGATTTTAACCACAACGGCAGCTACCCCTACGGGTGGAACGACGGCTCGCTGGTGCCCACCCGCGGTGGGCAGTTCCGTTTTTATGGCGGGCTCGTGGCCAAATACCGCTGGCTCAGCGTGCAGTTCCGTCCCGAGATCGTGTACGCCGCCAACCAGCGGTACGGCGATTCGGGCAACGCCCCAGGCTACGGCCTGGAGTGGTACCGCGCCACCGGCAACGTCATCGATCAGCCCCAATACTTCGGCAAGTCGGCCTACACCCGCATCCTGTTGGGGCAAACCAGCGTCAAGGCCACCTTCGGCGCGGTCAGCTTCGGCTTCTCTACCGAAAATCTCTACTGGGGCCCCGGCCGCTACAATGCGCTGCTGATGAGCAACAACGCCCAGGGCTTCCCCCACTTTACGGTACACACCAGCAAACCCGTGCAGACCGGCATCGGCTCGTTTGAGGGCCAGCTGGTGGGCGGCACGCTCACGGCATCGGGCTTCCCGCCCTCCATCACGCCGGATAGCAAACACAACGAACTGTACTACGTAGAGAAGCCCGATGTAGACCGTTACTTCTCGGGCTTCGTGGCCAGCTACCAACCCAAGTGGGTACCCGGCCTCTCGCTGGGCATCATCCGCTCGTTTGTGGTCAATGCCGACAACATGAAGGGCGTGGGCGACTATCTCCCGTTCTTCAAGCCGAACGTGAAAGAAGCGACCTACCTCGACGCCAACGGCATGGAGCAGACCAGCAGCGAGGTGCACAACCGTTACGGATCGGCTTTCTTCCGCTGGGTGATGCCCGCCGGGCACCTCGAGGTGTATGGCGAGTACGGCCGCAGCCGCAAGGCTGAGAACGGGCGCGACTGGATGGTGCAGCCGTCGTACTCGCGCGGCTATGTGCTGGGCTTCCGCAAGCTGGTACCGCTGGGCTTCAGCCCGGGCGACTACCTCGAGCTGGGGGCCGAAGCCACCGAACTGTCCATGAATAACACCTATTACGCCAAAGGCATCAACCGGCAGTACCCCACGTGGTACACGCACCCCGTGGTGCGCGATGGGTATACCCACCGCGGCCAGGTGCTGGGTGCCGGCATCGGCCCGGGCAGTAACGTGCAGACCGCCACCATCGGCTGGGTGCGCGGGTTTAAGCGCATCGGCTTCGCGCTGGAGCGTTACGTGCACAACGAAGACTTCTTCTACATGTACGTGGCCGATATCCGCAAGTCGTGGGTAGACTTCGGCTGGTCGCTTCAGGGCGAGTGGGACTTCGACGGCTTCCTCACCTACCTCAAGCTGCAAAGCGTGCACAGCTACAATTACCAGCACCAGTTTAGCCAACCCCTGGGCAATTCGTTTTGGAATTTCGACCCCCAGGACAAGAACAATTTCCTCATGCGATTGGGCTTCGCCTATCGATTTTAAGTTTGCACCATGAAGATCGGAACCATTGAACTAAAGAGAAGCGCCCTGATGGCAGCGGTAGGGGTGATGGCCGGCACGGCCTTGCATGCGCAGACCCTCCCGGTGGGGTTCCCGGTGCTCGAAGATTATTACCGCCGCCAGCAGCTGCTGGGCGAGGTAGACCCGGCCATCTCCTTCAGCCTGCGGCCGCTCACGGCGCAGGCGCTGCAGCAGCACGAATACCTGCACTACCCCGACGAAAGCCGCACCGATGTGGTGTGGCAGAGCGGCGATGGCCACGGCTACCTGCAGCTGCTGCCCGTGGTGTGGCAGAACCAGCTGAACACGGCCTACCCCTACGGGTGGAACGACGGGCCGATGATCCCCGCACGGGGCCTGCAGACGTACCTCAGCACGGGCTTCTTCGCCAAGTACCGCTGGCTCAGCGTGCAGTTCCGGCCCGAGCTCGTGGCCGCGCAGAATCGCGTGTATGAAGGGGTTGGCGGGGACGCTGGGCCGGATCGTTTTTGGTATGGCTACTTTGGCAATCGCATCGATATGCCCGAACTATTCGGTCATGGCAGCTATACGAAGGCCTATTTGGGGCAGAGCAGCATCCGGCTCACGCTCGATCCGGTATCGGTTGGTTTCTCGACCGAGAACCTGTGGTGGGGCCCCGGGCTGCACAACTCCATTCTGATGAGCAACACCGCGCCGGGCTTCAACCACGTTACGCTGAACAGCTCCAAGCCCATCCAAACCTACATCGGGGCGTTCGAGTTCCAGATCGTGGGCGGGCACCTGCAAAAGTCGGGCTACCCGTCGTCGCTACTGGGCGATACGGCCACCCATCACGCCTACGCACGGACCAAACCGGAAGGGTGGCGCTATTTCTCAGGTCTCCACCTCAACTACCAACCCAAGTGGACCCCCGGCCTGTCGGTCGGGTTTATCCGCACCTACAATACCAACCAACAAGACATGGGCAGCGGCCTCACTTATTACGCCCCGTTCCTCGAAGCGTTCAGCAAAAACAAACTGGCTACGGACAGTAATTCGGACGACGGTGTCCCCCGCGACCAGATGCTGTCGTTCTATTTCCGGTACGTGGTGCCCAAGGCGAATGTAGAGTTTTACGGCGAGTACGCCAAGAACGACCATAACTGGGATGCCCGCGACGGCATCGCTCAGCTCGACCATACCCGGGCATACACCTTCGGCCTGCGCAAGCTGGTGCCGCTGTACAACCGTTGGGGCGGTTATTTGCAGTTGGCCGGGGAGGTGACGCAGGTTGCGGTGAGCAATACCCGTGGGATCCGGTCGGCCGCGCCATGGTATGTCCATCATCAGGTCCGCGATGGTTACACGAACCGCGGCCAACTACTCGGCGCGGGCATTGGGCCGGGTAGCAACAGTCAGACCGTTCGGGCCAGCTGGGTAAACGGGCTGAAGCAACTGGGGGTGCAGGTGCAACGCCTGGTGCATAACGAGGACTATGCGGTAACGGTTGTGAAAGACTTCCGCCGCAACTGGGTGGATGCCAGTGTGGCGGCGTACGGCAGTTGGGATTACCAGCAGTTCATCTTCAATGCTCACCTGCAGTACATCCATGCGTACAATTACCAGTACAACTTCCAGGCCGCGGCCGATGCCAGCGACTATTGGGGCTTCGACCCGCAGGATAAGAACAACCTGCACCTGCGGTTCGGCGTGATGTACCGGTTTTGAGAAGCATGCGCTGAGGGCAACCGCATTTAAAACTTGTCGTCATTGCGAGCAAGCGCGAATGATATCACGGAGCCCCTTAATATGCTCTGCACATATAGCAAAAAGCAGTAAAAATTGCTATATTTGCATATCAATAATGGGGATATGGATGAATTAATCATTAAATCAAACAAACTTGTTGCTGGACAGTCGCTCGATTTCAAGCGTTCACTGTTTGACACGATCGATTGGACCAATCGGCTCATCGGTATTATGGGGGCCAGGGGCACCGGTAAGACGACCATGCTGCTCCAGCGGCTCAAAGCACTGGGGTTGAGTGGCGGGCAAGCTGTTTACCTGTCGTTGGATGATATTTATTTTACCCGGAATAGTCTTACCGACGTAGTTAACACATTCGCTGCCAAGGGCGGGATATTCCTGTTTTTGGATGAAGTGCATAAATATCCTGATTGGCATCGGGAAATCAAAAATCTCTACGATTTCAACCGTGAGCTGAACATTGTTTTTACGGGGTCTTCCATCATTGATATGTTCCAGCTGCCCATAGACCTGAGCCGTAGGGCCATCGTATATGAGTTGTCCGGGTTGTCGTTTAGGGAGTTTCTGCGATACGACCAAGGGATGGATTTTCCGGCCATACCGCTTGTCGAACTCCTAGAGGGGCACGAGCGACTGGCATTGGAAATAAGCCAGCAGATTAAGCCACTTCAGTATTTCGGCACCTATCTACGCAATGGTTATTATCCCTTTTATAAAGAAAATATAGGTACGTATACGGCGAGATTAGAGCAGGTAGTCCGCTTGGTCATCGAATACGACCTTGCTTTTGTGGAGCGTATCGATCACCAGAATATTCGGAAAATACTGGAGCTCCTGGCAGTTTTGGCAGAGCATGTGCCTTTTACACCAAATATATCAGACTTGAGCAGGAAACTATCGATGGGTCGAAACACGCTCGTCCAGTATTTTCACTATCTCGACAAAGCACGGTTAATTAATACGCTATATGCCGCCGGTAAGGGGTATGGTAAATTGGAGAAGCCTGGCAAAGTACTGCTCGAAAACCCCAATTTGTTTGAGGCGCTGGCTGTTGGGCATCAGGAGAAAGGAAGTGTACGCGAATCTTTTTTCGCGGGTCAACTGCGCAATGCAGGTCACCACCTGTCGTTGCATGGGCAAGGGGATTTCACGGTGGACCGTAAATTCGTTTTTGAGGTAGGGGGTAAGAAGAAGGGATTTAAACAGATTGCCGGTATACCCGATTCTTTTGTCGCTGCCGACGAGTTGGAATCGGGTGTGGGTAACAAAATCCCACTGTGGCTCTTCGGGTTCTTATATTGAGCGGTTTCCTCACCAGGCACAAAGCAATGGAGTCGTCGCCTAAGGCGAGGCATGGCGCATCGGGACAGCAAAGGCGCCACTGCCCGCTGCTCTTAAGCTGATGAAATAACGTCTCGCTGGAAGAGCAAAAAAGCAAACAGCAAAAAAGCAAACCAAAGTCGGCACAACCCCAATGCCGGCCCGCTGGAGTGACTGAGCACATCGAAGTCCGAAAAAATCGCTAAATTTGTCTTACTGAATAAAATTCAACAAGATTATGGGAACACAAATAGCCGTTTCTTTTCCTGAATCACTCGCATTGTCACTAAAAATGGATAACCGCGAGTTTGAGCGAGAAATGAAAGTGCTCTCGCTCGTCAAACTTTATGAGCTTGGTAAAATATCGTCGGGTGTTGCAGCGAAATTGTTGGATATAAAAAGGGTAGAATTTTTAAACCTCCTTGGTAAATATCATGTGTCGTATCTCCACACCGCATCCAATGATGACTTACTAAGTGATTTTCAACATGCGTAAAGTAGCTTGTGAGGAAAGATGTTTGGCTATCGCCTAAAATCATTGAACAACTCAAAGAAATGGCAGGTGAAATTTAGGGTGCCGACCCAATAACGCTAGGAAAATCGCAGTAATCAAACCGCATAGCACGAACAGCAGTAAGCAAAAGCAACCAACAAAGGCGCCACAACCCCGCTGCTCGTGAGTTGGCTAAAGTAACGCCTGGCCAGAAAAGCAAATAGCAAATAGCAAAAAGCAAATAGCAAATTCGCAATGAGCAAAAAAGCAAACAGCAGAAAAGCAATTCACTTAAATGTTGTATATTTGATTTGTATAAAAATAACAGGGGTAACGCGATGGAAAGAATTGTACTGGAAGTGATAGCAGTACCAGCAAAAAATGGAGAGCTGCTTCCATACAACTCAAAACGGAGTTGAGCAGGCTTATGGAAAGGCAAATTGCTAAACTTATCGACGACAATAAGGGGCGTGATTCTATTCAATATTTTAATGAGTTGCGTGACGAAATGGCTGAAAAGGGGTTGACTCAGGAAGTTTTGGACGATATCCTGAACGATGAAGCGTAAGCTGTTTGTTTTTGATACCAACGCATTGGTCAGCGCCGCACTAATCAAAAATTCGGTAAACGGCCGAGCCCTTGATCGGGCCTTTCTTATCGGTACAATCTGTATATCGCAGGCTACTTTGCTGGAATTCACCGAAGTACATATCGTCCTAAATTTGACAGGTACCTCAACGAGGAGCGGCGGCTTAGCATGATTGACCGAATTGAGCAAGATTGCAAAGTATTCCACATTACGAAATCGATAAAAGCGTGCCGTGACCCGAAGGATGATAAATACTTGGAGCTAGCTGTGGCGGCCAAAGCATCATGCTTGATTACGGGTGATAACGACCTCCTGGTGTTAAATCCTTTCAGGAACATCCCTATTTTGACTGCGGCCGATTTTATGAGTCGGTTTTAGTAGTTAGTCACCATAGGCAATCGGAGCGCACCGTCGCATAAGACGTAGCCATCGCCTGAGGCGAACCGCAAAGGCGCCACAACCCCATGCAATAAAACTTTGGCCCAGTTTTCGCTGCAACGGAAGCAAATGGAACGAAGTGACATCCCGAAAACGCAGTCATCGCCTGAGGCGAGACGTAGTGCCTCGGGACAAAAAGTGCAGCCATCGCCTGAGACGAGGCGCAGCGCATCGGGAAAGCGACAATGCAGGTACAAAAACACAAGTAGTACGCTTGCAAGCACCAAACCCGCCGTTCAGCTAGAAAGCCGCCTAGGAATCTTGCGGTTTGCAGTGGGATGCACTACCAACCGTAGCAATAGATTCCAGTGGCGAGTTTTTTGCCTACTTTTTTGCGGAAAAAAGTAGGGCCCCGTCGCGGCGAGCGACGGAAAGGCTAAGCGCAGGCAAAAAAGATTAAAAGTCGATTACTCGGAAAACAACAAGCAATAAACAAAATATGTACCTTTGCCCCATTCGAACGTTACATAACATACAATTAACAAAATCGATGAAGCGATACCTCCTATTGCTGGCAGGACTGTTCTGGTTAGTCACCACCGAAGCCCAAACCCCCGATGTTTCCAAGATCAAGGTGGAGCAGCTCTCGGACGAGCAGGTACTGCGCATGATCACCGAAGCAGATAAGCGGGGGGTAAGCGATGCCCAACTCATCCAGGACCTCGGCCAGCGCGGCATGTCCACGGACGAGCAGCAGAAGCTGCGCAACCGCATCACCACCGTACGGCAGCAAAAGTTGGAAGGTACACGGGAGACCGACATTGTGCAACCCACGGACAACAGTGATCGGACGGTCAACGAAGACGAGATCCTATACGATACGGTAGAAGCCGAGGTGGAGCAGGAAGAAGCCAGCGAGGGGCGGATTTTCGGCTCCAGCCTCTTCCGCAACGGAAACATCACCTTTGCGCCCAACCTCAACATCCCTACGCCAAAAAACTACATCATCGGTCCCGGCGACGAGCTGCTCATCGACCTTACCGGCGATAACGAAGTAAGCTACCGGCTCCCCGTATCCGCCGAAGGCACCATCAATGTGGATTATGTGGGGATGATCCCTGTGGCTGGTCTCTCGGTGCAAGACGCAATCGCTAAAATCAAAAACCAAATGGGCGGTACTTACCCACAACTGCGCTCCGGCAGCACGCGGCTATCGCTCACGCTGGGTAACATCCGCAGTATCCAGGTTACGCTTACCGGGTTCGTTACCAAGCCCGGCACCTACACGCTGCCCTCCTTGGCCAACGTGTTCAACGCGCTTTACGCCGCCGGCGGCCCTTCACGAAAAGGTACCTACCGGAATATCCAGCTTATCCGCAACAACCAGGTTATTGAGACCATAGACACGTACGACTTCCTCACCAGGGGCGTCCAGCCCGGCAATGTACGCTTGGAAGAGGGCGATGTGATCCATGTCCCCGTATTTAATCGGCACGTCTCCGTAGAGGGGTTGGTCAATCAACCCGGCACGTTCGAGCCATTACCCAGTGAATCGCTGGCCGATGTGCTCCGTTTCGCGGGTGATTTCTCGCCCGAGGCGTACACCGCCAAGGTGAAAGTGCTGCAGATCACCGACCGGGAGCGCAGCGTGGCCGACATCTATGCCGACGATTATGCCAGCTACACGCCGCAGAATGGCGACCAATATATTGTAGAGGAAGTGCTCGACCGCTACGCCAACCGCGTGGAAATCGAAGGCGCGGTATTCCGCCCCGGCAAATACGCGCTTACGGAAGGGCTCACGCTCCGGCAACTCATCCAGCAGGCCGACGGCCTCAAGGAAGATGCCTTTATGGCGCGGGCCTACATCAACCGGTTAAAGCCTAATAATACCCAAGAGTTGATTACCGTGAACCTCAGCGAGCTGATGGAAGGTGACGCCGAAGAGAACCATGTATTGCAGCGCGAAGACCGCATCATCATCTCTTCCATTTTCGACCTCCGCGAGGAATATACCGTAGCCATCAGCGGACAAGTGCGTCGGCCGGGGCAGTTCCCTTACGTGGAGCAGATGACCCTTGGTAGCCTCATCCAGATGAGCGGAGGGTTGGCGGAGGCCGCCAATGTCGAATATGTCGATGTGGCCCGCCGCATCCGCCGCAACGTCAACGTACAAGATTCGGCCGTTTCCGAGCTGGTGCGGGTCAATTTCGATAGCCGCGAGGCGGCGTTGCAATCCAATTTCGTGTTGCAGCCGTTTGATATCGTGAGTGTGCATACCAGCACCGGCTACCAAGTGCAACGCATGGTACGCATCGAGGGCGAGGTTAACATGCCCGGCGAATACGCGCTGCTCAAGAAGGACGAAACCATTTCCGATCTCATCCGTCGTGCGGGTGGGGTTACCGAGTTTGCTTACTTGCCCGGTGCGTCGTTGCAACGTAAAGCTTCGGATGCCAAGGTGTCGACGGACCACAGCGCGCTTTCAAGCCAAGCCCGCCGAGAGTTGTCCGAATTGGAAGCAGACCAGGCCGATATGCGGGGGCTTGCGTTGAAGAACACTGGGGAGGATGGTGCAGCAACCAGTTTGTTTTTTAGCAATTATGTGGGCATAAAGCTGGATAAAGTGCTCGAAGGCCATAGCAAGTACGATATCCCTTTAGAAGACGAAGATGTCATCATCGTGCCGCGGCAATTGCGCACAGTGATTGTGCGTGGGCAGGTGCTTAATCCCAATCGAGTGGTGTATCAAAAGGGTAAATCGCTGAAATATTACATCAATCAAGCGGGCGGGTTCACATCAAGGGCACATAAACGGAAAACATTTGTGCAGCACGCCAATGGAGCGGTGCAAGGTTCGCTGTGGGGTTATCCACCAGTGCAGCCCGGCAGTGAGATTATTGTACCCACCAAACCTGAGCGCGAGCCGCTTAGCGTCCAAGCGTGGATCAGCATGGGTAGTGTGGTCACGTCGTTGGCTGCAGTAGTGGTAAGTTTATTAAGGTAAGAAAGATGGCAACTGAACCAACATACACGCCCAAAGACCCAGACATTCCTATCAAGGAACTCATACTGGATATTCAAAAATGGGTACGCTACCTGTGGTCCAAATGGCTGATTTTACTAATAGCTGGTTTATTAGGGGGGGGGGTAGGTTTATGGTACGCCATTGTAAAAAAACCGGTTTATACAGCGACCACGACCTTTGTGTTAGAAGCAAGTGATTCCAAGAGTGGATTAGGTCGACTAGCAGGAATGGCTGCGATTGCCGGTATTGATGTAGGTGGAAACGCAGGGGGGTTATTTCAAGGCAATAACATTTTGGAGCTGTACAGATCGCGTAAAATGCTGGAAAAGTCCCTATTGTCGAAGGTTCAGCTAGAAACAGATGAATTGTTAATTGAACGTTATATTGCATTCAATGGAATTAAGGAAGTTTGGGAAGCGCGGCCGGATTTATTAACTTTAGACTTTCACCAAGACCCTGCGTCGCTTATACCACAGGAGCGTCGGTTACGTGATAGTGTGTTGACATCATTTATTAGTGCCATTAGGAAAGATATTTTAACTGTGGAAAAAGTCGAGAACCTGTCGATTATTCAAGTAGATGTTGCGTCGCAGGATGAGATTTTTTCCAAAGAGTTTAATGAACGTTTAGTAAAAGAAGTAAACGAGTTTTATACTCAGACAAAGACCAAAAAGTCAGTAGATAATATAGCTATTCTGCAACAAAAGGCCGATTCCGTTCGTGCTGTAATGACAGGAGCCATCTATGATGCAGCACACGCATCCGATATCACACCAAATATTAATCCGACTCGACAGGTCCAACGTATTGTGCCAACTCAACAGGCTCAATTCTCTGCCGAGACGAATAAAGAAGTGTTGAATCAATTACAACAGAATTTGGAATTGGCCAAAATGTCCTTATTGCAAGAACAGCCACTAATCCAATTAGTAGACCAGCCTGTGTTCCCATTGAAGGTGGATCGCCTTGGTAAAGTAAAGGGTACCGTGATAGGAGGATTCTTCTTCGGTTTTCTAGCCCTTTTGGTGCTTATTGGACGTAAGTACATTAGAGACGTAATGGATACGGCCTGATGCGCGGAGCAAAGGAGAGAGTCTCTTGATTTTTTCTCGTAATGGAAATAACGGTTTCCTCGAAAAGATATAAATGAGTACTTTTGTTGCTCATTCGTCATTGAAGCAATATGATGAAGTGCTTGGTATACTAATTTATTCAGATGAGCAACAGTCATTTATCAAAAATTGTCCAACCCCGGATAGCAGTAATAGGGCTTGGATATGTTGGCCTTCCATTAGCTATTGAGTTCGGTAAGAAATATGAAGTTTTAGGTTTTGATATTAGTGGAGAGCGTGTAAAAGAATTGTCGGAAGGCAAGGACCGTACTCACGAAGCTAACTTGAAGGATCTCCACGCCGCCATTTTGCAACATAGTGGAGAAGAAGGGAATAAAACGAGAGAAATTGGCCTTTCTTTTTCATCCGATATGGCGGATTTAAAAGATTATGATACTTATATCGTTACCGTACCAACACCGATTGATCAATTTAAAGCTCCAGATTTAACCCCATTAATTAAGGCATCAGAAATGTTGGGGACTGTTCTTTCAAAGGGTAATGTTGTTATTTATGAATCGACTGTTTATCCTGGTTGTACTGAGGAGGATTGTGTGCCAGTTTTGGAACGGGTTTCAGGGTTAAGGTATAATATAGATTTCTTTGCAGGGTATTCACCTGAACGTATCAACCCCGGAGACAAGATCAATACATTAACAAAGATTAAAAAAGTCACTAGCGGGTCTACCCCGGAAATTGCCGAGCGAGTAGACGAGCTTTATCAGTCAATTATTGAAGCAGGGACACATAAAGCACCAAGCATCAAGGTGGCCGAAGCGTCTAAGGCTATTGAGAACGCTCAACGAGACGTTAATATTTCTTTCGTCAACGAGCTTTCCCTTATTTTTGACAGAATTGGTATCGATACCAACGACGTCATTGAAGCTGCGGCGACCAAGTGGAATTTTCTAAAATATCAACCTGGTTTGGTGGGAGGCCACTGCATTGGGGTTGACCCATATTATTTGGCACATAAAGCACAATCTTTGGGCTATCATCCGCAAGTGATACTTTCGGGTCGCCGTGTTAATGACCAAATGGGCGCTTTCGTAGCCGATAAAGTCGTGAAATTGATGATTCAAAAGGATCACAAAATTAAGGATTCCCGCGCTTTGATTATGGGAATAACATTTAAGGAAAATTGCCCCGACATCCGGAATACCCGAGTGGTCGATATTTATCATGAATTGGTGCAGTTCGGCCTCAGTGTGGATGTTTACGACCCATGGGCTGACCCTGATGAGGTAAAACAAGAATATGGGTTAGATATTCTTAATGAGGTGGATACGCACGTGGTTTACGATGCTATTGTCGTGGCAGTTGCGCATAGTGAGTTCCTAAAGTTTGACTATCAAAAAGTGAGGCGAAATAATGGTGTCATTTTCGATACCAAAGCCTGTCTTAATCGCGATCTTGTTGACGGAAGATTATAATTTTTATTTGCTTAATGGATATTCATATTCAAGATAGATGAAAATAAAAAACATATGCTGTATCGGAGCCGGCTACGTTGGCGGCCCCACCATGTCGGTAATCGCGCAGAAATGCCCGGACATCAAGGTAACGATCGTGGACATCAACGCCGAGCGCATCGCCGCGTGGAACGATGAAGACCTCTCCAAGCTGCCGGTATACGAGCCGGGGCTGGATGCGGTGGTGGCCGAGGCCCGTGGGCGCAACCTGTTCTTCTCGGCCGATGTGGATGCGGCCATCGCCGCGGCCGACATGATCTTCATCTCGGTGAACACGCCCACCAAGACCTACGGCAAGGGCAAGGGCATGGCGGCCGATTTGAAGTTCATCGAGCTGTGCGCACGGCAGATCGCCTCGGTGGCCAAGGACGACAAGATCGTGGTGGAGAAATCGACCCTTCCGGTGCGCACGGCCGAAACACTCAAGAGCATCCTGCACAACACGGGCAATGGCGTGGAGTTCCACATCCTGTCCAACCCGGAGTTCCTGGCCGAGGGGACGGCCATCGCCGACCTGCATGACCCCGACCGGGTGCTCATCGGCGGGGAGGACCAAGAGGCCGTGCAGGCATTGGTGGACGTCTACGCCACGTGGGTGCCGCGCGAGCGGATACTCACCACCAACCTGTGGTCCTCGGAGCTGTCCAAGCTCACGGCCAACGCGTTCCTGGCCCAGCGGGTATCCTCCATCAACGCCATCTCCGAGCTGTGCGAGAAGACGGGCGCCAACGTGGATGAGGTGGCCCGTGCCATCGGCACCGACAGCCGCATCGGCCCGAAATTCCTGAAGGCCTCCGTGGGCTTCGGTGGCTCGTGCTTCCAGAAGGACATCCTCAACCTGGTGTACATCGCGCGCAGCTATGGGCTGCACGAGGTGGCCCACTACTGGGAGCAGGTCATCACGATGAACGACCACCAGAAGCGCCGTTTCGCCGACAACATCGTGCAGACCATGTACAACACCGTATCGGGAAAGAAAATCACTTTTCTGGGCTGGGCCTTCAAGAAGGACACCAACGACACGCGCGAGTCGGCGGCCATCTACGTGGCCGATGCCCTGCTGAACGAAGAGGCACAGATCACGGTTTACGACCCGAAGGTGGGCGCCGAGCAGGTGTATGCCGACCTGGACTACCTCGGTACACGCAGCCCGGAGGCGAACCGCAGGCTGGTAACGGTGGTGACGGATCCGTACGAGGCGGCCGACCGGGCACACGCCATCGCCGTGCTCACCGAGTGGGATGAGTTCAAGGCCTACGACTGGCGCCGCATCAAGGAGCACATGATGAAGCCCGCATTTGTGTTCGACGGCCGCAAACTCCTCGGCGGGAATGATCTCCCAGCTATTGGATTCCAGTATTACGCAATAGGAGAATAAGTCATGAAGAAGAATTCATATTCCCTGAAATACAAGATCAGGGTATCAACATGAAAGGGATTATTTTAGCCGGAGGTTCAGGTACGCGGTTACATCCATTGACAGAAGTGATCTCTAAACAATTGTTGCCCGTACATGATAAACCTATGATTTATTATCCGCTGTCTACATTAATGCTTGCGGACATCCGCGATATTCTGATTATTTCCACACCCCAAGATTTACCGTTGTTTCAGAAATTGCTGGGAAATGGTAGTAGGTTCGGAGTAAATCTTCAATATGCTGAACAACCTTCTCCGGATGGTCTGGCTCAGGCATTTATAATTGGTGAAAAGTTTATCGGAGACGATGATGTTTGTTTAGTGTTGGGCGATAATTTATTTTACGGGCACGGATTTCCGGGTTTACTAAAAAGTGCAGTCAATCGCGTATCAATTCAACGAAAGGCAGCCGTATTCGGTTATTATGTGAGCGATCCTAAACGGTACGGTGTAGCGGAGTTTGATGAAAACAAGAGTGTATTGTCTATTGAAGAAAAACCCGACATTCCTAAGTCTAATTATGCTGTTGTCGGATTATATTTTTATCCTAACGATGTCATTTCGGTGGCAAAGGGGATAAAGCCTTCCGCCCGGGGTGAATTAGAAATCACGAGCGTTAATCAGGTTTACTTAGGACGAGGAAGGTTAACCATTGAGCTTTTGGGCCGGGGTTTTGCATGGCTAGATACTGGTACGCACGAAGCGCTTAGTGAAGCAGCTCATTTTGTTCATGCTATAGAGAAAAGACAAGGATTGAAAATTTCATGTTTGGAAGAGATCGCTTGGCGGAAAAAATGGCTGGAGACTGCAACGGTTGACGAGATAATTGCGGATAAAAAGAGTACTTATTACGAGTATCTCAAGAAAATTATAGGTTCCGGCCGATGAGTTTACGAGGTAAAACTATCTCCGGCCTGTTTTGGACCTTTAGCCAGCAATTCAGTGTAAAGGCGATAAATTTTGTAGTCCAGATTGTCTTGGCAAGAATTTTATTGCCCGAAGATTTCGGGTTGATTGCTATGCTGTCCGTTTTCATGGCAATCGGCTCTACGTTAATGGATAGTGGGCTTACATCGTCACTGATACGGACGAAAGAGGCAGATGAACAAGATTTTTCAACCGTATTTTATATGAATTTGGTTGCAAGTCTGTTGGTTTATCTTTTAATATTTGTTTCAGCGCCGTTTATTGCATTGTTTTTCAATCAGCCATTGCTCGAAGATATTGTTCGTGTTTATACACTCACATTTGTTATCCGCGCTTTCTCACAAGTACAGAATACCCGCCTTACCAAGGCAATGAATTTTAAATTACAGATGACAATTCAGATTCCGTCTGTTATCATTGGGGGAGGTATTGGTATTTTGTTGGCCTACCGGGGAATGGGGGTTTGGGCACTGGTATGGATGAATATTGTGCAGGCTATTTTATCTTCATTACAATTGTGGTTGCGGAGTGGTTGGACACCAAAATTTATTTTCAATATGGAAAAGTTGAGATACCATTTCAACTTCGGGTATAAACTTACATTATCCGGTCTGCTGAATACCATCTTTACCAATGTATACAACCTGGTAATCGGGAAATATTTTTCTGCCGCGCAATTGGGCTACTATAATCGTGCAGATACGTTAAGGATGTTTCCGGTACTGAATTTATCCAGTGCGCTAAATAAGGTTACGTACCCCATGTTCGCTTCTATTCAAGATGACAATGTGAAATTGAGGAAAGCCTATCAGATTTTAATGCAGCAGGTCTTATATTGGCTAGCCCCGGTTATGGCACTTCTTATTGTCTTGGCAGAGCCCTTGTTTCGATTTATTCTGACCGAAAAGTGGTTGCCAGCCGTGCCTTATTTTCAGCTATTGTGCCTTTCTGGTGTATTGTATCCCATACACGCATACAATTTGAATATATTGAATGTGAAGGGACGAAGTGATTTATTCTTGCGTTTGGAGATAATAAAGAAAGCAATCATTGCCGTTGGAATTATCTGCGCCGTCCCGTTCGGAATATACGGGTTGTTGTATTTTCAACTTGTCAGTACGGTACTTGCCTATTTTATCAATACCCACTATAGTGGACGGATGATCAATTATAGTACCGGAAGGCAGTTTCTAGACATTATTCCTACATTGGTTTTGGCCGCGGGCGTTGGAGTCATCGCGTGGATACTATATATTTACATGATTTCCCGATTTTGCATAGCCGACATAGGAGTCATACTATTGATTGGAATAGTTTATATGTTTTGCTACCTTAGTATTAGTATTGTTTTGAAATTCCCTGCCTTTCTCGAATTTAAAAGACTATTTTTAGCACGATTCATGAAAAATATGAATTCACCCTAACGGATAGCTTTCTTTAGGCAGTGTGCATCTGAAATAAAACATATGGATAATAACATTAATTCAGCCCTTTTAACGAGTTTGCTAGATAAAGAGCGGAGCTTGTACTCCACTGAATATGCGTTACAATGGATTAGGGAGCAAAACGACAAAGTTACCGTTCATGTGAACCAGATTCCATTTAAGGAGCTACGAAACTGGGGTTTTGATAATTTGTCATTGAGACATCAATCCAGTAAATTTTTCTCGATTGACGGTATTCAGGTTAATACAAATTATGGCCGCATAAATTCATGGCAACAACCGATCATTAATCAGCCCGAGATCGGGTATCTAGGAATTTTAACGAAAGAAATCAATGGAGTATTGCATTTTTTGATGCAGGCGAAAATAGAACCCGGAAATATCAACCATGTACAGCTTTCACCTACATTACAGGCAACGAAGAGCAATTATTCGCGAGTGCATCAAGGGAATGCCCCGGCATACCTAGCATATTTTCAGCAAGCTAAGCGGGAGGATATCCTGTTCGACCAACTTCAATCGGAACAAGGAGCAAGATTCCTGAAGAAGCGAAACAGAAATATCATTATTCAGGTGGATGGGGATGTCGAGGTGTTGGATAATTTTATCTGGCTTACCTTGTCACAAATCAAGGAATTAATGAAATATGATAATGTCGTGAATATGGATACACGTACCGTCATATCGGGGATACCACTTGAGAGCGGACAGGAAATCAGCCAATACGAAGATAATATCGTAAAGAATGGTTTCTCCAATAATATATTGTGGTCGCTTGCGAATGAATCTTCTGGCGTTAATTCGCTGAATGATATCATTCTCTTTATCACCAACCTTAAATGTACCTATGAGTTGGATGTAAAGCAGGTTCCGCTTTCCGCTTTACAAAGTTGGGTTGTTGAAGAAAGTGTTATACGCCATGTGGATCGTAAATACTTTGAAATCATTGCCGCAGATATCGAGATAGACAATAGGGAGGTGGTCCATTGGTCACAACCGATGGTTAAACCTGCACAAGAAGGGATCTGTGCATTTGTTTGTAAGGAAATGGGAGGCGTTATCCATTTTGTCGTTCAAGCCAAACTGGAATGTGGTAATTTTGACATCATTGAATTAGCTCCTACCGTTCAATGTCTTACAGGTAGTTACGATAATCCCAGGTCGAAGGAGGTTTTGCCATTTTTGAACTATGTACTAAATGTCAATAAAGAAAAGGTAATTTTTGACACCTACCAATCAGAGGAAGGGGGGCGGTTTTATCAGGAACAGAACAGAAGCATGATTATATTAGCTGGCGATGAAATAGGGGTACAACTGCCCGCTAACTATATCTGGATGACATACGGCCAACTCCAGACATTCATAAAACTTAATAATTATATCAATATCCAAGCAAGAAGTCTATTGTCGGCAATCGCTTTTGTATAATGGAAAGAAAGGTACACATAGGCGTTTTAGGCGCCGCAAATATTGCAATCAGGTCTGTTATACCTGCAATTCAACAACTCAATGATTGTTTTGAATTGGTAGGAGTTGCCAGTCGAGAGGTGGCTGGGTCGCAATCAAAGTTATCTCATTTGAATACGAAAGTAGTTGATGGGTATAGTAATATACTAAATCGTAAATATATTGATGCGGTATATATCCCTCTGCCCAATTCTCTGCACTACGAGTGGGTAAAGACTGCTTTGGAGCGAGGCATTCATGTATTAGTGGAGAAGTCGTTGGCGTGTACCTATGATGAGGTTGTTGAATTGAACAAGATCGCGGAAGCTAATAACTTGGTGTTAATCGAAAACTTCCAGTTTCGGTTCCATTCGCAGTTAGCCTATATCCGAAACCTTTTACTACAAGGTACATTGGGTGACTTGAGGATTGTGCGGAGTACATTTTGTTTTCCACCGTTCCCTGACCCCGATAATATTCGGTATCAACGGGCGCTGGGAGGAGGAGCGTTGCTCGACGCAGGGGCATACCCTATCAAATTATCGCAGCTCATTTTAGGAAATGACTTAACGGTAACCTCAGCTACACTGAATTCAGGTGAGGATAAAGGTGTAGATATCTGGGGAGGAGCTTACCTAAAGCAAAGAAATGGCACACTTTTTTCTCAGGTAGCTTTCGGTTTTGATAATTATTATCAATGTAATTTGGAAATCATTGGTACAAAGGGTAAGCTGTTTACGAACAGGATATTCACGGCAGGTGAAAAAGTAAAACCCTTACTTCTGATAGAGACCCAGGAAAACGGGCGGCAGGAGATTACCTTAGAACCGGATAACCATTTTAAAAACATGCTGTATTATTTCTATGAGGTTACTACTAATGTAAAGGAAAGAGAGCAGGAATATGCTGCAAATATTAATCAAGCAAGATTATTAAAAAAATTAAGAGAAAAATCATATGAGTAATAAACCCATTTATGTTACGCAACCTTCGTTGGCACCGATTGCGGAGTATACCACATATTTATCTAAGGCTTGGGAAAGCGGTGTCCTCACTCATAACGGGCCCCTCGTAAGGCAGCTGGAAACAGATTTGCGGGAAAAGCTTAACCTGGCCCATCTTTCTATTGTATTAAATGGAACAATAGCGTTACAGATGGCAATTAAAGCGCTAGGGTTGAAAGGAGAAATTATTACAACTCCATTTACATGGATTGCCACCGTCAGTGCCATTAAGTGGGAAGGTTGCCAACCCATATTTTGTGATATTAATCCCGATACGTTAAATATCGATGAGGAAAAGATAGAGGCGCTTATCACTGACAAGACAGTGGCCATCATGCCTGTTCATGTTTTTGGAACTGCGTGTAATGTTGAGCGTATTGAACAAATAGCCAAAAAACATAATCTCAAAGTGATCTATGATGCGGCCCATGCCGTGGGTACCAATTATAAAGGAAAAAGTATATTGGCCTACGGCGACATATCGGCCACAAGTCTGCATGCTACAAAATTATTTAATACTGGTGAGGGCGGTGCATGCATTACCCAATCTAAAGAACTAGACGATAAGCTGCAACGTATACGATTTTTTGGGCACAACGATGCCAAAGATATTGTAGAAGATGGTTTCAATGGCAAGATGACGGAGATTCATGCAGCCATGGGGCTGGCAAATTTGAAATACTTTGACGAAGTGCTTGCTGACCGAAAAGTGAAATACAGTTTGTATAAAGAACTACTGAGAAATATTCCCAATATCCGCTTTCAGAAGATAGAAAATGGGGAGTCGAACTATTCTTATTTTCCGGTCATTTTCGATTCGGAGCAAATACTTCTTGAGGTAGAGGCAAGATTAAACGAGAATAATATTTATCCCAGACGGTACTTTTATCCATCGGTTAATACCTATGCCAAGATTGTAGATTATCAAAATGCTCCAATATCTGAAAACGTATCAAAGAGAATCCTTTGTTTACCCCTATATCACGAATTATCAGAGACGAATATTCAATTAATTGCAAAAATAATCGTCGCCGCCTCAGCTTAGGAAGTTTCTGTTTTTTTAGCATTAGATACTGAGCTTTGTTGGTGCAATTTTGAGATGGCCCTAAATTTTTAAACTATGAAGTCTGCCATAATGCAGCCTTATTTTATGCCATATATTGGCTATTTTCAACTTATAAATTTCGTTGACAAATTTATAATCTATGATGATGTAAATTATATCAAGCGAGGATGGATAAATAGAAACAGGATACTTATCAATTCTGAGCCGAGTTACATTTCGGTACCTCTTGTTGCGGTAAGCCAAAATAAACTAATAAAAGACACTTTGCTTAACAAAGAGGATGCGACTTTTAAGAAGCTTAAGAGAGCTGTTTTTTTTTCGTATAAAGCAGCACCGTTTTTTGATGAAATTTATACACTGATAGATAATATTTTAGTTTTTGAAGAAGATATAGCTAGCTTCAACACTAGACTTATTAAAGAAGTATGTAAATACCTCGGAATTGATACTGAAATAGTAGAAAGTTCGCGTGTATATAATAACATTAATTTGAAGGGTCAGGAACGAATTTTGGATATCTGTAAACAAGAAAATACTGTTCATTACATTAACCCGGTTGGGGGAATGGAATTATATGACCAGGACTATTTTATTTCAAATAGAATTCAACTTAGTTTTATTCAGAGTAAGAAAATAGAGTATAAACAGTTCGGTAATGATTTTGTGCCCTTTTTATCTATTATCGACGTTATGATGTTTAATCATCGAGACACTGTGCGCGAGATGCTCGGCGATTTCGAATTGATATAGAATATTTCGAATTGATATAGAATATAAAATGAGAAAAGTACTAATTTTTGGAGCTACCGGTACAATTGGTGCGTATGCGGCCGTTCATTTGAAAGGGTTAGGTTATAGTATTATAGCCTCCGGAAAGCGAGAGACTGATAATGGCTTTTTTTTGGATTATGGAATTGAGTATCTGCCAGCTGATATCACGGATAGAAGCGATTTATCTAAATTCGATGGACTGAACATTGACGCGATCATTCATTGTGCAGGCATGATGCCTGCAAAGATGGAAGGGTACGAACCTCAAAAATATATTGATTCCATTATTATAGGCACACATAACATATTAGAGCTTACCCGAAAGAATAACGTCCCTAAAATTATTTTTACTCAAACTCGGGCTGATTCAACTTATTTAATGGGTACCAAGACCCCAGTATCTTCGGATATTGAAAGGCGATTTCCATTGATGGGCGACCATGCTGTATATGCTATTTGTAAAAATGCAGCAGTAGATTTCATTGAACACTATTTCCATCAACATGGCCTTTCAAGGTTTGTCTTACGGCTTCCAACTATTTATGCATATCATCCTGATCCCTATTTTTATGTAGATGGCAAGAAGAAGATGATGGCTTATCGATATATGATTGAGAGAGCGTCTAACGGCGATAAGATAGAACTTTGGGGAGACCCTAATATGGAAAAGGAAATTGTAAGTGTGAGAGATCTTTGCCAAATTTTCGAAAAATGTGTTGAATCGCCGCTGCCGGGGGGAATATATAATGTAGGTAGGGGCGAAGGAGTGACTTTAGAAGAACAAGTGAAGGGAATTATATCAGTTTTTGGAAGATCTAATAACAAATCAGTAATAGAATACAGACCAGATATGCCTAACTCGAGACAGTTTATACATGATATTTCAAAAACCAAAGAGCAATTAGGATATGAGCCCCGATACGATTACATTAGTCTATTACTCGATTTCAAAAAAGAAATGGAAGAAGAAAGATTTTCAAAGTTGTGGGGAAAAATGAAAGACTATGGGACAGTCATTGGGTAGAGTCCAAGTTATATGTCCTAAGAACAACGAATCAGAGCGAAGCTATATTATTCAGTGTTTGCTGGGTGATTTTTTAGACGTAAAGTATGAGCTCATTTTCGACGACACTGCCAAAAATTATACTCTTGTCAGTGGGAATGGAAGAATTATTTTCGAAGATCATTTTTTTCGAAAATTCCCAAGCCCCCTAAGTTATCTTTCAGATAAAAATTTGCCACAGCAGCTTAAATGGTTAGAAAATGATTTGGGCGTAGGTCTTCCTATAATATTTGGAAACAATTCTTTTTCAATTACTGCTGATTCGGTTGTATGTGGACTAGATGTATTTGCCTCAGCCTTTTTCTTCTTGAGCAGGTGGGAAGAATATGTAATATCAGACAAAGCAATTACTGGCCGCTGTAACGAATATGCGTTATTTGTTGTTAAGAATAATTTATTTATGCGGCCGATCGTAAATGATTATGTAGAGTTTTTGCGACGGTTGTTATTCCATATAGGATTAGATATCCCAAATAGTAGGAAGGCCACGGAGGTTCTGTTAACTCATGACGTAGATTGGTGCTATTTAAGTAGCCAAAGAACATTGTTTCGGAATTTACAAAAACTTGCTTTCAAAGAAGGTAAATTAAAAAAGTCGTTGGTGGTGTTTATAAGATATTATTACTATTACTTGCGGGGTGTGAATCCGTTTGATTCTTTTGATGATTTAATCAGAGTCAGTAAAGAGCACAATTTGCCTGTGTCATTTTTTTTTAAGGCATGTGAAGCAAACGAGGCAGGATTCACCTATACGCTAGCTCACCCCTTGGTAAAAAAAATGATACAGAAAGTTTTAAATAACGGATGTAACATAGGGTATCATCCATCTGAAAACACCTTGGGAAATCCAAAGCAATTTCATTTGGAATTAGAACGCTTACAAAACGCAGTTGGTGAAAATGTAGTAAAAGGGGGAAGAACTCACCTACTTCTTTATAACAAGGATACATATGACTATTGGGAAAAGGAAGCCCTTCACTTTGATAGTGGGATGGGCTTTCAATATCATAACGGTTTTAGATCCGGTGTTTGTTATCCGTATCGGATTTTTGACATTTACAAAAGGAAAGTTCTAAATCTAGTCCAAACCCCCTTTATTTTAATGGATACTGTTTTTCTGCGACGTGGCTCGACCCCTCACGACATTGAAAAAGAAGCTAAGTTGCTGATTGATACCGTGATTAAATACCGAGGCGTAGTATGCATGAATTGGCACAGTAATCTTTTCAATGTAATTGAAAGGCGTATATATAAAAAGCCGTATTTTAATATTCTTGAATATTTGTCAAAGAAGATAGTATGATTCCTTTGGTAAGCATTTCGTGCGCAACGTATAATCATGGAAGGTTTATACGGCAATGTTTGGACGGGTTCTTAATTCAAAAAGTGAATTTTCCGATAGAGATTTTGGTTCATGACGACGCATCTGTTGACGGCACTGCAGAGATTATTAAGGAATATGCAAATAAGTATCCACAAGTCATAAAGCCATTATGTCAAACTGAAAACCAATTTTCAAGAGGTATAAACGTTACGCTAACTTATAATTTCAGTAGGGCGGAAGGCAAGTATATTGCATTGTGTGAAGGCGATGATTATTGGACAGATTCTTATAAATTACAAAGGCAAGTAGATTTTCTAGAAAACAATCCGGAATTTTCGTTGGCATGCGGTGGGTTTATAAAAAGGATTGTCAACAGCGGAGAGGAGTACATTGATGTTATTGATGATTATAAACTATTTCCGATTCGGAGAGACGGTGGTTTTGAATTTTCGTTAAACGACCTGCATAAAAAATGGTTAACAAAAACGCTTACCGTTATTTTCAGAAAGGATTTTTTGAATACAGACGATTTATTTCGGTTTAAATACTTAAGAGACACCCATCTATTTCATCAATTGATAAAAAAGGGGAAGGGGTTCTATTTTACAGAGCCTTTTGGAGTTTATCATGTTCATCAGGGGGGGATTCACAGTACTAAAATTGGCAGCGAAAGAGCTGATATTGCGTATGAAATGCATAAGGAGTTATATGAGATTGTTGGAGATAACTACAGTAAACGTAAATTGTATGAAAAATCGATGAAAAAGTTAGCTCATGAAAGTAGCTCTAGGTACGCCATCAGACATTTTTTAACTCTTAGTTTTCGTGCAATGGGATTGGCAGATTCATTTTTCGAAATCATTAAGGTGTTCAAACTTATTTTTAAAAAGCTTTTTAGCTTTTTCATTAAAAAAGAAAACAATAAAGTGGTGTAATACTCAACCCTTATAATAAAAAAAACAATCCAATGGCTGATGTTTCAATTGTAATTCCCACGTTTAACGATAAATCATACTTAGAAAAAACCCTCAATTCGATATTGAATAGCAGCATGTTTCAAGGAGAAATTGAAATTATTGTCATCGATAACGGATCTACGGACGGGACTGTCGAATTTTTGTCTAAAAAAGAAAGTATTATATTTCTACATGACACGCGTAATTTGAATAGCCCATATTCCTGCCGGAATCGCGGGATAGAGGCTGCGACAGGGAGTGTTATTATTCTATTAGACGCAACCTGTGTCCCACACGCAGATTGGCTTAAAAATGGCGTAGCCTACCTTATTGAGAATAATGTTGACGTTGTAGGGGGGGACGTTCTTTTTGATTTCGAAGGTGAATTATCGGCGGCAAAAATATTTGACTCCTTAACCAATATAAGGATGAAGGAATCAATAGAAAATCGCGGGGTCGCAAAAACGGCAAACCTATTTATAAAGAAAAATGTATTTGAAGTTGCTGGGCTTTTTCCAGAGGGTGTGCGTTCTGGAGCTGACGTGCGATGGACACACAGGGTCTCCAAAATGGGATTAAAAATTCGGTTTTGTCGAGATTCAATAGTGTATAAACCGGCAAGAGGATTTAAGGAACTGATAAAAAAGCAATGGCGAGTTGGTCTTCATCAGCCCCTGATTTGGCGGGAATTAAGTAAAAAGTATAGTGTTTTTAGTTGTTTGAAAAAATTGATTGTTCCGGTATCGCCAGTAAGTGTTAGGAGGTTATTACGTGAGAATGGAACTACGGACATGCAGGGTTATTACTTGAGAGTATGGTTTGTCGCTCAATTTGTTAAGAGCACGATGGCCGTTGCCAACATAGTGGGGATATTAAGATTAAAGAAGGCAAATGAAAAATACCATTAGGTTATATGAGTTATTAGTTATAAGCGCTAATAAAGGGTTGCAACTACTTCAGCAGAATGGTGCAATGCCCTCAGGGCATAATGGCCCTTACAATGATCCCGAGACATCCGTAAGGAATACCTCACATTGGTTAATCATATTTTTGAAAGCCTTGGAGATCTCAGCAGATAAGCAATTTGAAGATGCAGCAATTAAATGCTTAAAATATATCATGAGTTCTGATGCGAGACCACATGGATTTACATTTTGGCACCGCACCAAAAAAGGCAAAGACTCCACCAACGGTGTAATTGGTCAAGCTTGGGGAATTGAGGCGTTAGTTGAAGCATACAAGGTATTCGGTGAGAAGGAGATAATATCTCTTGCTTTAGATCTATTTAATCTTCATCCATATGACGAAAAGTTAAATGGCTGGAAAATTGTTGATATCGATGGTAAACATATAGGTTTTGATTATACATTCAATCATCAACTATGGTTTGCTGCAACTGGGGTTTTGTTGGAACAAGCGACTGGTAAATTGTTAAGAAGCGTTCAATCTTTTTTGGAAGCGTTACCGAGGAATCTTCAAATTTACCCAGATGGAATAATAAAACATGTCCCAACGCTATACTTAAAACACGGCATGATTGAAAAAATTAAAGCCAGCGCATTTGAGCTCAAACACCGTTTAGATTCGTCGAAGCACTTGTATTATAAGTCCGTTGGATACCACGGCTTTAATTTGTATGCACTGAGTATAATTGACGAAACAGTGCCATCTTTAGAGATTTTTGAAGTCAGTAAGGTCAAAAAGGCTATGTCAGTATTAGAAATGAGTAATTTCGGCAATAATCTTGAGAAGAGTAAGTACGGTTACCCTTATAATCCTGCAGGAATCGAGTTAGCCTATGCATGTCAGAGAGTGGCCAAAGAAAAAGAAAGCAAACTCTGGATACAACAACAATTCGATAGGACGTTTGATTTAACGGCAAATTTAATGATAAAAGGCAAGCCGTTTGACGTTAATACTGCTGCTGCTAGACTTTATGAAGCAGTTCGGTTAAAGGATGCTGAAATCGTTACCGACGGAAGAATATGAATATATTAATTCTATCCAGTGTATTACCTGCTCCAATTGCAACAAAAGCAAGGGAAAATGACGTTTTACTTAGAACTGCAGAATTTCACGAAAGTAAGTATACAGATGTAAAGTATTTTTTCGTTTTTGTCGTCCCTTATTCAAATTTTATACTTTCGCTGTTTTCAATAAAATGGAAGGATTTCCGGGTATTAAGAAAAAACAAATCTTATCATCATGAGGGCAAAAGAATTGAGGTAATATCCGTTCCTTCATTTAAGTATGACACCAAATTTAAGCCGCTATTAATTAAGCTTGCTTTTTTTACCTACCAACGCAAGCTAGCCAAGATAATTAGTGCAAATAATATCGATATAATTCATGCTCATAATGTAGGATCGGATGCGGGTATCGCGCATCAAATCCATAAAAGGTTTAAATTACCTTATATTGTTACTACTAGAGACATCCACCGGTCAAAAATAACAAGATTCGTCAGCAAAAATCTTAAGGATGCTAAGGCATTAATAAGCTTAAACAACAGTATTAAAACAATTGCTGATGGATATAATTCTAACTCGTATTTAATCCCGCATGGCATTGACGACAAGTTTTTGAATTTGTCTGTTTCATCTAAAGCCAATAGAGAAACCAAATTGAGGATTGTTACAGTATGTAGGCTTCTTGATTGGAAGAATATAGATAAAGTATTATTGGCACTCAATGATTTTCAAGAAGATTTTTTATATCATATTTACGGAGAGGGCCCTGACCTTGCACGGCTTTCATCGATTTTGGAACAGTTAGACATTAAAGAAAAAGTGGAATTTAAAGGATACATTCCTTATGAGAAAGTACCTTCGACACTCATGCAATACGATGTTTTTGTGCTTTTAAGCTTTCCTGAAACATTTGGGCGTATATTTGTTGAGGCGATGGCATGTGGGCTTCCAATCGTTTGTTCGAAAGGATGCGGTATGGATGGCTTTATTGAAAATAATATACATGGTGAGCTGATTGATCATAGATCCAAAGAGGATTTAGTGAAGTCACTCAATCATTTATCTACAAACCAAGACTATAGAATAGAGCTGGGAAATAATGCAAGAAACCTTGCTGCGAGTTTCGCATGGGATTCTGTTGTGGATCAGTTAGACGATAAATACCGAAAATCTCTGGACGATAAGGAATATAATTTTGGGTGACATCTTTTCATACCTTGTTTATCTATCACTATTGTTTGCCATCTTCGGTTTAACTAAACTGGGGGCTAAATTAGTTGTGAATGATAGTAGGGTTCCAGATATCTTAAGAAATGACCGTTTAAACATTTTTCATTATTTAGCACTACTGTTAATTTGCATAGTTGTAGGGTTTCGTAATAACGTCGGAACTGATTGGGCAAACTATGTAATGTGGTTTAATAGTATAGAGAAAAATCCCGCAATTAGCTTTGAAGATCAAAAATCAGAAATAGGATATTTTTGGTTGTCGAAATTGGTAGCGTTCCTCGGCGGAAATTATAACATTTTGTTTTTTTTTGTTGCGGGCATTTCATGGACCTTTTTGTTTAAAAGCTTTCACATCCGTGTAATTCCATTTATTTTATACTTTCTTTTTACTGATGAGTATTTCTTCAGTTCAATGAATATAGTTCGTCAGTTTTTGGCGCTGAGTATCTTTGTTTATTCGGTTAAATTCATCGCCAATAGGAATGTATTGTCATATGTATTATGTATTAGTCTGGCGGCATGTTTCCATTATAGTGCGTCAATCTTGATTTTATTGTACTTCGTGCCATTCGGAAAACTGTATCATCGGACTGTCTGGCTATTGTTGTTTATTTTGTCCACATTATTGTCGAACATTCCTGGATTGATTAACCACTTGTTAGCAATCTTCGTTAAGATTTCTTCAATTGTTCCTGTATTGGAGCACTATATAGGCTATCTATTGAAAGACAAGTTTGATGCTTCGAGATCAAATGTTAATCTTGGATATTTATTTAGGGTATGCGTGTCAGTATACATTATTTTCAAGAGTAAGGCAGTCATTGCTAAATATCCTAAGACAAAGCCGTATTTTATATTATTTTTTCTTGGTGCAATTATTTATAATTTGTTTTACATGTATCCTTTGGTGACCCGGTTTAATCATTATTTAACTATTATGAGGCCGGTTACGCTGGGTTTGGTCATATATAACGAGCTCCCAACTAGAAAGGGCATATTAATTGCTTTAGGTATAATTGTCTTGTATTTATTTTTATACAGTGTTATGATTTCGCAGGGTGTAAGCAATTCTGCTCCCTACCATTTCGATTTTTAGCGTATACCTGATGATTTCTAATGACACGAAACGTATTTCACGATATGATAAATTTAAAGTTTTCTTCTGTACTTTTCCTGTTTGCAATATTTATGAGCTCATGCTCGACGCTTAAAAGCCAGAATATAAGTCTAAATAAAAAACCTACAATATCCACAGCTCCGAATTACAAGTTAACAGGAAATAATCCTGAAGCACTAACTGACGGTTTTGAAACGCAAGGCAATAAATTTTGGCAGCGTGAAACTTCTTTGGGTTGGACTAAAGTAAACGAGATTATAATTGACATAGACTTAAAGCAAGATCAGAATGTTGAATCGGTAAGTTTCAATACAGCGAGAGGTAGTAGCGCTGAAGTAAATTACCCGAAACATGTCTTTTTGTTTCTAAGTAATGACAAGAAGCAATATACTTTTTGCGGGGATATAGTTAAAAACGACTCGAACGTTCCAGGAGGATATAAAGTCACAAAGTTTACTCTTGAAGGTATTGGATTAAATGGCAGATATGCAAAACTATTTGTTATTCCGCAGGGAAAATATGTCTTTTGTGACGAAGTGCAATTTTTCGGAGGAGAAAGATCAAATAGAAGGCAATCATCCGCAGAAACCATACCGTCGGCAGAAATAAGTTCTTTCGTTAATGATTTAATAGTTTTAGACCAAACCCAAAGTACACTTAACACTTACTTGGAAAGGGCAGGTATAAAAGATAGAGTGATGTATTCGAACTCGACTGAATCGAGCGCGTCTACGCGAAAGAGGGATTTAGAAAGTTCCTATTACGATATGCGGCGAACACAATTACGGTCAAGGTTTAAAGAGACTCTTCTTGTAAACAAACTGGAGATATGGAAGGACGATCTTTTTGGAGAAGTTCCTGATAAAAACGATGCTAATTTGGTTTTTAATTTGAACCTTTTAAAAGGCGGAACTCAATATGGGGGGTTCCAAATTACAAACACGAGCGATAAGCCAAGTGAAGTAATTCTTAGTACTCAAGACGCAAATAGTGCCGTAGAGATTCGGCTTTTCTCGTTACCAACAATCGTTTCAAAAAATAATCAGTTTTTATCGGACCCGCTCCTTGAACTGTCGAATAATAGAAAAATAGCAATTGCACCAGGTAGGAGCGAGATCATCGGTTTTTCGGTGAAAGGTTTGCGTGACGGGGTAACCTCTCCTAAAATAATTATAAAAGGTGTTCAAAGGGAGGAAGTGACTCTAAATGTTAGGGTCGTTGGTGATGCTGTGAAGACGAACGAGCTGTTGAATGCAAATGTATGGGCATATTTAGATTATCCACTGTTAAAGAATAGAGCACCTGCCGCTATAAAGGACTTAGAAAATCATCATATCAATACTACTGTTGTTAGAGCTAAATATATACCAAACCTTAATAGTAAAGATTTTATCAGTCTTAAAAAGTATATTAGTCAATTCTCTCAAAATAACAATATTCTATTGTTTATAAACTGGCAAAATAAGAAAAATTGGACTTTTGATCAGATGAAATTTATGTCTGATGGATGGAAATCTACGTTTAAAGATTGGTATTTGACGATGTTGCAATCTTTGGAAAAAGAAGGGTATAAAAGCAGTCAGGTATTTTGGTACCCTTATGACGAAGTAAATGGTGACTATATAAATGAATTAATTGAATTTTCGAAGTGGGCAAAAAGTGAGATTCCCTCGCTTCAATTATTTGCTACTGTCATGAATAAAAGCGGTGCAAAGATAATTCCATATGTTGATATCGCCCAGATAAAGGAGATTCTGGTTGCACAGAATAACCTTAAACCTCGGAAGCAATTATGGATTTACGAAGTTATCGAGGATGCAAGTGATAAGTCTCCTTTAAAGGATTACAGGCAAATGGTTTGGAAGGCATTCTTTTATAACTCACATGGAGTTGGATTTTGGAATTATGCGGACAATCGAAAAACAGAAAATCCAATCACTAGACATCATTCAGATTTAGATCGTGATTATACAGTTATATATACTGGTTCGGGCGGAGAAATCGTTTCTTCAAGAAGATGGGAAGCATTTAAGTTAGGGATCGAAGATTATCAGCTTTTAAACGCCCATAGTGAAAAGTTTGGTTTAGAAGCGACTAAGAAAAAAATAAGTAGAATATTCAATACTAAAAACGGTTTCGAGTTAATAGGTCCAATTCGAGAAGAAATATTTGACGATATTTACAAATCGACAAGAAGGTAGATTCACCCTTAATAACAATTTGGCTTTACACTATTATTAATACTGGATTATTGAATGAAGAAGGTGCTATTTATCCTGAACAACGCCCCTAATTACCGTGATGTTTTTTTAAGAGAGCTTGGCAAACATGTAGACTTGACAGTGATGTCGAGGTTAGGGAAAAACATTGGGTTAAATAACCCGCAGAAGAGAGAAAACTATCGATTTATTGAATTGAAAGAGCGCAAACTATTTGGTTTGTACTTAAACCCTATACAATTTACTTTTGCTTCGAAGGACTTTGACGTGCTTATCCTAGGAGTTGGTATCCGTGAACCATTTGTGCTTTTGAACCTATTGCGGAAGGATGTTAGAAAAATATCATTCGGACACATCTATTCTTATAGAGATAATAAAATTAATAATATAGTTAGGCAGTGGTCATTTCGAAAATGTGATGCATATTTAGTTCACTCAGAGGCCGTGCGGAAGAGACTTCTGAAAGAGGTTGATAAACCTATTTATTCTTTTAATAATACTTACTTTTATAAATTCGAAATCCAATATCTCCCTCTACCACCTAAAGATAACGGTCTAAATATACTTTGGGTTGGCCGCTACAGAACGGATAAACATAAATTGCGGAATATAATCTATTTGCTTGATATAGCGTCCCGTAATTCACATATTAACCTCATGTTGGTAGGTACAGGCATGGTTGATGCATTGCGAAACACCAATATCTCCCACAATGTTGAGATTGTTGATGAAGTTTTTAATAATGATGAATTGAAGAAGTTATTTGAATGGAGTCATGTTGTGATGAATCCTGGGCACATGGGGCTTCTAATTGCAAACGCTGGCCGGTTCGGGAGGGCAGTAATACTAGATAGTAAAACACCTCATTCTCCAGAAGTGCAATTAGCCTACGATGCTAATCAATTATTTATAGATTTCGATGATAAAAAGGAGGTTGACAAGTTAATTAGTGAGCTTAGTGATCCGACAAATACGTTTTTAAAAGAAAAGGGTGAAGAAATAGTTTCAGTTATGAAACAAAAATATAATATAGAATATATGCTTTCGCAATTTTTATCTGCGATTAACGAGAGTTAAAACGATGGCAAGTTTCTTAAACTACTTAAAAAAGAGCTCATTAAACCTCCCGATACCATTAGGACAACTGCTTGCCCAAATTCCATATTCATTTCGGCCCGGTATTGGAAATGTTTATCGGCAGCAATCGCGTTATATAGATGAATATGCTGAATACGATATTGGCAAGAAGGAAAAGTATCTCTTCAATGAGTTTTATAAGGTGTTTAAACACGCCTATCTCAATGTACCATTTTATCGTGATTTATATAGAGAGAATCGAATAAATTTAAAAGATATCAGATGTTTTTCGGATATTGAGCACATTCCAATTATTAGAAAAAGCGACTTAATAAACGTGCCATTGAAGGAAAGAAGTTTCGATTTGAAAAACCGTATGTTGGTCAATACAGGTGGTTCTTCCGGAAAGCCTTTATCTTTTTATATGGACCCAAGTCGATACGGTAATGAATGGGCACATATCCATAAAATCTGGTCGGTACTAGAATATACTCCTACTTCTTTGAAAGTGAACTTTGATGGCAGATCAACAGTTACCGACTACATTCAATACGATTTTGTAAGGAATAGCCTTCGCTTCGATATATATGCTGACCCATTTGTGGTATGTAGAAAACTGTTGCCTATTTCAAAAAGATATAAAATCGAGTATTTGCATGGATATCCAAGCGCGATATTTGAATTTGCATTACATTGCAAGGCCGCGGCACCTGAACTGCTGAATGTTCTTTTAAAAACGTTGAAAGGGGTTTTTTTGGTGAGTGAATTCCCTTCGCCGAATTATCGAAATACCATTGAAGAAGTATTTCGGGTCAAAACGCAGTCGTTTTATGGTCATACGGAAACATGCGTTATTGCTGGCGAAATTAGCCCAAATAAGTATCAAGTATATCAAACGTATGGCCTAGCAGAAGCTGTCCAGCAACTAGACGGTACGGAACACTTGGTCGGCACATCGTTCTTCAATTATGCATCTCCATTTATTCGGTACGATACTGAAGACAAAATAGAGACGATTAAAACAGACCACCGAATTCTTAATATATTTGGAATAACTGAAGGTAGGATAGGAGAATATATAGTGGATAAAAATGGGAAGAAAATATCTTTAACAGGCCTAATATTTGGGAGACATCACAAGTTATTCGATATTTGTAAACATATTCAGGTAGAACAAAACGAGTTAGGGAGGGCTACCATCTTCTATGTGGCGGCTGTTGATTCAGTTATCAATCCAGAGCAATTGTTTGATTCGGAAAACGTACAAATGGATTTCACTTTCGTGAAGATTAATGAGCCGTATCGAACAAGCTCAGGAAAGATTAAACTATTAATTACTGATAATAAATGCTAATAAGCATCATTGCCGGAGCACGGCCTAATTTTATGAAAATTGCACCTATCATAGAGGCAATTCAGAATAAAAAGAACGAAGGTGTCAATATTGGTTACCGTTTAATTCATACCGGGCAGCATTATGACAAGAAAATGTCTGGCGATTTTTTTGAACAGTTAGGTATCCCGGAGCCAGATGCTAACTTGGAGGCCGGAGGTGGTACGCAGGCTGAACAAACGGCCGCGATTATGGTGCGCTTCGAAAAAGAACTCATAGAGAACCCTAGCGATTTAGTTCTGGTTGTAGGTGATGTGACTTCTACCATGGCGTGCGCCATAACTGCGCAAAAACTGCACGTTAAGGTGGCACACGTTGAAGCGGGAATCCGCTCTGGAGACTGGACGATGCCCGAGGAAATCAATCGCTTAGTCACAGATAGTATTACCAATTATTTTTTTACAACTTCTGACACTGCAAATGAAAGTTTGAAAAAGAGCGGTATTGCCAAAGAAAGGATATTCTTCGTTGGTAACACCATGATCGATACCTTGCTTAAGCAACGACCACGATTTCAAAAACCCTCCATATGGGATGATTTGAAACTCCAAGAAAAAGGTTATATTGTGATGACATTGCATCGGCCTGGAAACGTGGACGAGGAATCGAAACTTAAAGCCCTAATGGATGAAATCATTGCTCATTCACACAACCTTCCGTTGGTCTTCCCTGTGCATCCACGCACGGCGAAGATGTTGGGAAATCTAGGGATATCTCATCCCCGACTCCACATGATTGAGCCACTAGGATACCTTGAATTTAATTACTTAGTAGAGCGTGCGAAAGCGGTAGTTACCGATTCAGGAGGAATAACCGAGGAAGCTTCTGTAATGCGTGTTCCCTGTATGACGTTAAGGGATAATACCGAACGACCGGAAACGATGGAAATGGGCACGAATGAGTTACTTGGCACTGATCCGAGAACCATCGGCCCGGCTATGGAAAGGCTATTCGCCGGCGCCTGGAAGCAAGGGGCGGATATACCTCTGTGGGATGGTAAAACTGCAGAAAGGATCGTAAAACACGTTATTGAACTCTATAATCAGTAATGTTTAGCAAACTGAAGACGGTTTTTAATACAATCAAGTACCTGAAATTTACCCAGATACTTCACCAAGTTAAATACCGTCTTATTTCCCCTAAGACTTTGAAATCCTATAAAGGTACGAGGTCGGTAGGCTTCGAACCCCTACTTAATTTCACCATGTATCCCGCCGTTGTATCCTGTTGGGATGGGAGAGCTGCCTTTACCTTCTTGAACCTACGTGTCGATTTTGAAGAAGGAGTTGACTGGGATTTTCAACAACACGGAAAGCTTTGGAACTATAATCTGCAATACGCCAACTATTTGCTCCAACCAGATGTTCCAAATGGCGCAAAAATCAAAGTGATTAAATCTCAATATGAATGGTTGATCGACGGGCGTCTCACTTTAGAACCCTACCCTGCCTCATTACGGATAATCAATTCAATACGATGGATTGTTGAAAATCAGGTCGACGATTCCGAGCTGTTACATTACCTCTATGCAGACCTTAAATTTTTATCATCCCGCTTAGAATATCACTTGTTGGGGAATCATATTATGGAAAACGCGTTTGCGTTAATGATGGGGGGGGCTTTTTTTGGGTACGGGCCATGGCTAACTACCGGAGGAAAAACACTAAAAAAGGAGCTTTCAGAACAAATAATGCCTGACGGAGCACATTTCGAGCTTAGTCCAATGTACCACAAGATTATTTTCTTTAGAATCCTCGAATTAATTGATTGGTATTCATCATGGCCCAACCACGATCAAAACTTCAGGCGCTATTTAGAACAAAAGGCCTCGGATATGTACGCGTGGCTTAGCAATATAACATTTCGAAATGGGGATATTCCCCACTTCAATGACAGTGCAAATGCTATAGCTTTTCCCGCTAAGTGGTTAATGCGATACGCGGATCAACTAGGAATAACCGCATCGAGAAAAGTACTATATGAATCGGGCTATAGGAGCGTCACCAAGGGTGAGTATGAGCTGAAGATTGATTTCGCACAATTAGGCCCTGCCTACCAGCCGGGGCATGCCCATGCAGATGCATTGAGTTTTATTTTGCACTTCAAAAATGAGCCCGTATTTGTGGAACAAGGCACATCAACCTACCAAGTTGGTACCAGACGAGATCTTGAACGCTCAACGCAGGCGCATAATACAGTGGTTGTAAACAACGCGAATCAATCGCAAGTCTGGGGAGGGTTTAGGGTAGCACAACGCGCAAGAACAACAATATTAAAGGATGCGGTCGATGGTGTTTATGCAGCGATGCATGATGGATATCGGCGATTTGGGGTGAACCACACTCGTTCCTTCAGCATTGAACCGTCCAAGATTGTGATTACGGATACGTTAACTAAGTCAGTAAATGCGACAAGTTATTTGCACCTTTATCCCAATGTGGACATTCATGAAGTATTGCTTGATGCTATATTATTAACGAATGGAGTGAAAATTGTTGTCGAAGGCGCTGATTCGGTAATTGTAGAAGAGTATGATTTTGCAGAAGGCTATAACGTTTATCGTCAAGCAAAGCGAATTGCGATTCCATTTACACAACATTTGAAATCACTAATTTATTTTGAAGAACAGTTAATCAATTAATGAAGAAAATCCTTTACCTCACATTCTACTTCGAGCCCGATCTCTGTGCAGGCTCATTTCGGAACTCTCCTCTAGTTAAAGAACTTGCCCGGCAGCTGGAAGACGATGCCGAAATGGATGTGATCACCACCTTACCCAATCGGTACAGCACGTTTGCTGCCGATGCGCCAGCCTTTGAAGATCGTGGAAATTATAAGATACACCGAATAACCATTCCAAAGCATCAAAGCGGGATGCAAGATCAAATTAAGTCCTTTAAACGTTATTTTTCGGAAACTAAACGACTGATAAGAGGGAAAAAGTATGATTTGGTAGTAGCCTCCTCCTCCCGGCTTTTTACCGCATATTTGGGATACACTGTCGCAAAGAAGCAACGCATACCGCTATACCTGGACGTCCGGGATATTTTTACGGATACCATGAAGGACGTATTGAAGAGCTCATTGATTAAAGCGGCGGTGCTACCGGTACTAACGCAAATCGAAAAAAAGGTTTTTAACTACGCCTCGCATATCAACCTAATAAGCGGTGGCTTTAAGCCATATTTCGACAAATATACGAGGCCGTCATATTCGGAATTTCCCAACGGTATCGACAATGAGTTTTTAAATCTGCAGGCTTCTACCCCAAGTCAAAGGGATGTAAAGACCATCGTCTATGCAGGAAATATCGGCGAAGGCCAAGGGCTCCATATCATTGTGCCGCAAGCCGCAAAACAGCTCGGCGACGCATATAAGTTTGTGATCATCGGAGATGGTGGTGCGAAAGCAAAGCTGGAAGCTGAACTCAATCGACTTAATGTGCAGAATGTGGAGCTCCGGGCACCCGTAAAGCGGGCGGAATTGTTGGAAATCTATCGCGATACCGACTTTCTCTTTTTACACCTGAACGACTACGACGCGTTTAAAAAGGTGTTGCCCTCTAAAATATTTGAGCTGGGTGCTTATGACAAACCCATTATCGCAGGAGTGGCTGGCTTTGCAAATGAATTTATCAAGAAACATATCCCCAACCGTATATTATTTCTGCCCGGTGATGTTAATGGCATGGTAGGTCAATTGGAAGCGTATCAATATGAAAATATGGTCAGGACTGAATTCCTGCGTCATTTCAAACGTGAATCTGTTAACGAACAAATGGCATCGTCTATTCGTCAGTACATATGAATGTTGTAATAACAGGAGCCTCTGGTTTTGTTGGACAAAACCTCCAACCATTTCTTGAGGAAGATGGCTTTGAAATATCGCCCCTGTCTCTTCGCCATAATAGTCAGCATGAGGTGTCGGACCATTACGACGCTATCATCCACCTTGCTGGCAAAGCCCACGACACGAAAAACATCAGTGCTCCCGATCAGTATTTCCGGGTAAATACCGAGCTAACTAAGCAGTTGTTTGACCGATTTCTGCAAAGTGATGCACGAGATTTTATCTATTTCAGTAGTGTAAAGGCGGTCGCTGATCAAGTTGCGGGTCATCTGGTCGAAGATGTCGAGCCTAATCCCCAGACCCCTTATGGCCAATCCAAACGGCAAGCTGAACAATACTTGAATAGCCAGTCGTTGCCCGCTGGAAAGCGGTTGTTTATTTTAAGGCCCTGCATGATTCATGGCCCAGGCAATAAGGGCAATCTTAATTTGTTGTATCAGGTGGTGAGTAAAGGCCTGCCTTGGCCGTTGACTGCTTTTGATAACGAAAGATCATTTCTCTCCATTGATAATTTGAATTACATCATTAAACGGATATTGGAAGATGCAGATATCCCTGGAGGAACATATAATTTGGCCGACGATGATCCATTATCTACGAATGAGTTGATAGGACTCATCGGACAGGCACGGGAAAAGAAGCCTTCGCTTTGGAAAATACCTCGCGGAATAGTAAGCGGTATAGCGAAGATTGGGGACACCTTGCATCTGCCCCTGAACAGCGAACGTTTGAAAAAGCTGACGGAGAGTTATGTAGTGAGGAATTCGAAGATTAAATCGGCGTTGAAGATCGATAAACTTCCGGTTTCTGCTAGAGAGGGCTTATTAAAAACGCTACGGAGTTTTTAACTGACCAATCAAAACATACCGCCGAATACCAATATATAACATGGTGAGTAAAACCAATACGCAAATAGCTACGCCGATCTGTGTCCTGGCTGGATGCGGTGAGGCAACCAACGCGAGCACCCCTATTACCACTTGAAATACCCCATAACAAACCGCAATCACCAGCCGATTGCCCCTAGCCTCATTCGCCAAGTACTGATACAAATGCGTCCGATGCGCTTTGAAAATATTCTCCCGCCGCAATAACCGTAAAATAATCGTCATCACACTATCCACGCCGTATACCGCAAAAAACAGGATATAGATCACATTACCAGTAGCCAAAATCAGGCTCAACGTAGCGAAAAGCAAAATAAAGCACATGCTTACGCTACCCACATCGCCTGCAAAACATTTCGCTCGCTTGCGGAAGTTGAAAAAAGCAAATACCCCATTGGCAACAGCGGTACAATAAAGGAGCCGATCGTCAACGAAGCCTACCTCGCGATTAGCTAACCACAGCAGCAACAGCACGGCGAAGCTATACATCGCGGTAATACCGTTGATGCCGTCCATGAAGTTATATGCGTTGATGGTACCGATAACCAATACCAAGGCAATCGGAACAACCCACCAAGCGTGGTCAAACAGCTGGACTTCGAGAAACAGCAACACCACCGATAATAAATGGATGCTGATGCGAATACGATTGGATAAGGTAAGGATATCGTCGAGAAAGCTGATCAGTGTAATCAACGTAAGCCCGGCAAAAAAATAAGGGTAGGCGGCACCGCTCCAAATAAACCACGCCAGTACGCCCAGGTAAAAAACAATCCCGCCGCCACGGATGGTTACGGTTGTGTGGCTGCTCCGCTCATTCGGTTTATCGATGATGTTATACCGATCGGCAATGCGGAAGTACACCAGCATGGCGGCAAAAAGCAAAATGGCTATCAACGCATAAAACATGGCGCAAAGATAATTAAAGCCTCCCATCTACCAAACCGCGGTCCAAACACGCTTTGGTATCGAAAATGATTCCATTATTGCGTTTTACCTTTTGGTAATCGAATTTCAGGAACTCGCTATGGGCAACGGCCACAACAATGGCATCGTAAACGACGTTTTTATCCACCTCGTTCAGGATAGCTAAACCATATACACGTCTTACCTCCTCGGCATCAGCCCAGGGATCAACGATATCTACAGCAAGGCCAAATTGCTCCAGCTCGTGGTAAATATTAACAACCCGCGTGTTTCGGATATCGGGGCAGTTTTCCTTGAAGGTGATTCCCATAATAAGTGCTCGGGAGTCTTTGATTTTATGATTCTTTTGAATCATTAATTTAACGACCTTGTCGGCCACGAATGCTCCCATCTGATCATTAACCCGGCGGCCGGATAAGATAACCTGCGGAAGGTAGCCGAGCGATTGTGCCTTACGCGCGAGGTAATAGGGGTCTACACCAATGCAATGGCCGCCCACTAAGCCGGGCTTGTACTTCAAGAAATTCCATTTGGTGCCGGCTGCCTCGATGACATCGTTCGTGTCGATACCAATGCGATCAAAAATCAGGGCCAACTCATTAACGAAGGATATATTAACGTCGCGTTGCGCATTTTCAATCGCTTTGGAAGCCTCGGCTACCTTGATGCTGGGGGCCAGGTGTGTTCCTGCCTCGATGATAGAACGATACAGATCGTCTATGCGTGCTGCGATTTCCGGTGTAGAGCCGCGGGCACACCGCTGCCCTACCGAAATGAGGCGGATGCAGTTGGTTTTGGTTTCAAGGCGTATTAGGAAGCGTGAACGCTAATAACCTGCCGTTTCATAAAAGTTCAATATCCATTCTTCGTAACAAGCCGTCTTGTAAAGTATACATGTGCTTTACTCTTCCATCAAACATTAGATTGCCTGCTAAATCCTTCACTATTTGGTGAACCATAATTTCCAAGGTTCCATCCTGCCTTTCATTAAATTCAACGGGCTCAACGTTGGGATTTATCTCGGTCCATTGTCTTGTCCAATATTTTCTTATTTCAGGATGTCCATTTACATATCCCCCTTCAAATGCTTTTGGCCATTGAACATTCGGATGCATTGTTGACAGCGCCATATCGATGTCTCTTGCATTGAAGGCGAAATACGCTTTTTTAATTAAGTCTTGGGTTTGCTTTTCCATAATCATGATTTTTTGTTTTACGGCGCAACCTCGCATTAACCGAGATGAAAAAGGTAAATTGTGCTCAACTCCCAAATCTTCTTTATCCAAAAAAGCATCTTCTATATTAGTTTGCGTACCCTCAATCTTGCTACTCTGTGTAGTGTAGGTAGTAGATAACCGTATTGGTGTCCCACAGATAGTCTATTCCCATTCGTTGCGTAGGTCTTGAAGTTGGCGGTCTATCTCTTCTTTATTTTGGGGAGTCATTGCCCCTTTGTATTTAGCGATGAGATCTTTCTTCAATTCTTTATCTGTCGAAGTCTGCCTGCGAACACGGACGAGCTTCAGCAATTCCAAATCCTTGAGCAGGTTCATCGCCTTATCGTTCAAAATATCTAATGTCACAGTTTTCATAATACACAAAGATAGCAAACTTATTTTAAGCAAAGTAATGCACAACGCCAGCATAAACTGAGCAATACGACCGATGAAAAGAACAGACTACCTAACCACAGTAACAGCAACACCGCAAAGCTATACATGGCCGTAATGCCATTGATGCCATCCATGAAGTTATAGGCATTGATGGTATCAGGTCAGAGCAGGACAGCGCTACGGGTAAGTTTATTTACCTTACATCGATTAATAAACTAAGCTCCATCATGAAATCCCATCAGACAATCCCTCTTTTAACCCTCATTTACCTTTTTCCGGCGATTATCGCCACCTTATCCTGCGGCAACGAACTTAGCATTGATAAGTCAGATGATCAAATAGATACGGTAAAAAGCGGCTACAATCGCGTATTTTCACCTAAAGCAGGATGGGATGTTTACGATGGTGGTGGTTACCGCTATGGGCCATCTATCATTACTGACGATGACGGCCTGATACAGGCATGGTTTGCTTCTCCCGGCGCGGTACATGGGATGGATGTATTGCTTTATCATGCAGATGCCTCCCCGCGCCCGATCGCAATTGAATCCAGCGACATTGTTGCACAACATTTTATGGCTACCGATGCTTTTTACTCGATCAATGTGAGGTGTCCTAATTGGAATTCGACAAATAGCGCATTAACGCTCCGGCTGTATTCTTGGCTCGGCGATTACGCCACATCCATCGCCACATCCCCAATTGCCTCGATGCACTACGACAACTATACCGACAACCAATACTTGCAACTCGCAAACCCGGGAAAATTTGCCTCCGGAGCGTATATATGGACGCTTAGCGAAGGCAATGGAACCGCAGGTGTATGGTCAAGAACGGAAGCAATGCCAAACAGCACATCCTATTTTAATGGCGAGTCCGTCGACGAGGCTTATGAAGCTTATTTAATGCTTGAGCAAAATTCAGGCACAGTGTACTGGGATCAAGCGATGTACCGTACCAGTATAGATGGCGGTAAAACGTGGACAGCAGATGTGCCTGCGTTAAGCCCCACTGACGGATCCCGCGATGAGTATTCAGTCTGCGACCCTGGTGTGGTCAAAATCGGCAACTATTACTATGCAGGCTATACTTCCACCGAAGACGAGGGGATGATCTTTAACCACGTCTACGTCGCGAGGTCGACAACTCCCACCGGTCCCTGGCTCAAATGGGATGGCACTGGCTGGAGCGACAATCCCCAGCCCGTTGTCGAATTTGACGGTCACCAGGATGCATGGGGAGCCGGCGAACCCAGCATGGTCATTAACAACGATACGCTATTTTTCTACTATACCTGGACCGACAAACACCTCCATGAAACAAGAGTTGCCATTGCCGATGCCACTGATGAAAACTGGCCCGCTGGGCTAACCTACAAAGGAATAGCTATTGACAAACTTAATATCGCAGGTTCAGATCATTGCGATGTTAAATACAGACCGGATATCAAACGTTATCAGGCAATCCATACGGCGGCACGTATGACAGCAAGCAGCTACATCGTTCTATGGGAATCCAGTGATGGACTCCGGTTTGAAAAGGTCGGCGAGATCAGACAAAACCTGAAATCACACTTGCATAATTGCGGTTGGAGTGGGGATCTGCATGGCCATATTGATCCTTCGAAACCGCAATACATTTCTTATGCTTATGGCTCGGATTGGGGTAACTGGAAAACCTCCTGGCACCCGATCACTTTTTAGAATCCGCAGCATTTACACATAAGTGTTTTACCTGATACAACATCTTGTGAATACAACAACGATATGCTGTCGTTTTTATGCGTTTGCCCTGACCATTGGTGCCCAGATGGCACTGCTGTAGTCCGGGGTAATTGCATCTACCTCATAAGGGTTTTTTGCTGAGATACTCCCATTTTTGTAGCTAACACCTCTTGTTTCATTCCTTTCATTTGTCGGATAAAACGAATTTTTTTACCAAGGTTAACTTCTTGATCATCAATTGATTATTGTTTGCTGGCCAAACAAAGATACAAAATATTATGGCATTAAAATAAAGCTTTAGGTGTATTTTACAACCAGTTTAGGCGTAATTTACAACCAATGAATCCTCTTTCTTTACCGGTACTTTGTGTAGTGTCTATAACGGAGGTCACTGGGCCACGGTTTACGGTAATGCCGGGCCAGTGATTTCGGGAATCATTGGGCCAAAAAGTTCGCATTTCATCACGGAGGTCATTGGGCCAAAACGAGGGGTGAATATGACGGATTAACGGAGGTCATTGGGCCA
>NZ_JAYKZZ010000012.1:0-2720 GCF_035818675.1 Parapedobacter flavus
GGCCAGTGATTTCGGGAATCATTGGGCCAAAAAGTTCGCATTTCATCACGGAGGTCATTGGGCCAAAACGAGGGGTGAATATGACGGATTAACGGAGGTCATTGGGCCACTTTCCATGAAATGGCTAGTCTTGCATCAAAACATATAGATGCATGGCAGGACAACGTATAGACATCATGGAACTACGCACATTGATCACACTAAAACGCAAGGGTCTCAGCAACCGCAAGGCAGCGGCACTGCTGAACATCAACCGTAAAACCGTGGACGGCTACGTTTCCCGATTCAGGGAGCTTGGGTTGTCCTGGGATGAACTCATGGAACTTGAGGAGCCGGACCTGCGGGATTTGTTCACCGAGGAAGGCCAGACCGAGAAGGAGCGCTACGAGGCGCTTTCGGGGGAGTTCAGCACCATCGAGGCCAAAATGACCACACCGGGGGCGACCCTGCAGCAGCTTTGGCGGGAATACCTCCAGCGCCACCCGGGTGGTTACCGCTACACGCAGTTCACCTGGCATTACCGGCGCTGGAAAGGGCTGGGTGCCCACTCCGGCAAACTCACCCACAGGGCCGGGGAAAAGCTTTTCGTTGACTTCTGCGGCAAGAAATTGTATTACACGGACAAGGAAACCGGCGAGCAGGTGGCTGCCGAGGTATTCGTCGCCATCCTCCCGTGCAGCCAGTACACGTTCATCATGGCCGTGCCCTCGCAGAAGCGGGAAGATGTGATTGCCTGCCTGGAAGCGTGCCTCCGGTGGCTCGGCGGGGTGCCGCAGGCCATCGTCTCGGACAACCTTAAATCAGCCGTGAGCAAGGGTTCGAAATACGCGCCGCTGATCAACAAGACACTGGCGGACTTCGCTTTGCATTACGGCTGCGTGGTCGACCCGGCCCGCCCGCACCGGCCGCAGGATAAAAGCCTAGTTGAGCGCAGCGTGGATCTGGTCTACCAGCGGATCTATTATCCGCTCAGCCACCACACCTTTTTCGATGCGAAAAGCATCAACGATGCCATCGGGGAACTGCTGCCCGCCTACAACGATTACCTGTTTTCACATGGCAACGGCTCGCGCCGCAGCCATTTCCTCGACCTGGAACGCGAACACCTGTCCCCGCTCCCGGCCGGTGCCTACAGCCTGCGGTACTTCAAAAGGGCCAAGGTCCAGAGGACCTCGCACGTATACCACAGCGAGGACAAGAATTACTACAGCGTCCCGCATCGCTATATCGGCCACCACGTGGAGGTACAGTATAACAGGGATACGGTCGAAATATGCCATAACGGACAGCGTATCGCCAAGCACGCCCGGAATTACCGGGGCGGCCATTACACCACCGTGGGGGAGCACATGCCTTCCAGCCACCAGGTTTACAGCCAATGGCGGCCGGAATACTTCCTGGACAGGGCCCTGCGGGTGGGAACCCACACACGAGATTACATCGAGCGGCTGATCGGGCAATACAGCTACCCGGAAATCGCCTATAAACAGTCGCAGGGCATCCTATCCTTCGCGGCACATTACGGTCGGGGGCGTTTGGAAAACGCCTGCAAGCGGGCTTTGGAATATCACCGGGCATCCTACCACACCATCGAGAAAATCCTGAGAAACAGGCTGGATATGCTGGAGGAAAACATGGAAGAGGACCAGCCCATACCCGAACATGCCAACGTGCGCGGGGCGGCCCATTACAGCTGACCGCAACGGGCATAGCTTGTCCCGAACGGGTTCGGGGCTGACCCCCCGGCAGCTTAACGATCGATTACATCACAATAAATAACAATAACATGAACGAACACAACACCATTGAGAAAATGCGCGGGATGCGCATGAACGCCATGGCTGCACTGTACCATCGCAGCCTCACGGAAAACCTTCACAGCGAGGAAACCAAGGACGACTTCCTGGCCCTGCTGGTGGACTCCGAATGGGAGAGCCGGCAGAACCGCCAGATCGACGGCCTCATCCAGCGCGCCGGGTTCAGGCAGGCGGCTTCCGCCGCCGACATCGATTACCTCTCCCCGCGCAACCTCGACAAAAGCACCTTCGAGCGGATACTCTCGCTGAGCTTCATCACCCGCAGGGAAAACATCATATTGACAGGCCCCACCGGGTCGGGCAAAAGCTTCCTGGGGCAATGTATCGGGGTGAAGGCCTGTCAGATGCTCCATAAAACCCAGTATTACAACACCGCCCGGTTCTTCGATGCGGCAAGGCTGGCAAAGCTGGAGGGAAGCTATCATAAGCTGCTCAAGAAAATATCCCGCTGCCGGCTGCTCATACTGGATGACTTCGGGCTGACGGCAATCGACCAGGCCGCCCGAAACGTATTGATGGATGTCATCGAAGATCGCTATGACAGGGCATCCACCATCCTTGTCTCGCAGATACCCGTATCGGAATGGCATGGACTGATCGGTGAGAGCACCATCGCTGATGCGATACTCGACCGGATCGTCTTCTCCTCACACAGGATCGAACTCGACGGGGAATCTTTCAGAAAGAAAAACAGGGTACAGTAAACGGTGCCTCCGCCGGGCGCTCGCCGCGCAGGCAGGTTAAGGTTGATCAAACCACTGCATTCCCCGGCACCCGAATAAAAAATATTGGAAGCTTAACATTAATCACCTATAATTGCACTTGGAAAGTGGCCCAGCATCCTCCGAAAACGCTGGCCCAGTATCGACCGAAAACATCGGCCCCATATCTCCGAAATAGACA